>JAFGPV010000052.1 GCA_016936015.1 Pirellulales bacterium
GGCGTTGCCCAGGGCTGGGAGAACCGTTGCTCCTTCGGAGCAACCCGGCAAGTCGTCACGTGGAACAAATCCAAGATCAAAATCCGACGTGATACGGTTTCTATTACGAAATAGCGCGTTCATGTCAAGAAACCAGCATGTTCTCCCGCAGGGTAAACACGCGGCAACGCGCTATTTCAGGATGGAACGGGTGTGAAAATACCCAAGTTTTGCGCAGCCCAGGCGATACCCATCCAGAGGTTGGGGATTCTTTTCCCGATGCCGTTTGGCATCATCCTGATTGCCCCGTGAAGGGGCACATTTCACCCAGCCCAGAACGCAGATCCGGAGAACGGCTTTTTTTCCTGGAAACTGGGCCACCGTTTTTGATATAATCTGCACGCCATATTCCCCAAGCAAAGGTCCCCAAGGCAACTGAGAATGTTCTTTCGTGTAAAACACGCCGTTTGTTCCCCAACTGTCCGCCGACGATCGGCAAGGATTGAAAAAATTGCCAAACCTAAATCAGTAACGATTCCCACTCCCCCTCGAATTGCACAAAACGCACTCCCGTTACCCAAAAAATCGCTCATCGTACATCGGTAAAGGATTGCAGGACTTGGAGATGTATAAAAAGAACCTTGTTCGACAATGAACGGTTGCATTCCCTCATCAAGGTGGGAAAATAGAGGTTTTCGCGTGCCGCCGGGAGGACCGAATCCATGTTCCACACAATTTGCAGCAAGTTCTTCAGAATCTTTCTGAGTACCCTCGGCGCGACTTGGATTGTCGGATTCGTGGTATGGGGAGGGATTCGGCCCTGCAACGCGGCAGAGGCGGCGCCGAACGCCAAGCGGCCGAACGTGATTGTGCTGTTGACCGACGACCAGGGCTACGGCGATCTGTCGTGTCACGGCAATCCCGTCATCAAGACGCCGAACCTCGACCGGCTCCACTCCGAAGGCGTCCGCCTGACCGACTTCCACGTCGAGCCGATGTGTACGCCCACCCGGGCGCAGTTGATCTCCGGCGTCGACGCGCTCTACTCGGGCGCGATGAACGTCAGCAGCGGGCGAACCCTGCTGCGAAGGGACCTGCCCACGTTGGCCGACCTCTTCGCCCAAAGCGGATACCGCACGGGAATCTTCGGCAAGTGGCACCTCGGCGATACCTATCCCTACCGGCCGATCGACCGGGGATTCGATACGGCCTTGTGGTTCCGATCGTCTTACCTCTGTGCGGCCGCCGACTACTGGAACAACGACTATTTCAACGACCATTATCGCTGGGGCGATCAGCCTCAATCGTATGAAGGTTACTGCACCGACGTCTTCTTCAACCACGCCATCGACTGGCTGAAGGATCGCAAGGACCGGGGAGAACCGTTCTTTTTGTACCTCCCCACGAACGCCCCTCACGCCCCGCTGTATGTACCGGAAAAATATCGGAAAGAGTATGAATCGCTGTTGGCCGATCAAAAAATGGACGAGAAACGGCGCGAGTTCTTGGCCCGGTTCTTCGGGATGATCGTCAACATCGACGAGAACCTGGGGCGATTGGAAGACGTGCTTCGGGAAACCGGCCTGCGGGACAACACGATCCTGGTCTTTATGACCGACAACGGGGGCACCTTTGGAGTCCCCTTCTATAACGCCGGCATGAAGGGCGGCAAGATTACGCTCTGGGAGGGCGGACACCGGGTCCCCTGCTTCGTCCGCTGGCCAGCCGGCGGAATCGGCGGCGGCCGGGACGTTGCCGGGTTGACGGAAGCCCAGGACCTGCTGCCCACGTTGGTCGATCTCTGCGGGCTGAAGGTCCCCGAGGGCGCGAAGTTCGACGGCGTAAGTTTGGCGAAAGTCCTCAAGGATGAAAACGAAAAAGTTCCCGACCGGATGCTGGTCGTCCAATTCAGCCGGATGGATTCGCCGTATCCGAAAAAGAACGACGCCACCGTCCTCTGGAAACACTGGCGGCTGACTAAGGGAAACCAACTCTACGACCTGCAGACCGATCCGCACCAGGACCACAACGTGATTAAGGAACATCCTGACGTTGCCGCCAAGATGCAAGCACACTACGACCGCTGGTGGGCCGGCATCGAGCCGCAATTGGACCACTTCCAGCCGTCGGTGATCGGCGCCCCCCAACAAAATCCGACGCGGCTGTGCGCCTGCGATTGGGCCGACGTGTTTCTCGATCAACGGTATCAAGTCCTCCTCGGCGAGAAGAAGAACGGCCTCTGGCACGTCGAGGTGGCCCGGCCGGGCCGATACGAAATCGAACTCCGCCGCTGGCCCCGCGAGGCCGACGCCGCCTTGACCGCGGGCCTGCCGCCCCACGTGGGCGAAGATTGCAAAACCATCGCCGGCAAGGCGTTGCCCATTGCCCAGGCCCGGCTCCGCGTCGGCAAGCACGACGTGAAGACGGCCGTCGTTCCCGGAGATAAAAAGGCCACGTTTACGGTGGAACTGCCGAAAGGAGACACCACGCTCCAGACTTGGTTTTACGATGCCGACGGGAAAGAACTCTGTGGAGCGTATTACGTCTACGTCCGCCGATTGCAGGATTAAAGCGAGAATCGGAAACAGACAATCACCCTGTAGGAGGCGGCTCCCGCCGCCGATGAATCAATCAAGCCAATCGGCGGCAGGAGCCGCCTCCTACAGGGTGAGAATTGGTCCAATAATCTTATAATCCAACGCATGACGACCCGCATTGTCCTCTGTTATCCCGTCGAGGAGAAGCACGTCCGGCAGATTGCCGAAGCGATGCCGGGGGCGGAGATCGTCGACGCCGGGCAGGAGCGGGTGGCGGAAGCGCTTTTCGCGGCCGACATCTTCTGCGGCCACGCCAAGGTGCCGGTCGATTGGGACGACGTAATCCGCCAGGGGCGGCTGCGGTGGATCCAGTCCTCGGCCGCGGGGATGGACCACTGCCTGGTGCCGTCGGTGATCGACTCCGACGTAGCGGTGACCAGCGCCTCGGGCGTGTTGGCCGACCAGGTGGCGGAGCACACCATCGCCCTGATCACCGCCTGGACGCGGAGCCTGCCGGTGTTCTTCCGCGCCCAGCAGAAGAAGGAATTCATCCGCCGGCCGACCCGCGACCTGACCCGGTCCACGGTGGGCATCGTCGGCCTGGGCGGTTGGGGCCGGCGGTTTGCGGAACTGCTCGTGCCGTTCCAGACGAAAACGTACGCCGTCGATCTGTTTCCGGTCGATCCGCCGGCGACCGTCGAGGCCCTCTGGCCGGCCGAACGGTTTATGGACCTGTTGCCGATCTCCGATTTCCTCGTCCTGGCCGTGCCGCTGAACGACACCACACGCTCGATGATTAATGCCGCCGTTCTGGAAAAGATGAAACCCCCGGCGGTACTGGTCAACATGGCCCGGGGGCCGCTGGTGGTTCACGACGACCTGGTTGCGGCACTCCGCCGCGGGGAGTTGGCCGGGGCGGTGATGGACGTCACCGAGCCCGAGCCGCTGCCGCCGGGCAGTCCGCTGTGGGAGATGCCCAACGTAATCATCACTCCGCACGTGGGCGGGCAGGCCGCCTGGCGGATCGACAAGATGACGGACCTGTTCTGCCGCAACCTCCGCCGCTGGCAGTCGGGCCTGCCGCTGATCAATTATTTGGTTGATAAGCGGCTTGGATTCCCCATCCGCGGTGGGGGATATCCGCTTTGGGGCGAAGCAGGCGATATCTGATATCGCCGTAGGGTGCGTGAAACGCACCATAATTTTGAGGAAGGTGCGTTTCATCCCATTAATACTACTACAGCTTCCCCCCGGAATGACGTTGTTGCTTCCTTAACGGCGACTGTACACTCTTCGCCCTTACCACCCGCGATTGCCATCGCGGGGCGTTTTATGAGACGAGTTTAATATCCACCATGAATCAACGCATCCTGTTACTCTCCGTGGCGATCTTCTGGGGCGCCGCACTGCTTCGGGCGGAAGGACCGGGGCTGATGTCGCCCGAGGAACGGGAATCGGGATGGTCCGCGCGGATCGACTATTTTCATTGGAACGAACGGTTTAACGGGGCCGACTTCGTCAACGAGGACGGGCCGTTGCTGACGCTGGGATATACGCGGCGGACGGGGATCGAGCGTTTCCGCCTGGAAATGTTCGGCGGCTCGGTCAATTACGACAGCGAAATCATGCTCTGGAACGGCACCACCGATCCCTTGAAATCGACCACCAATTACCTGGGACTGGGCGGAGAATATGAATTGCTGATCGAGCCGGACGTCTGGCCGCGGATCAGTCTCTTCGCGGGCATCGGGACGCGGTTTTGGTGCCGGGATCTGCCGAGCGACTATTCCGAGTCGGGGTATCCCGTCGTCGGATACCTGGAAACCTGGTGGTCCACTTATCCCTATATCGGTCTGGAAACCCGGCGCCGCGCGGACGACGGTTGGGAGTTCTACGGTTCCGGGCGGCTCGGGTGCACCGCGATCAACTTCGAACACGTTTCGTATTACGACGTCACTTTGTATCCGAAAGCGGGACTGATGGGCGGATTTGAAGGGGGTATTAGGGGGCAACGGCTCCATCTGGCGGCGTATTTTCAGGCCTTCGGTTTTCACCAATCGGCCGCCGTCCGCGAGACCCTGCAACCCGATTCGAGTTGGCTGACCGTGGGATTGAAGGCGGGATTCAGTTTTTAAATAATGCCTCTCTGCATGACAAGGGCACGAATCTTGCACCGCAGGGGCGGCTAAAGATACGTCTAGGCGCGAATCAGGGAAAGACGGTAAGATAGGGCCTCCTTGAGTTGAAGAAGCCTCCGCTTCTTCTCGGGTCTCAGGGTTCTATTTTTCAAGAGTTGTCTTCCTATGTTGTCAACAACCTTTCTGGAAGTGGATGCCACGCGGACCTGGGGCGGCCGCGAGGTGAAGCGTTGCCCCGACGAATTGCTGGTCCGGTATAACGGCATTCTCCAAGAGCAACGGCTCAGTTGGACCGAGCACCACCGGCTGCTGCGGCTGTTAGGCTCCGGCGGGCAGGGAGTTGTCTTTCTCAGCGAGCGGCGGGGCACGGACGATTTTACCTTGCCCGTGGCGCTGAAAATCTTTTCACCCGAACGCTACGAGGACGAGCGGTCCTACAACGAGGCGATGGGGCGGATGGCCCAGGTTGCCGGCCGGGTGGCGCAGATCCAGCAGGATAACCTGCTGGACGTGCGAAACTGGGTGGAACGCGACCGCATCCGGATCATGGAAATGGAATGGGTCGACGGATTCGACCTCGCCCGGCTGCTGACGCCGGGGATGCTGAATCGGATTCGGGACCGCGTCAGCACCAAGCGTTGGAACTACATCAACGAGGTGATCGTCACCAAAGGGCCGACCCAGCCGCGGGTGAAACCGGGGATTGCGGTGGCAGTGGTCCGCGACTGCCTGGCGGCGTTGGCCGCGCTGCACCGCGAGGGGATCGTGCACGGCGACATCAAGCCCTCGAACATTATGCTCAAGCGGACGGGCAACGCAAAGATCGTGGACCTAGGTTCCGCGGTGGATCTCGCCTTGGAGCCGCATCGCCGCACCTGCACGCCGGCCTACACCGCGCCGGAACTGCTCGAAGGCGGCCAGAGCGCCCCCCAAAGTGACCTAGCCAGCCTGGGTTACGTGCTGATCGAGATGCTGGCGGGCGTTTCGCCGTTCGAAGGGATCAGCAGCTTTCGGGAACTGCTCGAAGCCAAGCGGTTTCTCGCCCAACGGCTGCCGAACCTGCTGCCCGAGGAAGTGGTGCGCAGCGACCTGCTGATGAGTTTCTGCCGGGGATTGGTGGTCCCCGATCCGATGCGCCGCTTTCCCAGCGCCGAGGCGGCCGACCTGGTCAAGGAAGGCGCCGCCAGCTTCCACCGCCAACTGGTGATGAGCAATCTGGCCAGCGAATACGACAACGAGATCCGGCTCTGGCTCGAAGAACTCGAGGAGGCGGATTTCTAAGGATCTGCCTAAGGCGGTTTGCGGCGTTAGACTTGGAGTGGCACGCCCCTGAGCGGAGCGAAGGGCGTGTTTTTCCCGGTTCACCACACTCTTCGTTCCTCAGGGTGTGCCACCCGATCGGGTTTTCTGGCGACACTTCCCCCCTGGCGGAGAATCGGTTACAATAAAGTTTAATGTTGAATCCTTATGGCGAGGCGTTGTTCTCGCTCTTGCCCACGCCGGTAATTGCCGACGGCCTACCTGACGTTCCCTCCCCGACTCTGCCCGAGATCCCAAGAGGTGTCTTTTGAATCCATCCGCCCGTTTTCGCATCGGTCTGCTGACGGTCGCCGCCCTGGTGGCGTTGCGTCTCGGCCTGGGATGCCACTTCTTCTACGAGGGCGTGTGGAAGATCGTACACGCCGACGAATTTTCGGCCGAGCCGTTCCTCAGCCAGGCCAAGGGGCCGTTGGCGGAAATTTTTTACGCCATGATTCCCGACCTCTACGGGCGCGAGAGCCTGCAAGGGAAAACGGAAAAAGACGCAAAAACCGGCAAAGAGGAATTCCGGGTGGACCTCGCTCCGCTCAAAGCCCGCTGGACGGAAATCCGGCAAAATCTGCTGGGGAAACTCGATCCCGGATCGGCCGCTAAAAAAGAAGTCGCCGATGCGTATGCGAAGTTCGAGACCGCGTCGAAAGAAATCCTGGAGAAACACCAAAAACAACTCGACGAGTATTTCCAGGATCAAGCGAAAGAGATCCTGGCCTTTTTCGAGTCGCTGGACCGTTTTCAGAACGATAAGGAAAAAAACCAGGACGCCCAATTTCAAAAAGAACGCCGCTGGAATCGGATGCTGGAACTGCGGGCCGAGGTCCGGGTCTGGGTTCAGGAACTCCAGGATCGCGAGCAGACCTATTCGAATGCTCTCCGGGACGCCTTGACGCCGAGGCAGCGGGAGCAGGTTGCCGCGGAGCCGTGCAACTGGCGGATCTGGCAGTGGCCCCGGATGCAGCAGATCGACTTCGCCGTGACCTGGGGTCTGACGGCCATCGGATTCTGTCTGTTGATTGGATTGTTCACGCGGCTGGCGGCCCTCGGCGGCGCGTGCTTTATGGCTTTCGTGGTGATGACCCAACCCGCCTGGCCAACGATCTATCCCTTCGACCCGCCGATCGTCGGCCACGCCCTGCTGATCAACAAGGATTTTATCGAATTACTGGCATTACTGGTAATTTCCTCCACGGCCGTCGGCCGCTGGGGGGGAGTGGATTATTGGATTCATACCCTGATCGTCGAACCCTTCCGGGCCAGACGCCATAGAAAACAATAGAAGCGTAGTCCGCACCCATCCGTTTAGCGGCCGCCGGCACGGCGGCCCCC
>JAFGPV010000053.1 GCA_016936015.1 Pirellulales bacterium
TGCGGCAGCTTATTGGCCACGAAGTAAACGTCCGCGCCGTCCAGCGTGCGGTGGAGGTAGCGCAGGCTCCGCGTTCCGCTTTGCGCCTGGAAATCGAAGTCCGGCGGCACGCCCAATTTCTCGAAGACATCGGCGATGACGTCCTCTTCGGCGAACAATTCGATCTCGGCGAAGGTGGGAGCGATCTCTCCCCAGGGGGCCATCCCCATCGGCCCGACGTCCTTCGCGGCAACCCAACCTTCCTTCGGCGCGGGATCGGAGTTCCATCCCTCCTTGCCGGTCTCGGCCGATTTCCACTCCTTATCGGTGACGACGTCCTGCGCGCCTCCGTCGCGGTACTTCACGGCGACCCGCCCGATCAGCCCGGCCGGGCTGGGACCTCCGCCCCAATTGGCGACCTCCACGGCCAGGAGATTCGGTCCCGGTTTGACAAACGGCGTCAGGTCGACCGATTCCAGGCGGTGGAAGTTGTGCCCCTGGCCGACCTTCCGGCCGTTCAGCCAGCAGGTAAAGGCGTTGTCGGCATGCATCATCAACCGGGCGGAGGCGACGGGCCGGTCGGCGTCGACCATGAAGATCCGGCGGAAGTACCGGCAGCCGGGCGGAACGGCCGCAGCGGGATCGCCCTCCGGATACCAGATCCACCGGGCCGGGCCGAAGACTTCCCGGGGCGAGGGATGGTCGCCGGCCTGCTTCTGCATCGCGGCGGACCAGAAAATACGTCCCTGGCCGTATTTCCGCCCGGTCAGCCGGTCCGGGGCCTCTCCCGATCCCCAAAGCTCCTCGGCAAGCCGCCGGACCTCTTGATCGCACTGCGGATAATTGCTTAAGCTGGGCGATTTATCGGGCCGCGGCCCGACGGCCGTCGCCCCGGCCGCCACCAGTTCCTCGACCTTGCGGAGCAGTTGCGGGGTCATGGTCTCGACCAGCGGCAGGGCCAGCAGGCGGTAGTTCATGCCGTCGGGCAGCACCAGCCGGCCGTCCTTGACGGACACCCGCGTCAGCAGGGCCTCGGGCGGGCAGAGATCGAAATTGTAGCCGGTCCGCTCCCGCGGCTCGTCCAGGTCGTCCGACGCCTTGGCGAAGAAGCGTTTCTGCACGCCGATCGACTGCGGCACGCCCTCCGCGCCGAGATAGCAGACGTCGGCCGTAAACAGCCCCTGCCGCAGGACGTGCTGGCAACGGGCAAGATATTCGTGCCAGGCCCTGGCCGGCTCCCACCATGTCTGCGTCCGTTCGTAGTGCAGTCCCCACGGCCCCATCGACACGCCCGGCTTAACGTTCAACCACGGCTGCATGGCGTAGCGGTGGAAGACGAAGCGGTTGATCCCCTCGCAAAAGGCCCAATCGCCCAACATTTTGATGTTTCCCGGATAGCTCTGCCAGCGTTCGCTGTCGCAGGCGGTAAAGGCCTCGGCGCCGACGATCGGCTTGCCGTAAACGTGCGCCCCGGAGGTCATCTCGGTGCAGGTGAAGCCGAAGCCGTAGGGCCGGTTGCTCGAAAACCACCACGACCAGAACTCGCCCATCGGCTCGTCGGCCCGGCCGGCGTAGGCCAACTCGTCGCAGGGGCACGCGGTGTAGGCCTCGATCGACAGCCGCAGTTTGTGCCGGTTGGCCAACGTCCGCAGATGACCGGCGTAATTTTCCAGGATCAGCTTGGAAATGGTCTGCCGGAGGTCCCAGAGGAACCGTTCGGAGACTTCGCGGCTCTCGACGATCCGGCCGGTCAGCACGGGCAGCAGCGGCGTCAGGTCGTAGCCGCGAAGGCGTTGGAACTCCTCGGGAAATTTCGGGGTCCAGTTCTGTCCGCCGGTCTCCCAACTGTCGATGTGCGTGGAAACGAACGTCTTTCCGGCCAGCGGTCCCACGTCGGCAATCAGTTTGCCGATCAGCCCGTCGAAGTGGGCCTCGATGGCTTTTTTGCTCATCTTATCGCATTCCAGCCCGCAGCCGGCGGCCGGTGCCGGATGGTTCCTCTTGCCCGTCAGCGTGTACCCGAACCGGAGGATCGTCCACTTGCCCGCCGGCACGTCCCAGGTCAACCGGCCGGCGTCGTCCCTCTTGGCCGACAGGTCCACGATCCGGTCGCGGGCAATCGCTTCCTCCGCCGGGACCGGGGACCAATTTGCCCGGGTGGGCAGCAGGCTCGCCCGGCCCATGTAATGGAAATCCGTTGTCGCCTGTACGATTTTGTAGGGGAGATTGTCGATCCGCGCGTTTCCCGAGGGCGTGGGAAACGCCAGAACGCAGATGTCGCGATAATAGTTCTCGACTTTCGGCGGGGCCGGCAGCGTCGCTTCCGAGCGATTCGGACCTTCAACCTGCAATTCCGAAAAGACGACCTTCTGTTGGGCCAGGTCGGGGGTGATCCAGGGTCCGCCGCTGCCGCACCAGCCGGCGTCGTTGTTGATGTTCACTTCCAGACCGAGGCGGTCGGCCTCGGCGCAGACGTGCTTGAATAGTTCGCGCCACTTCGGCCCGGCGAAGGGGACCGGTCCGATGGGCACGCCCTGATCCGTCTCCATAATCAACACGCCGCCGACGCCCGCCCGCTGCATCGCCTCCAGGTCGGCGGTGATCCCTTCCCGAGTGATGTTCCCGTTGAGCCAAAACCAGTACACCCACGGCCGGGCGGCGTCGGGCGGCGCGCGAAAATCCGTTTCCAACCGCCGGGGAGCCTCCTGGCCGCAGAGGGCCGGAACGGAATTCAACGTGAGAACAACGGGAAGAAACGAAGAGACAAAAACCCGGATGCACCACATCATAAGGAATCTCCTTTAAGCAAAGGATATCCCTCGGAGTTTATCCTAAACTCCAAGGAACCTCAACGGACAGGAATGCCCCTCTATCGCCAATTATTCCCTACAAGGAGCGATAATTTGTCTATTCCTGCTCAAGTTTGTCTATTGCTCTGCGGGAGACCACCCATAAGGACCAATTTCTTCAGCGTTCCGGTCTTCCCTGCGAGAGGCTCTCGATCACTTTATCGAAGGCGGGTTTGAGGCTCTCCCACTCGGACTCCGGGCACTCGCAGATTACGCGGATCTGATAGTCGCGGGCCAGCGCCGTGGCGCGGTAGCCGTGCTTCTTGCCGCCAAAAGTGCTCGAACCGGTGTATTCCGATTTCCGCCCGTCGCCGAGGCCAGTCACGATGGGCACCGACTCCTGCTCAACAACCTCTTCGGCTTCCTCGAATCCCTCTTTTCCATGCTCATGGGCCTCAGCTACGGGGGCGAACTGAGGATCCGGATCAGCCATGCCGCCGCCCATCTGGCCCCGTGACCGGGCGATGTCGCCCACGAGCGAGCCGGCCGTGCTGGTATCGACCTGGATTTCCGCCCCGCCGGAAGTGAACGAGGCCCAGGCGCAGCAGCCTTTGCCGTCGCCTTTCGCTTCCCATTCGGTGGGATACTCGATCTTGAACGTTCCGTCCGGGTGATTGTAGGTTTGGTACGAACCGGGTATGACGGCGGGCTCGTTGCAGCCGCCCAACGCCACGACCAGGCCCGCCGCCGCGAGTACACACGTTGCTCTGAAAAAACGCCCTGCGACGGCGGTCGCGGGGGTAAGCCACGCCGCTTCGGCCCCCGGGATGGCCATCCCGGGGCGTTGAGCCGGATCTTTTCTTTTGAAACATATGAGGTTACTCATCATCATCATCATCTTCTTCTCCTTCTGTCGAAAAGTAGGTCGTTGCTTCCGCAATGTATCCGGCGAGCCTTCCGGCCAACCGGGCGTAGATCAAGATCGCCGCCGCCAGCAGCGGCGCCGCGTACAGGGGCGTCAACCCGGGCGATTGCTCGAGTCCCGCGACGGTCAACACGGTCCAGCCCCAGGCCACGGCCGCCGTTTGCAGATAGAACAATGCCCAAGCCCAACTTAAGGGAATCAAGCTCCGCAGGACCGTGGCCACGGCCAGGGGCGCCCAGGCCCCGTCGGACGCCAACGCCCCAAGCAGCACCAGGGGAAACGCCGCAAACGTCCCCCAGGCCATCGGCAGCCACGTTTCCGAGAGGCTCAGCAGTTGCAAGGCGTAGCCGACCACCGCCGCTTGCAGCAGCAGCGCCGTGACGCGGCCCAGATTCCAAATCCATTCCTTCCATTCCATGCCTACCGAGACGTCGATCGAATCCCAGCCGTTGGACGTCTGCTCGATGACGACCAGGCAGCAGGAAAACGCATACCCGAACGTCAAGGCGCCCAGCAGGCAGGCGGGAAGTCCGAAGAGCCGGGCGCTCATCGTCCCGAGAATCATTCCCGGCCCGAGCCAGAGCAGGATCACCCAGGCGGTCAGCATCAGTCCGAAGGAAATGAACATCCACGGACCGAGGGTGTTCAAATAGAAGGGGAAGGTCCAGACGCCGCCGAGCATCGGCCAGCGCGGCGGACGGGGCGGCTCCTCGGCCGCGCTGACGCGCTTCTGCAGCGCCGCCCGAGTGTACCTTTCCACGAAATCCGGCATCGGCCGCGTCTCGGCCGACTGCGAAATGCCATAGCACCCGTCGTCCCTCGGCGGGGGCTCTGAGCGTCTCGGATTGTTTGGAGAAGGGGGCATCGCATCTTTGAGGAGTTGATGAAAACAATCTACTCTATTTTTATTCAGGAGGACAGGCATTCTTGCCTGTCTTCCCAAGCCGGACAGGAATGTCCGGCCTCCTATTCTCAGAGCAAATGCCGGGCCTTGATTTCCAGGTAGCGGTTGACCAGCGGGGCGGTCATCTGCTCGGGGAAGACGTCCAGCACCAGGACGCCCTGATGGACCAGGTCGCCCAGCACCTGGTTCCTCCAGGCGAGGATCTCGGCGGCGGCGGCGGCGGGCCAAAGCTGCTCCTCCTGCGGATGTTCGACCTCGACGGCATCGAACAGCCGCCGCTCGCGCAACAAAATGCCCAGCGGCAGGTGCCGGCCGGCCAGGTTCCGCAGGTACTGCTGGATCTGGTTCGCGTTCAGCTCGTCGATGACGTTGGTCACCAGCACCACCAGCGAGCGCTTGCGGCAGTGGGCCGCCAAGTAGCGGAACGCCTGGTCGTACCGCGACTCGGTAAGCTGCGGAAAGCGGTCGAAGCAGGCGTGCAGCAGGCGGTTCATCTGCTGCCGGCCGCCCCGGGGCGGGACGAAACTGTGGATTACGTCGGAAAAGGTGATCAGCCCCACCGCGTCGCCCTGCCGCAAGGCCACGTAGCCGAGCATCAGCACGGCGTTCAGCGCGTGATCCAGCAGGCTGAGTCCGGCCGCCTGGTTGGTCATCATCCGCCCGCAGTCGACCAGGAACACCACCCGCTGGCTCTGGCTGAGCTGGAAGTCCCTGACGGTCAGCTTCTGCCGCCGTGCGGTGGCCCGCCAGTCGATGTGCTTGTAATTGTCGTCCCGGGTGTAGTCGCGGAGCCGCTCGAAATCGTGGTCCTGGCCCACGCGCCGCGTCCGCCGCACGCCCAGCAGGCTCAGCCGGTTCGTCCGCGCCAACAGGGCGTACTCGCCGAGCTGTTTCAGGTCGGGATAAACGGCTACGGCGGTCTTGTGCGGATAGCGCAGCAGCCGCTGCCAGAACCGCCACCGGCTAACGGCCCGGAGATACACCGGGTCGATGACAAACGCGCCCCGGCGGCGGGGCCGAAGCTGATACCACATCACCGACCGGCTGCGGCCGGGCAGGACCGTGGAAAATTCCTCCGGCTCGGGAGTCAACTCCGGCGGCACGCCGTCGCGGACCGTCAGCGCGTAAGGGCGGAGGGTAAAATTCTGCACCGTCAGCGTCACGGGATGCGGCTTGCGGAGCGAGGCGATCCGGCCGGCCTCGCGCTCTACCGCAAACGCCTTCCGCCGCGGCAGCGACAATAAGTCGAAGACGGCCACCGCGACGACCGCCGCGTCGACGGCCAGCACCACCCAAACCAATCCCGCCCAGGCCCACAGCCCCAGCGCAATCAGCCCGGGAATCAAGCCGAGATAGATCAGCCGCAGCCGGGGATAGATCTTCGCCCCCCACGCCAGGCCAAAAAGCGGCAGCGCGGCAGCCGTCAGTTTCAACAGGACCCAGGCAAAGGCGGTCATGGGAGGGTTTAGGGTTCAGGGTTCAGGGTTCAGTGAACAGAATTGGGAGGGCCATCCTGAACCCCGAACCCTGAATCCTGAACCCTCCTTCACACGGCGCCCGGTCCCCGCGAACCGTCGGCAATCTGGATCGCCTCGTCGGCGGGGAGGACAAATACCTTTCCGTCGCCGATGGTCCCCTCCGGTCCGGTCCGCGCCACGTGGACCAGGGTGTTGACGGTCCGCTCGAGGAAATCGTCGTTGACGACGATCTCCAGCGCCACCTTGCGGAGCAGCCGGGTGGTATATTCGTGACCCCGATACATTTCCGTCCTCCCCCGCTGCCGGCCGAACCCCTGCGCGTCGCAGACGGTCAAGCGCGCGACCTCGATCTTATCCAAGGCCTCGCGGACGGCGCTCAGTTTCGTCGGCTGAATGACGGCGAGGATGAGTTTCACGGGGAGATGGCTCCAGAAAGGGACCCCTCTAAGATACCCTATACCGTAGGGTGGGACAATCACAGCGCAGCCCCACCCATTATCTTATTTACCCCATTCCGGTTTTTCATAACCGGGCGTGGGATCGTTCTCCCCCCAATCAATCTTGTATTTCCCTAATTTCACACACCGGTGGAAGCACGACCCCGGCCAATCGCGCACATTGGCGGTGTAACCCTATTTCTTCGGATTCCAATGCACGTAATCCATGCGCCTCTTCAAATCTTCTTCATCGCGCACGGAATGTTCCCAATATCGTCGTTGCCAAACGCTGCTTTTATTAATACAAACAGAATGGGCTGCCATTGAGCCCTGCATTGCCAATGAACCGTTCGACGGTCAAAGGCCAGCAAACCCGGCTGGAACAGCCGTGTTCGCAGTTGAACAACGAACATCGGCTGCGTCAGCATCAATCGTGGTCTGGCCCAGTTGAGTTTCCGGGTGCCACGGTTGGCTTGTCCATCCGTGTTTCCTGCACTTCTGGACAATCCAACAGTGGCACCCAATTGGTCAAAGCCGGGATGGGCAGACCACTAGCCGGGAGGAATAGAATTAGAGCGTAATAGTCCGAGCGGCTTACGTGGCCGCCAAATCCCCTTATAGAAAAGGAGGATTCCATGTTCCGGTTGATCCTGGCATGGGGAGTAATGGGTTTCCTGGCGACGGCAGGGTGCAATCAGAAAAACACGCCGCCGAAGCCAAACGCGCCGAAGGCCTCGTCCGAAGATGAACATCAGCACGGGAACGTCACGCTCGACGAGGTGAAGAAGGAAGTCGGCGAGGCCGGCGAGAAGTCGGCCCGGTTCGCCGGACAAGAAAAGGACAAATTCGTGAAAACCGTCCGGGAAAAAATCGACGGTCTCCGGCGGAAGATCGACGAGTTGAAGGAAAAGGGGAAGGACTTGTCCGGCGAGGCCCGGGAAAAATGGCAAAAGACCCTGGAGGATCTGAAGCAGAAACAAGAGGACGCCCGGCAGAAGCTGGAAAAACTCCAGTCCGCCGGCGGCGAGGCCTGGCAGGAAATGCAACAAGGCGTGGACGCCGCCTGGAACGACCTCCAGGACGCCTGTCAAAACGCCGCCGAGGAACTGAAAAAGTAATCCGCCCCCTTCGCGCCTTGGCGTCTTTGCGAGAAATACTCCCCCCTTCCGCTCCCGCCCCTTGCTGGCGAGTCGCCATCAATACTTCTCCCCTCTCCTGGCACCGACCGAAGGTTGGTCGGAGAGAGGGGCCGGGGGTGAGGGCCTTAACCGAACATCCCTAAGCGATGACGAACCCGGCGGCTTCAGAACGTCAACTTCGACGCCGGCGCCGAGCCCAGGCCAACCAGCCGATGGCGCCCATGCCAAGGAGGACCAGGGAGGAAGGTTCGGGAACGACTTGGAGGGTTCCGGTGGTGTATAAATTGCCCGAGTCCCACGACAATCCGTCCGGCAACGTCGGCAAGTCGAGGACGACGAATTGTCCGTCGGCCGCGGTGAAGTCGAAAAGATCAAAGCTCATTCCTTGGTCGGGCTGAAAACCGCCGGTCAGAGAAACCCGAAGCGCTCCCTCGCGATGCAGAATGCCGTCGAGATTCACGGCGTCGTACGTGCTCCCCCGCGTCGTTCCTCCCAGTTCCATCAGAAATTGGCTGCCGGTTTGTCCGGTCAGATCACCCTGGAAGGTCAGCAAGCCCGTCGGCGAAACCTCGTCGCCCGGAGCGATGGCTCCTCCGTTGAAGACGTTGCCGGCGTAGACGCCTCGACCCTCGATCCGACCCGACGCGGCGTTGGTCAGTCCGCCGGGCGTATTCAGAACCGTGGCGCTGCCGACGCTGAGGATTCCGCTGTTGGCGAGGGCGCCGGTCGTCGTGAAATCCCGGCCGTTGCGGAGGACAAACCGTCCCTCGGCGGCGTTGACGGCAAAGTTGGACAGCGCACTGCCCGTACCGCTGGCACTGCTGTACACGTTGGCATTCTCGCCGTCCAACACGATTTCGGCGGCATTGGTTTGGATGTCGGCGCCGACCAGCCGCAGGGTGCTGTTGGCGAAGACTTGCCAGGAGCCGCCGGTCAACTGGACGCCGCTCAGGTTGGAGGCAATCTCGTTGACGAGCAGGGTTCCGCCGTTCCGGGCTTCCAGGACGCCGGAATTTGTGAAATTGGAATCTCGGCCGGAAATGGTGATCGTCTTGCTCGAGGTTTGCGAGCTGATGAGCCCCTCATTGACGATGCCCACGCCGGTCCGGGTCGCGCTGCCGATCGTTCCGCCGCCGCTCAGGGAACGGATCGTGATGTCCGGGCCGATCGTCAACGTTCCCGACAGCGAGACGATCGAAGCCGCGTTGCCGTTGATGAACGAAAGGACTCCATCCCCTTGGAGCAGTTGGGTTCCGTTGAATCCCAGGGAGTTTGCCAAGTGGGAACCGTCGATGGACCATGGTTGATTCACGGTCAATCCGCCGGTCACGCTGACCGAGGTGTCCCGAAGTTGGTTGACGACGATATCGAGCACGACCCCGTCCGCGAGGTACCCCAGATACACGTCACTGTAATCCATGAGATCTTTGATGCCCGTTAGAAGCTGTGCGCCGCCTTCCCCACAGATCCGTCCGCCCTGGATTGTCCCGCCGCCCAGCAGCGTCCAGGAGCCGGTGACCGCGTCCAAGGTCAACGTGTTGTTTGTGTTGTCCATGACGCCGCTGATGCCGACGACGCCGCCTTGGTTTTCGACCCGGGCGAGTTGCGCGGGCGTAAAGGTGCCTCCCAGACGGAGTTCCCCGCCGAGGGAACGGAGCAAGCCCGTGTTGCTGAAACCCGGACCGATGCTGATTTCCAGTTGACTGCCCGTGGGGGCTTCCATCAAATTGCGGTTTTCGAAGGGGACGGTGGGATAACTCGCATGGACCACGAATCGTCCGGAACCGGGCAGAGCGCTGAGGGTTCCTTCGTTGAGAAGGTGACTCTGGCAGTAGAATTCTGATTCGTAATTGCCGTGGATCGTCACTCCCGGTCCAATCGTCAGCGTCGATCCCGCCTCGATAATCGCTTCTCCCTTGTAGGTGAACCGGATGTCGCCGTCCCCGGAGAGGGTTTGCGTCCCGCGGAACCAGAAATAGTTCGTGGAAGTCACGTCGATTCCGCCGCCGGGAAGGAACGTCAATCCATTGGAAATCGAGCAGTCCTGCTGATAGGGAACGCTGGGGCGCATCGCGAGCGTGACGTGGTCCAGCGTGCCGGAGTAGATCGTCAGTCCTTGACCGTCGTGGGCGGTGAGCGTGCCGCCGCTGATCTTCCCGAAGGAGGTTAACCGCCAAGAACCCGTGGTGCTGTTGAAATCGAAGGCGTCGGTTCCGAGGTCCCACGTTCCGGTCAAGTTCACTTGGCCCTCCTCGGCCCGGATGTCGCCGCAATCCGCCTTCGTATAAACGTCCGCCAGTGTCAGGTAACTGCCGCTGGGCACGTGGATCACGGCGTTGTTGTGAAATCCCCCCTTGAACGTCGCGCCGCCGTCAACGGTATAGTCGCTCAACAGGGTCACGCCGTCGAAGGTTCCGCCGCCGGGCAGCAAAGTCGCGCCGGAGGCGACCGAGAGTGTTCCTCCCGTGATGGTTCCGACAATTTGGGTGGTCCCCATGGCCGGGGCAATGACGAGATCATTGCCCGTATTATTGTACTTTCCGCCGAATTGCAATGTGCCGCCCGTGTTGTTGATGGTTCCCAGGGAAGCGGACGAATAGACGCCGTCCAATTTGAGCGTCGAACCGTTTTTGATCTGCATGACGCCCTGATTGACCCAGGCGCTTCCGACGGCGAGCGTTTTGCCCGCAGTTTCGGCGGAGATCAGGCCGTAATTGATCAGGCTGGGCAAGGTACTGAAGTTATTGTTGCCGATGAGTCCTCCCCCCGCCGCCCCCGTCCGGATCGTCATCCCGCTGTCGATGACGAGACTGTCGGTGTAGTTCCGCTGGAGGATCTTCGCCTGACTGTCCGGATCGTCAAGAACGACGCTGCCGCCGCCGGTCAGCGTTTGGCTCCCGTCAAAAGTGATTTCCGGAGTATAGGCGGCATACTTATGGGTTAAAGTCCACGTGGAATTCAGTGAGAGCCCGTTGCGAATTAACTGGCCCCTGCCAGAGGTCGCATCATGGTCGAGAACGACGTTGTCCAACAAGCCGCTGTCGAGCAGGACCGCCCCTCCCGTTCCATAGATTCTCGTGTTCGCAATCGAACCGCCGCTGTTGTCAAAGGTTCCGGCAGCGACTTCGATCCCCGAAAACACCTCAAGGCGAGGACCGGAGACGCCCGGTTTCACCAGCAGTCTGACCGTGGCGTTGGCCGAGTCCACCAGGAGCGAATCGATCGTCACCGTCACGCCGGAAAGACTTACCGTATACGCGGTCGCGGAGGGCGCATCGACAACCACGTTGTAGGTCGCCCCCACCGGCGTGCCGTTGTTGGGATAATCGGGACTGGTGGACCACCGGGTCCCGTCGGTCCAATCCCCCGTACCATCGATCCAGGCCGCGACAACCGGCGCCGCCGTCGTCTCCCCGGACCAACAGATTCCCCACAATACGCCAACAAGACATAGCCGCCATGGTTTTAAATGCCAGATCCTCGCCATAAAATATCTTCTCCTCATGGTTAGCAATCGGTAAGGATTTAATCATTGGATCATCACCGCCGGCGTCTCCTTCCTGTTGGAACTATGAAAGACGCCCACGGCAACCAAGGGGAATATTCCCTATCGGGAACGAAAAGAAAAAACGGTCGACCCGGCGGGGCGACCCTTTGCACCAGAGGACATTTCACCTTTTCAGGTTGATGCCGTGGGGGATCCTGGTGCTCACGCTGCCTCAAAAAAAGCTTAATGATATGAAGACCAATCAACCTTTTTAGATTACCAAGTGCCGTCCCCATGTCAACCACCCCCTCAGCAATCGTCCTCATCAGTGTAATCATTCAGCACTTAGGTTGCCCGTGCGTTGACGTAAAAAATCAACACCTCAGAGATGCGTTGCACTGGAAAAAAACAGGGACTGTCCCCCTCCCGATGCCTTGGGAGGGAACAATCCCCGAATGATCGGAACCATTGCTTCCGATTCAATGATGATTACGGTTTCGACAAGCTCAACCGCGCTTCCAACACCTTTTGGATCCGGGCCGAAAGCTCCTTCAGGTGGACGCGGGTGTAGTCGTCCAGCTCGGCCTTGCCTTCGAGGACCTTTTTCAGACGGGCCTGGAGGAATTCCAGTTCCGCGGCGGCCACGGACTGGACGACCGAGGGCGTGTCTCCCGGCGAATTGCCGAGGACGATCATAATGTGCCCCCGCGGCAGCTTGGGAGCGGGACGGCTGACCGACTCGCCCATGGCCAGGTCGGCGAGGTGCTCGAAGTAGCGGCACTGGAGGTTCCGCCGTACGG
Source organism: Pirellulales bacterium (assembly GCA_016936015.1). Taxonomy (GTDB): domain Bacteria; phylum Planctomycetota; class Planctomycetia; order Pirellulales; family Thermoguttaceae; genus JAFGPV01. The sequence goes on from JAFGPV010000053.1 coordinate 11,939, forward strand.
GGCTGATCGCCGGTTTGGCGATCGTGAATTTCCCCTCATCGAGTTTCTCGGTCTCCTGGAAGATGACGCCGGTCAAGCGGCGGAGCAGTTCGGCGTTGGTGAAAGGCTCTTGGTCGGGCGGAGGGGTTTTGGTCTCGGCCTCGGCGATCCGCGAAAGCGTCAGCGGCTCGAGCAGTTCCCGCAGAAGCTTGTCCTGCCACCCGAGAGTCAACTCCTGCAGGGCCAATTCCTGCCGGTCGGGCACGGTCATGCCCCATTGGCTCCAGTGCTCGTCGGCCAGATAGTCGACCAGGTTCGGCGGGAACCGGTACGATTCCAGGCCGAAGGCCTGTTGTTCCAGCAGGGCCAGGGCGTCGCGCTGTTTGGCCGGTTCGACGGGCACGAACGGCGGCCGGGCCTTCGGATCGCCCTTGTGATCGCGGTGGACGTAGATCCCGCCGATAAATCGGGCCGCAAAGTGCAGGCCATTGTTGAAATCGTTCATCAGGAGGCCAAAGGCGGTCCGGGCCGTCTGATAACCCTCGCCCGGCTTGACCACCGCGTCGACCAACCCGGGAATGACCTGATGGAACAGCTCCGCCCGGCGGCGGGCGAATTGGATCGGGTCCTTGCCCAGGTCGAAGCGGTTGACCAGCGGATCGGAATCGGTCGAGCGGCAGTCGTCGTCGGTGGCGTAGTCCAGTCCCGGCTCGGCGCCGCGCGAGGCGATCTTGGCCAATGCCTTCTTCTCGCCGTCGGTCCCGCCGGGAAACGGCTTATAGCCGTACTCGATCGCCCAGTAGTCGTACGGTCCGAGCGGCAAGCTGAAGTATTGCCCCTGCTTTTGTCCCTTCGGCGCGACGTTCAGCGGCAGGTAGTCCATCACCGAGGCGGCCAGGCCCGACTGCCGGGTCTTTTCCAGATTGTCGAGATCCTCAAGGGTCAGCCAGGTGCTGGCCTTGAAGTTGTGCCGCAGGCCCAGGGTGTGCCCGACCTCGTGAGTGGCAATCGACTGGACGCCCTCGATGATGAGCTTGTCGAGGACGGTTTTCGAGATCGGTTTGCCCTGTTTCGCCAAGGCGACCGCGCCGATGCCCAACTGCTGGGCCAGGCCGCTGGCGTACTCGCAGAGATAACCGTGGCGTCCCGATCCGGACGCCTGCTCCGCCATCCGCGCGACGTACTCTTCCCAATCTCCCGGCATCGCGGGGACCAGCCGCGGAACGGGCGGAGTGACTTCGAACTTTCTGTGCCAGATCTCGACGAAATCGGCGTCGAAGATCACGTCGGCGTCGAGAATCTGCCCGTTGAGCGGATTGACGCGGCTGGGACCCATCGCAAAACCGACGCTGGAGGTGATCCAGCGGAAGGTGTTGTAATTGATGTCTTCCGGCTCCCAGGCGGCGTCGTCGGGCTGCTGGCGGACCTCGATGGCGTTGGAGAATCCCGCCTTTTCAAAGGCATTGTTCCACTCGAGAATCCCCGCCCGGATCGGCGCCCGGTAAGCGTAGGGGACCGTCTTCTCGATCCAGAAAATGATCGGATGCTTCGGGGGCGAAACCGCCAGCGAGGGATCGGCCTTTTGCAGGTCCCAGCGGTTGACGTACCGCACCCAGGGATCCGTCTCGCCGTGTTTGGAGTAATCCTTCAGCGCCGTGATGAAATACCCGATCCGGTCGTCGGCCAGCCGGGGCTGATAGCCGGTCACCGGCAGGCGGCTTAAGGAATAATGGACGTTGATCGTGATGCCCCGGGTGTCGGCGACGGTTTCCATCCGGCCCGAGGCGGCGTAGGTGGCGGCGACCTCGATCTCGACGTTGTCCTTATAACCCTTGACCGACGCCCAGGTCGAGCGGTTGGCGTCGAATCGGAAATTCCGGCCGACGGTCGAAATCTGGGGTAGATCGCTGAAAAACACGGGCGTCAGGTCGACGATCGCCCCGCCGGAAGGACTGACGGACTGAATCGGCAGGCTGAACAGGATGCTGTCGGTGTACGCGAAATAGACCGCCTTTTCCAACGGGCTTCCCTTCTTCGCGCGGAAGCGGACGTTCCGCCGGACCAACTGGATCCGGTCGTCCGCCTTGCGGAACTGCATGATCCACTCGTCGCCGGTCCCCCAGGTCATGCCGCCGAGTATCGGCCGCTCGCCGATGCCCCGGGCGATGGCCAACACGAGCATCAAGTCGCGGTTCAAAACGCCGGGAGTGATTTCCGCGTAGAGCTTCGTCTCTTTGCGGTACAGCTTGATCATCCCCTCGATGGCCGGCGTCTCGCCGATCACCTCGGAAAAGGGACGGTACTTCGGCTTCCGAGACGATTTCGGCGACGAGGATTGCGCCTGTGGCGCCGCGGCCGGCTTGCCCATCGCGGTTTCCGCAGCCGGAGTCTTGGATTTATCAGAAGAAGGAACATCCGTTGCAAAGATCAGAGATCCGGTAATACTCAGGAAAAACGACAGGCCCATCACTCGCCAGCTAAAAGAACTCATAACAAATCCTTTCCATCGAGGCAGTAAAAAACTCTTGAGTCTCAGAGTGTGTTTGCAAATTTGTCCCCTCTCCCTTTGGGAGAGGGTTAGGGTGAGGGCAGGCAGGCGAATAATGCTTTTTTGCGTTTCTCTACCATACAGCCCTCACCCCCTGCCCCTCTCCCAAAGGGAGAGGGGAGATATTCCAGACACGCTCTTAGAATACCTGTGTCACAAAACCAACGCCCCGCGATGGCAATCGCGGGGGTCAAATGGGGCTATCTTCCACCCCCGCGACCGCCGTCGCGGGGCGTTGACCTAAGAATCTAAGAACCAACAAACGGCAGTAGGACAAAACAGCCTAATTATTACACCCGTCAATTATAGCCTATCCTGCCCTGTTTACACGCCCACTCCCTCAGTTTTTCACGAAAGATTTTCGCATTGTGACGGATGTCCACCGGAAAGGCGGGATGGAAGAGAAAGTCTTCGATGGCCTGCGTTTGCGGCCGGCTTTGGGCCAGATTTCGTAATTCTGCCAGGAATTTTTCCATTTTTTCGTGTGTGTTTGGCATCTTGCCGGGCAGAGACTCGACGACGATCACCGGCCGCTGCCCACCCGGCGGGCCGACGCCGACCAGGGCCGTGCGGAACACCCCGGGATGACGGTTGAAGATCGCTTCGCAGGGGATGGTGTACATCGGGCCGTGCGGCGCAAGAACCCGATGCGCCACCCGGCCGCAGAACCAGAATCGGCCTTCGGCATCCAAATAGCCGCTGTCGCCCATCCGATGCCACACGTTCTCGCCGTCGGAGATTTTTGCCAAGGCGTTGATCTCTTCGCGAGTCACATACCGTCGAGTCACCTGGGGACCGTGGACGATCAGCTCGCCGATCTCGCCGGGCGGCAATTCTTCGATCTCTTCGAGGGACCGAATGGGACCGTCGCAAATGCGGATGACTTTCCATTGGATGCCGGGAAACTTCCGTCCCACGCAGACGCCGGCGCCCTGCCGGGTCTGCTCGGCGGTCTCATGGAGGACCTCACCGGCGGCGATCGAGGCGACCGGCAACGCCTCGGTCGCCCCGTAGGGCGTGTGGATCTCGCCCTCCGCGTGGATGCAATCCTTCATCTGCCGCAGCACCCGGGCCGGCACCGGAGCGCCGGCCGAGAGGACCCGACGGACGGTCTCCATCCTCAGACCTTTTTCCGCACAATATGCCCCGACGCGGTTCCACACGGCCGGCGAGCCGAACGTCTGCGTTGCCTTCCAATCGCGGACGGCCTCTAAAATTTTCTCCGGATCGACGTGTGCCGGCCGCGTGGGATCCATGTCGGGAATGACGGCCGTTACGCCCATCGCGCAGTTGAACAGTCCGAACATTGGAAAACAGGGCACGTCGATCTCGCCGGGCCGGATTGCGTAAAAATCGCGGATCTGATCGACCTGGGCCAGAAAATTCCCATGCGTAAACAACACCCCCTTCGGCGGCCCCGTGCTGCCAGTAGTAAAGATGATCGCGGCTGGGTCGTCCACCTTGGTCCCCTCTCCCTTTGGGAGAGGGTTAGGGTGAGGGCAAGGAGTCAAATTCGGAATACGGAGCGCGGAGTGCGGAGTTTTTGCTTCTGATTCCTGATCCCTAACCTCCGAACCCTGAATCCTGAACCCCGAACCCTGAACCCCGAACCCTGAATCCTGAACCCTCAGTTCCTCCAGCGTCGCTCCTCCCCAGAACCATCGCCGGCCGACGGTCACGAGGATCTTCGCCTTCGGAAACCGCCGCCGCAGGAAAATCCGCACTGCGTGTACCAGGGGAATCGCAATAAATCCTTCCGGCTCCGCCTCGGCCAGACATTGAATCAAATTCCTTCGGCCCATGCCGGGATCAATCAGCACGACCACCGCCCGGGCCTTGAACAGCGCGATCACCAGCGAGATGAAATCGATGCCCGGCCGGACCAGCAAGGCAATCCTCATGCCCGGCACGACCCCGAGGCGGCGCAGCCCCTCGGCCATACGGCCGCTATCCTCATCGAGTTGCCGAAACGTAATGGACCGGTACTGCCGCCGGTGGTTGCGATCATATCCCAACGGCTCGACCACCGCCGCCGCATCAGGCCGCTGCCGTGCCATCTCCGATACGCGATCCGCAATATTCACCTCGAGATTTTCCCCTTTTTGTACCATTTGCATCGTTGGCAGTGATTCGTATTTCAGGCCCGGAGGGCCGCAGTCGTGTAGCCGGTGGTGCAAGCCACCGGAAGGCAATGGCCCGATGATTCTCTCAAGCCCCGGTAGGGGCGACATGGCTTGTCTTTTCTGCAAACGGCTGAAATGCAACCCGTTTTACATTGCCTGATTGGACGAGCCATCCAACCAAACCATCCATTCTGCACAGTTTCCCACCCGAAGCAAGATGATACATGTCTCACGCATGACGGGGGCTAAAAAGGGGACATCACTGATTATTAATCTGTGATGACTCGACACGTTTGATATCATCGTCCAACTCCTCGACATATTGCTCGGCCACAAAGTCCCTCACCAAATCCACACGATCACTGATGGCGTGGCACATCGTCTCAAGAAAAACAAGAAGCCCGCACCCAAAGAGGCGGGCCTCTCATGCGTGTACGTCTGCCGGATTAAACCGTCTTGACATTCTCGGCACATGGGCCTTTGGGACCCCGGCCTTCTGTGTAGGACACCTTTTGACCTTCTTGCATGGCGTCGAAACTGCCTTGAACGCTTGACTTGTGGAAGAACAAGTCTTTGCTGCCTCCCGTGTCGATGAATCCAAAACCCTTGTCCGTCAACCTCTTGATAATACCTTCAGCCATTGGAGCGACCTTCTGTACTAATTGCCTAAACTGACGCCACCTGGCTAAAAATTGCCGACAGGCTACCGTCCGTTAGTTGAAAGCATTGTATACCGTTACCGTGCCATTAGCAAGTGGGGTATAAACATCTGCAATATTCACCGCGAATATTTCCGCTTTTTGTACCATTTTCAACGTTTGCAGTGATTCGTACTTCAGGCCCGGAGGGCCGAAGTCGTGTAGCCGGTGGCGCAAGCCACCGGAAGGTAATGGCCCGATGATTCTCTCAAGCCCCGCTAGGGACGACATGGCTTGGCTTTACTGCAAACGGCTGAAAGGTAACCCCTTTTTTATTGTCTGATTGAACGAGCCATTCAACCAAACCATCCATTCTGCACAGTTTCCCACCCGAAGCAAGAAAATACTATTTTTCGTACTTTCGAGTTTTCATGTTCTTATTGGGTGCGACAAGATCTCTTGGCATTGGCAGCCCTGGCCGAAGGCCTAATGGTTCGCCCAGCCCAGGGCATCGCCCTCGTGGTTACACACATCTTTTTGTAAACGGGGTCAGACCTTAACTCTTAACTTTAGGACAGGAAAAGGGGGCTTCACCTATTAATAATCAGTGCAACTATTTTCCGCCTGAAATTGGCAATTGCCGTCTGCCGCGTGAGCGGCACCATGTGAGTAGCCGGGTGGTGGAGCGCAGCGCAAGGCCCGGTCAGGATGCGGCGATGCCATCTCAAGCCGCTTAAGCGGCGACACCTGGCCGTAAGGCGGCGCCACGACGCGGCACGTCAGGCATACGGCCCCCAGCCCGTGGCTTGCACTGCGCTCCACCCCATCGATTCGAGCGCAACCGCTACGCGGTCATTTCTCATCCCCCCAAATCCCTGAATCCCCAAATCCCTCTCCCCAGCGGGGTGGCCAAAAACACTATTGCAATCCCTGCTCCATAGGATATAATGTATATCCGTACATACTGTAAATATTTCGACCTGCGACCTGGGCTGCTAAAAACGAAGCTTTCCGTGCTTTAATCAAGGATCGTGGTTTTGTTCCGGTTCAAGTCTACATTGGGGCTGCCCCTCCGGGCAACGCCGTTAAGCATTTTGTCGCGGCAACTTGCGGGATTTAGGAGAAATTGGGCTCGACTTATGAGGAAGATTTAGAGAAAA
>JAFGPV010000054.1 GCA_016936015.1 Pirellulales bacterium
GCATGTTGGAAATGCGAGAAAAGTACGACATGCCCACGCCAGCGTGGGCATGGCACCCAGTTCTCTGACTTTCCGCAACAGGAACTATATACATCCCCGGGGCGCGTTCCGCTCCCCCCACAGGGCGTCAATCCGCCGTATTATTCACCGGCGCGCCGCAGCCGGCCGGCAGGTGCAGGGAAAAGGTGCTGCCTTGGCCGGGGGTGCTCTCGACGGTCGCCCGGCCGCCGTGGACCTGGGCGATGTGTTTGACGATGGCCAATCCCAGGCCGGTGCCGCCCAGGCGTCGGCTGCGGGCCTTATCCACCCGATAGAAACGCTCGAAGATCCGCGGCAGATGTTCGCGGCTGATTCCGCAGCCGTGGTCTTGCACCCGGAGGACCACTTCGCCACCCGACCGCTCTGCGCTGAGGCGGATCATTTGCTCGGGCGGGCTGTACTTGATGGCGTTGTCGAGGAGATTAATGATGGCCTGTTCCAACAGAGGCGCATTGACGGCGGCTTGCAGGTTCTCGTCGCAGGTCAGCTCGAGGGCGATATTCTTGGCCGCGGCCTCGCGGCGGCAGACCTCGACGGCGGTTTGCAGGACGTTCCGCAGCGAATGCGGCGCCAGCGGGATTTCGGCCTTTTCTACGTCCTCCTCGAGCCGGGAGAGGGTCAACAGGTCTTCGATGATGGCGTTGAGCCGGTCGGTTTGCGCCGCGACGATTTGCAGGAAACGTTTCAATTCCTCCGGCTGGTGCATGGCGCCGTCCAACAGGGTTTCCACGAAGCCTTTGATCGAGGTGACGGGAGTCCGCAGTTCGTGGGAAACGTTGGCCACGAAATCGCGGCGGATTTTTTCAAGACGCTTCAACTGCGTTACCTCCTGTAAGACAACCAAGGCGCCGAGCTCCCCGCCGGCGTCGCGGAGCACGCTGCCGTAAGCGTGCAGATAATGCCTCCCGCCCGTGTAGAGCACGATCTCCTTCTCCTGCGGTTGGCGGGTGGAAAGGACGCTGGAGACCAAGTGCTCGAGTTCCGGATTGCGAACGACCTCCTGGAGCATCCGCCCCGGCGCTTTGTCGGGATCGATGCCGATCAGCACGGCGGCCGCGTGGTTGACGCGGAGGAGCCGTTCCTGGGAATCGACCGCCAGCACCCCTTCGATCATGCTGGAAAGAATGGCCTCGCGCTCGTTGTGCTGGCGGACCACCGCCCGGATCTTGTCGTCCAACGCGGCGGCCATCTGGTTGAGGGTCTCGGCCAGGGCGCCGATCTCCCCGGCGTCGTCGACGTGCAACTGGTGCGACAGATCGCCCCGGGCAAAACGTTCCGCGCCCTGCTTGAGGATTTCCAACGGGCGGATAATGCGGCGCGAGATCAGCAGGCTCAAGCCGGCCAGCAGCGCGGCGGCCAGCAGGCAGATGGCGACAATCCGCAGCCGGACGGCGCGGATCGCGTCCTCCAGGGATCGGACGGAGACGGAAGTGCGCAAGACGCCGACGATTTTTCCGTCCCGGCGCAGGGGGACGGCCGCATACAGGCGCAACTCCTGGAGCGTGGCGCTGTAGCGTTCCGAGGAGCCGGCTTTCCCCGAGAGGGCCTCGATCACCTCGGGCCGGTCGGCATGGTTCTCCATGCTCCGGGGCGACTCGTCCGTGTCGCCGAGGACCTTCCCGTCGGATCGAATGACCGTAATCCGCGTGGCGGCCTTCCGGCCCAGCGCTTTGCACAGGGCGTCGATCCGTTTCTCGTCACCGGCGGTCAGGGCGGCTTGAAACTGGTCTTCCACCAGCATCGCCCGATCCGTCAAATCCGTCTTGCTGCGGTCGAGGTAGAACCGGTGCAATGCCGCCGAGGCGTACCAGGTCACCACTGCCAGAAACGACAGCGCCACCAGCAGGTAGGCCGGGTAGATCCGCCACAGCAGCCGTTTCGCGCGCATCGTTACTCCTTAAACCGGTAGCCTACGCCGCGGATGGTTTCGATGTATCGGGCGGCGGGACCAAGCTTTTTTCGTAATCCGACGATCTGCACGTCCACCGAGCGGTCGGTCACCACGTCTTCGCCGCCGTGAATCTCGTTGGCAATCTGGTAGCGGGTCAAGACCCAGCCCGGCCGCCGCGCCAGCAGGTGCAACACCCGGAATTCGGTGAGCGTCAGCGGGACGGGTTTGGATTTGACCAGCACCTCGTGCCGGCCGGGATGAATGACCATCTCGTGGACGCGGATCACTTCCTCGTCGTCGGGGGGACTGGCGGCGCTGCGCCGCAGCAGGGCGCGGATCCGGGCCACCAGCACCCGGGGGCTGAACGGCTTGGTGACGTAATCTTCCGCTCCCAACTCCAATCCGGTCACAATGTCCGATTCTTCCCCCTTGGCCGTGAGCATAATGATCGGGATCTGCTGGGCTTCAGGATCGCGTTTCAGCGCGCGGCAGACCTCCAGGCCGTCGATGCCCGGCAGCATCAGATCGAGGAGGATCAAATCGGGCAGCTCCCGGTGGACCAGCCGCAGCCCTTCCTCGCCGGTCTCGGCGCGGATGGCCCGGTATCCCTGCTTGGCCAGGTTGTAGCCGACCAATTCCTGGATCTCCTCCTCGTCTTCGATGACAAGTATTTTTTCACGGGCCATGACCGCCTCTTGGGGAAAAAGGTTCCGGTTCCCTAATGAGTTTTTGTTGCGGAAAGCTCTTTTTTTCTTTCGGAACTCTCCGCAGTATTGGTGTGACACTGACCGCCAGATCTACCCGCGGCAAC
>JAFGPV010000055.1 GCA_016936015.1 Pirellulales bacterium
CCCGCCCAACCGAGCGTCTCGACGGGCGAGAAAAAAGCTACTGACGAGACTCCCGCCCACGCCAATCCCTTTGCCGAAACTCCCGCCCAACCGAGCGTCTCGACGGGCGAGAAGAAATCCGCCGCCGAACCGCCCGCCGGCGACAATCCTTTTGCCGAGCCTCTCGAACCCGAGGTCCCCGAGAAAACACCGGCCGATTCCACCCCTTCGCCCAATCCCTTCGAATAGCTCACGGTAACGCGGACGACGCCGGCCATGTCGCAACTCCACTTGCTGATCGGTACGGAGTGTTACCCGGAAAAGCTGCTTTCGGCTTTACGGGAGTTGGTCGAGGGCCTCAACGCCCCCGCCGTGGGCGCCCAGCACGTCACCTGCTCCGACGAGACGGAGTGGGAATGCGTCGCGGCCTTTGAACACTGGTTTTCCGCCCGGATGCTGCCGGCCCTGAAGTCCACCAATCGGCAGGCCTTCCGCTCGGTGAACCTGGGCGGGCGTTATGAAGGGGGCTCGCTCCGCGTCGCCGAGGAGCACTACGCCCTCTCGGAGACGGATTCTTCTTTCAAGGTCATGGTGCTGAAGATCAATTCCCACGCGGCGGTCCGTCCGACTCCCCGCGGCCCGGAGTACGGCCGGCTGCTGCGCTACGACCGTGAGTCGGCCTGCTGCGGGGCGCTGGCCGCGTTGCTGGAAGGGAACCAACTGCCCGCCATCCGCGAACTGGCCGACACCTTCCGTCTCGGCGAGCACGACCGGCTGGCCGCGCTCCACGATCCGAGTCTCGTTCCGATCGAGCATCGCATGTTGGCGGCGGCGGTGGTCAACGCCCGGCTCCAGGCCCAGCGGGCGGTCGCCGATCTGCAAGAGCACCGCCCGCACTCGCCCACCATCTTCCTGATCCTCCCCTGCGTGACGATCAACCGCCCCGGCCCCGACACCGAGCTGTTGGTCGGCCAGTTTGCGGCGGACTGGACGCAACAGGAACCGGAGGTAAAATATCACGGTCTCGGCGACGACCCCGCCGCCTACCGCATCACCCATCCGCGAGGCCAACTGCGGATCGAAGACCCCCACTGGCCGATAGCGGAATGAGGAACACCCTTTGTAGGAGGCGGCTCCTGCCGCCGATGTTGTCTAATTCAGTCATTCGGCGGCAGGAGCCGCCTCCTACAAAACCGGCAAAGCCGCAAGCGGCTTTTTCCCTCCCTCAAACCTCAAAAGGAGCCTCCCATGCCCGACATTACCTTGCAACAGGCCCACGCGGCGGTGGAAGCCGCCATGAGAAAAGCCGAAGCCCTCGGCACGAAAATGGACGTCGCCGTGGTCGACGCCGGCGCGAACCTCAAGGCCTTCGTGCGAATGGACGGGGCGTGGCTCGGCTCGATCGACATCGCGATCCGCAAGGCCCGGACCGCCCGGTTCTTCGACATGCCCACCGGGGCGATCGGCGAGCATTCGCAGCCGGGCGGCCCGCTGTTTAACATCGAGCACTCCAACGGCGGCCTGATCACCTTCCCCGGCGGCCTGCCTATCAAGAATCCCCAAGGTGTGGTCATCGGCGCGATCGGCGTTTCCGGCAGCACGGTCGAAAACGACCACGCCGTGGCCGAGGCGGGCGTAGCGGCGGTGAAGTAAAGGATCGTTGGTCGTCGGTCGTTTATCGTTGGTCTAATTGATTTTTCTCTCGTTCCCAAGCTCCGGCTTGGGAACGACTTTTCTGTGTGCAATCTGCGTGAGGTTTCTCTTTCATGCAAGTGAAGAGGCAAGATCACGAGTTTAAAAAGACAAGAACAGGGAAAAGGTCATTAATTGTTTTTTCTCCTCGATAATTGAATTACTGACGCCCCTGCCGGGGCTTGGAGGGGATTGGGGCTTTTCCCAGGGGCTGTCGCCCCTAGCTATTGACTGGCGTCCCTTCGGGACTGGAACGACTTGGTCGCTCTGGAGTCATTATGGATTGATGAAGTTTACTTTTCACCCATCCCCAGCAATTCATCGACTGCCCGGCCGATATCGTTTTTGCGCATCAGCGTTTCGCCGACGAGCATGGCGTGGAGGCCGGCGGCCTGGAGCCTTTCGACGTCGCCGCGGGAGCGGATGCCGCTTTCGGCGACGACGGTGCGGCCGGCGGGGATGAGTTTGCGGAGGCGGATGCAGTGGCCGAGATCGACCTGGAAGGTGTGCAGGTCGCGGTTGTTGACGCCGATCAGTTGGGCGCCGGCGTCGAGCACGCGGCGGAGGTTCTCCGGCTCGTATAGCTCCACCAGCGGCGTCATGCCGTACTCCAGGATCGCCGCGTGCAGGTCGCGCAGCGCAAAGTCGTCCAGACACTCGGCGATCAGCAGCACGGCGTCGGCGCCCGCGGCCCGGGACTGGACGACTTGATAGCGGTCGATAATAAAATCTTTCCGCAGCACGGGCAGGTCGATCGCGGCGCGGACCTGGCGGAGATCGTCGAGGCTGCCTTGGAAATACGGGCCGTCGGTCAGGACGCTGACGCACGCCGCCCCATGCCGCTGGTAGATCTGGGCGATGGCTGGCGGATCGAAATCCTCCCGGATCACGCCGGCCGCCGGGCTGGCCTTTTTCACCTCGGCAATCAGGCGGATCGGGGGGTGACCGGCCAGCGCGGCGAGGAAGTCGCGCGGCGGCGGGGCCTGTTCGGCGAGCGGTTGTAGAACCTCAACGGGGACGAATTCTTGCCGTTCTGCCACCTCCCGGCGTTTTTTGGCAACGATTTCGTCGAGGATGGACATGGGGGCGTCCTCTGCAGGAGGCGGCTCCCGCCGCCGATTGTTCCGAAAGAAATTCCGATCGGCGGCGGGAGCCGCCTCCTACATTAGTGCAGGAAGTGTCGCCGGGCGGTGAAGATCATGGGGATGTTTTTGGCGTCGCAGGCGGCCACGACCTCGGCGTCTTTTTTCGAGCCGCCGGGTTGGATGACGGCCGTCACGCCGCCGGCGGCGGCCAGTTCAATCCCGTCGGGGAAGGGGAAGAAGGCGTCGGAGGCCAGGACGGAGCCCGCGGCCCGGTCGCCGGCTTTCTCCAGGGCGATGCGGACCGAATCGACGCGGCTCATCTGGCCCGCCCCGGTCCCCAGCAGCATGTTGTCCTTCGTCAGCACGATGGCGTTCGACTTGACGAAGCGGACGATCTTCCAGGCGAAGCGGAGTTCGGCCAGTTGGGCGTCCGTGGGCTTCGCTTTAGTGACGACTTCCCATTGGGTCTCGGGATCGGGCAGGACGTCGGCGTCCTGCATCAGGGCGCCGCCTTCGAGATAGCGGAAGGTGGAGTGCGGGAGCGAAGGGGCCAACTCGCCGACCTTCAGCAGCCGGACGTTGGCCTTCCACTTCGGCTTGGTCGTGAGGATCTGGAGCGCGTCGAGTTGGAAATCGGGGGCGACGATCGCCTCGACGAACAGGCCGGGAGCGGTCAGGACCTGGGCCGTCGCGGCGTCGACGATGCGGTTCAGCCCGAGGACCGAGCCGAAGGCGCTTAAGGGATCGCCCTCCATCGCCCGCTGGAGGGCCTTGGCCAAGGCGTCGGCCCGGGCCGCCCCGCAGGGATTATTGTGCTTGACCACGGCGGCGGCCGGCTCGGAAAAAATCCGCACGATCCGCAGTGCGCTGTCCAGGTCGAGCATGTTGTTGTACGAAAGCTCCTTGCCATGCAACTGGATGGCCGAGACGACGTTCGCGCCGGGGTAGTCGGGCCGGTAGTAGATAGCGGCCTGCTGGTGCGGGTTCTCGCCGTAGCGGAGGATCTCCTTCCGCTGGAAATGGAGGTGGAGCGCGGCGGGGAACGGCCCTTCGGACCGCTGGCCGGCAAAGTAATCGGCGATCACCCCGTCGTAATGGGCCGTGTGGGCGAAGGCCTCGCCGGCCAGCCGGCGGCGGAGTTCGGGCGTGGTGCAACCCTCGGCGGCAATCTGCTCCAGGATCTCCGGATACTGCGTCGAATCGGTGACGATGGTTACAAAGGCGTGATTTTTCGCGGCCGCCCGGACCAGCGTTGGACCGCCGATGTCGATCTGCTCGACGGCCTCCTCCGTCGTCACGCCCTTCCGCGCCACCGTGCTCTCGAAGGGATAGAGGTTCACCACGACCAGCTCGAACGAGAGAATCCCGTGCTCCTTAAGGGCTTTCATATCTTCGGGATGATCGTGCCGGCAGAGGATCCCGCCGTGGACCTTCGGGTGCAGCGTTTTGATCCGGCCGTCCATCATTTCGGGAAAACCCGTGTAGGCGGCCACGTCGCGGACCGGAATCCCCTCGCTTTCCAAATGCTTTCGTGTTCCGCCCGTACTGAAGATCTCGACGCCGGCGGCCACCAGCCCCCGGGCGAAGACGCCCAGTCCCAATTTGTCGCTGACACTAATCAAAGCTCGCTGAACACGCGGTGAAGACATGGAAAACCCTTGTAATGGGGGGTGTGCGGCAAGGCACAGGAAACCTCCTTTTTAAAGAATTCTTCGGCGGCGTCAAGGCAGGCGGGGAAAGGAGTGCGGAATGTGGAATGGCACATTCCGCATTCCGCGGGTGGCCCGGATAGCTCGTCTATCCGGGCCGCGTCAGCGGCATGAGGCTTAAGTGAAACCTCTTGCGGCTTTGCCGCCCCGATAGCAAGCTATCGGAGCCACCCAATTACTCGTCTTTCTTCCACACCCGGTCGGCGAGGAACTGGTGCCGGGCGTTGAAGAGGTGGAAATAGCCGAAGATCACGACGCCGACGGTGCCCAGCGCGGTGCCGGCGGCAATGATGAACATGATGACGATCTGGTAGCGCACCGCCTGGCCGGGGGCCATGCCGGCCAGGATCTGACCGGTCATCATGCCCGGCAGACTGACCAGGCCGACAACCATCATCGTGTTGATCGTGGGGATCATCCCGGTGCGGACGGCGTTTTGGATCGGCTCCCGGGCAGCCTCCCACCGGGTGGCGCCCAGGGCCAGCAGGGTCTCGATCTGATCGCGCTTCGCCGTGACCTCTTCGCCGAAGCGGTCCAGCCCGAGCGCAATGCCGTTGAGCGTGTTGCCGAGGATCATGCCCAGCAGGGGAATGCTGTACTGCGGATGATACCAGGCGTGATCGCCCTGTTGGACGCCGATAATGCCGAACAGCCCGGCGGCCCCGACGATCCAGGAGCTGGCCCACATGGCGATCAGGCTGTCCAACCAGATGCCCCGGTAGCGGCGTTCCGTCCGTCGGACGGCCGCCCCGCCGGCGATCAGGGTCATCACCGCGATCATCAAGATCACGACGTACCACGGCTGGTCGGGAGCAAAAATCCAGTTCAGCACGAAGCCGATCAGCAACAACTGCACCACTGTCCGCACGGCGGCCACCAGCAGCCGACGCTCCATGCCCAGTTGCAACAGGAGCGAAACTGCGCCGCTGATGAGGACCAACAGCACGGCCAGTCCCAACTGGAGAGGGCTCAGTGCGATGTAGTCTTGGGGCATGTTATATTTCCTGGATGCTTCCGTTATCCATGTGGACCAGTCGATCGGCCACGCGCTCGGCCTGGGCGGCGTCGTGCGAGACCCAGAGGATCGCCCGCTCCTCGGGGACCTCGGCCCGCCAATTACGGAGCAGGGACTCGACGGTGGCGGTCGTTTGCGGATCGAGCGCGGCGGTCGGCTCGTCCAATAGCAGCACCCGGGGCGAAAGGAGCAGCGCCCGCAGGAGGGCCGTGATCTGCATCTCGCCGCCGGAGAGATTGGCCCCGCGCTGGTCGAGGAACGTTTCGCCGCGGCCGAGCCGCCCCAACAGGGCCAGGGCCTCTTCGCGGGGGAAAGGCCGCTGCCGGTGGATCGTCAGCCCCCAGGGGCGTCGCAGGGCGGCCTCCACGGTCTCGGCCATCAGGCAGGGCCGCTGATGCAG
The DNA here is from genome assembly GCA_016936015.1 of Pirellulales bacterium. GTDB lineage: Bacteria > Planctomycetota > Planctomycetia > Pirellulales > Thermoguttaceae > JAFGPV01. The sequence goes on from JAFGPV010000055.1 coordinate 5,881, forward strand.
ATACGTCACCGCCCGGCGGTACGCCGGCACGTCGGCGGCACCGGCCGGCCGGCCGAGAAAAAAAATCTCTCCGGTCTCGATCGGGTCCAGCAGCGCCAACGCGCGGAGCAACAATGTTTTTCCCGCCCCCGTGGCGCCCGCCACGGCCACGCACTCCCCGGCGGCCAGCCGGAGCGAGACGTTTTCCAACAGCCATTGATCCTGCCGGGGATGACGGCGCGAAAGTCCTCGGGCGACGAGCAAGGCAGTCATCATGGGAAACAAGTTAGGACTCGGTAAATTTTTTGGCCGTTTTTTCCAATCCCGGATCCTTCATAGCAGAAAAGGCCCCTATTCTCCATAACCCCTTGAGTGGTGAAAACTTATCGGCCCCCGCCGGCGGGGGCCGCCCGCCACTTGTGGCCTCGCGGAGGTCGTGAGAAAATAGGGTTTGTCTTTTGGGACGATGGGAACCCGTGTTTTGCCTTATCGGGGGATTTTTCGGAACATGAAATTAGTGCCCGTGGGGGCGAACGTCGTTGTCAAGCGAATGAAAGCGGAAGCGAAGACCGCCGGCGGTGTCGTCTTGCCGGAATCTGCACGGAAGAAGCCGCGGCAGGGCCGGATCTTATCGGTCGGCGACGGCCGGCTGCTGCCCGACGGGAGCCGGGCCACCCCCCAGGTCGGCGAGGGCGACCGCGTGCTGTTCGATCCCTTTGCCGGCGCCGAGGTCCTGATCAACGGCGAAAAACTGCTGATTATCAGCGAGAATGAGATCCTTGCCGTCGTACTATAATTCTCCCAAGGAAGGCGGGCATTCCGGCCTGTCGCAATCCGTGGTCGCGTAGCCGGGGAAGCCCTTATCTTGCATACCAGGCCGCCAAGCGCGAGAGTTGATGGTCGTCCAGCAGCCAGCGGGTGCGCCAGCGGTGCAACGTGCCGACCAACGGAGCGTACGTCTCGCCGCGATCGAGCATCATCACAACCTTGATCACGTCGGCAACTTCCGGCGGCCGCGGCCCGCAGGCGAAACGCAACGTCCACAGGGCCACGGACAGTCCCAGCGCCAGGGCGGAGAATCCCTCGGTGATCGACCAGCGTCCGCCCTTGAACATCGCGTAGCGCAGCGAGACCGCCGACCGCTCGAAATAGCGGATCAAGGGTTGCATAACTTCTTCCGTCAGCGCGCCCAACGGCCGTTCCAACTCGGTGAAAGAGGCGGGCGGAAAGTCCAGGCGGAAGCACGGCACGCGCCCCTTGCCCCGGGCGTAAATCCAGAGGGCATGAAGCATCCGGACGCGATCGCCCCACGAACTTTCCGACAGAAAATCGGGATGCAGCCGCAGATATTCGAGCGCGATCAGGCGGAACGGACGGCCGGAGCGACGGGAGGGCGGCACGCGCTCGTGGAACAGCGGCTTGGCCTCTTCCAGCGCGGCGGCTCTCAGCATCACAAGCAGCTCCGTCAGCCGTGGGCCGTGGATTTTCCTCAAGCGGCACCGTTCCAACAGGCGGCAGAACTCCAGGCCGTGCACCAGGCGGCGCACCAGCGGATATTGTTCGTCGAGCAGAAATTGATGGAGCGTCTCCGCAACCTCCAGGGTCTCCTTCCAGGGCCGGCGGCAGCGGCGGGTCAGTTTTGGCGGCGGGACCGGCCCGGGCACGGCGCCGCTTTCCAAGGCCAGGCGGCGATATTCGTGAAGATGCTCCTTCAGGGGTCGCCCCCGGTCGGCGGCCGCCGAAGGGCAGTACCGGCGCAACGTTACGTAAACAAAACTCTCCAGGGGGATCATCTGCAGCGGCGCCATGCGGCAGACGTGCGGCTTGGCGACGTAGCCGAACTCGCGATGGATTCGGCACAGCTTGTCGGCATCCTGAAAGACGCACGTCCCGTCCCGGCGATGCGCCAACCGATAGCGGCGGCCGAGAAGCCCCGCACGCACCAGGATTCTCTTGCGGCGGAAGTCGGGATGTTTTTCCCAATGCTGGTCGCGGAGCCGCTTCAAATCGGTATCGTTTAATATCACGGACGCCCCCCGGCAACAGATGCCGCAGTTGTGGCAGTCCCAGCATTCGGGAATCGGCAGGAGTTTTAGCGGGAGGGACATGGCGGAGAGGGGTTGATCGTGATCCCGTTCATTTTGATTCTCTTAAACTTTTCCCACCGGGGCAAGGTAGATCGTGAATTCTTCCTTGCCGTCGAGGCGCAACAGCCGGTCGATCTTTTGTTGGTGGTACGCCCCCACGGCGCAAGTGCCGGCGGCGACCGCTTCGCAGGCGAGATAGAGGTTCTGGCAGACGTGGCCGGCGTCCAGGGCGAGCACCTTGTAGGAGGCCAGGCCGTAGCGCCATTCCATGCGATAGGGGACCGCCGCCCAGCAGAAGACCGCCGCCGCGGCGCCGACGAAGGATTGGCCGAGCGTCGCCTCCGTCAGCTTCTCGGGCAGGCGCTCCTCGGAAAACTCGAACAGCAGTTGGTGCTCAAGCGGCAGGTAGCGGTACACGCCGGGCGAAACGTCCAGGACGTTGACGACGGCGAGATAAGTTTCCAGCGCGTGCCGGTTGCCGGCCGAAGGGACCGTCCGCAGGATGGTTCCCGATCCCGACCGCTTCCGCACGCCCTGGGTGGCCCAGAGGAGGAAGGACAATTCGTCGAGCGTCAGCGGCCGGTCCGTAAACCGGCGCCGGCTGTGACGCCGGCCGACGGCGGTTGCCAAGTCGATTAGCGGAACGTCTTTCCACCGATCCGGCGGAGGCAGATCGATCCGCCGGGCCTCCGGCGCAAACGGCTTTTCCAGCGGCGGCGGCTCGACGCCCCGGGCCTGGTCCGTCTGCGAAAAATCAAGTTCCAGGCGGATGGCGTCCTTGAGGAATTCACGGCCTTGATCGCGGGAGGAGGGGGTCATGGCAACTTATGTCGGTAACAAGGGGACAATCTTTTTTCACCACAAAGGCACGGCGGGGTAAATGACGAATGACGAAATCCGAATGACGAAAGAAATCCGAATGTCGAATAACGAAAATTGACGGCGTCGGTTTTCGATAATAAACATCGAACATTTGTCATTAAATCATTCGTCATTCTTTCGTCATTCGGATTTCGTCATTCGTCATTTTCTCCAAGTCTGTCATTTTTCTGCGTTTTTTCAATCATTCTCCTCCTCCACCTTCTCCACGATCTGATGGCAGGGCGGCAGCGAGGCGAGGAACAGCCGGCCGTAGGGCTTGGTGCGGACGCGGGGATCGAGGATCACGACCGTGCCGGTGTCGGTTTTCGTGCGGATCAACCGGCCGAAACCCTGCTTGAGCTTGAGGATCGCCTCGGGAAGCTGGTAATCGCGGAAGGGATTGCCGCCGGCGGCGCGGATCGCCTCCAGCCGGGCCTCCAGCAGCGGCTTGTCGGGCACGCTGAACGGCAGCCGCGTGATGACGACGTTCCGCAGGGCGTCGCCCGGCACGTCCACGCCTTGCCAGAAACTGTCCACCCCGAAGAGCACCGACCGGGGATTCGCCTTGAATTTCTGGAGCATCTGGCTCCGCGGCGTGCCGTCGGCCTGGCTGTAGAGCGTCAGACCGTTCTCCGCCAGCCAGTTCGAAAGGGCCTCCGCGGCGCGGCGCATCATCTGGTAATTGGTAAACAGCACGAAGGCCCGGCCCTCGGACCGCGCCACGTGGCGGCGGATCATCTGCACCACCTGGCTCTCGTAGGCGGAACTCTCGCCGGTGGGATCGGACATCCCGGCGGTCAAAATGATTTGCGCCTGCTTACGATAATCGAAGGGGCTGCCCAGGCAGAGGGTTTCTACCGTCGGCAACGGGGACACGGTTGGTTTTTTGTCGCCCGCCGGGCCGGGGGGCCGGCCGACTCGCTTTTCGTGCTTCGCTGCTCCTTTCTCTTTTTCCGCGACCGCTGGTCGCGGCTTTTCAGGGGCCAGACCGACGCGGGATTGGAAGAAGTCGAATTTTCCCGCCGTGGCCAAGGTGGCGCTGGTCATGACGACGGTAGGCACCTTTTCGAAGAGCTGCTGGCGGAGGATCGGCCCGACGTCGATCGGCGCGGCGGCCAGAGTGATCCTCTGCCCCCGGCGGCCGCGGATAAGTTCCACCCAATAGACGGCGTCTTCCAACTGCTGCGTGAGCCAGTTTTCGACCTCGACGGCCAGGACCTGCAGCCGGTTGGCGGCAGCGGCCAGGTCCTGGCGGTCCTCCGGCTTTTTCAAGTTCGTCTGGTCGCGGCGGATCAAGCGGCAGAGTTTCACCAGGCCCTCGCTGAGCGGATTGGGCACGATGCCCCGCTCTCGCACCCGGCCGTTGCCGCCCGGCTGCTTTTCCAGCCACTCGGCAATGTCCTGGAAAAATTTTTCGGAGCGGTTTTGGCATTCCAGCGCAACCTGCTGGGCCTCGCCCAACCGATGATGTACGAGCAGCCCCCGGTTGTTGCGAGGATTGTAGAGCTTCCGCAGCAGGTACTCGACCTGCCCGTTGGTGATGCCCAGCCCCAAGTGATCGCCGGCGACGGCCTCCAGCGTGTGGGCCTCGTCGAAGATGACGACGTCGTAGTCGGGCAGGATGCTGGCCTCCTGACGCCGCAGCGCCAGGTCGGAAAAGAACAAGGCGTGGTTAACCACCAGGATCTGGGCGTGCTGCATCCGCCGCCGGGCCTTGTAGTAGAAACACTCGGCGTAGGCCGGGCAGGTCCGGCCCATGCAATTGCCGTGATCGCTGGCCACTTCGTCCCAGACGGCGTACGAGGGACGCCGGGGCAGGTCGGAGAGCGAACCGTCGGCGGTTCCCTTGGCCCAATCGCGGATCGAGCGCAGCTCGGCGAATTCCTCCTCGCTTTCAAAAAGGCTGTTGCCCCGGCCCAAGGCGCCCTGGAGCCGGCGGAGGCTGAGGTAATTGCTCCGCCCTTTGACCAGCACGGCCGAGAACTCCAGGGGGATGACGCTGTTTAAGAACGGCAGGTCCTTGTGGATGAGCTGCTCTTGCAGGCTGATCGTGTGCGTGGAGACGACGATTCGCGGGCCGCGGCGCCCGTCGTTTTCCGGCGGGCCGGGGGACCGGCCGGCCCGCTTTTCGTTCGATTCCGCCTTCCCCTTTTCTTCTTCACCACCGACGGCGAGGATGGCGGGCACCAGGTAGGCGAAGCTTTTTCCCACGCCGGTTCCCGCCTCGACGATCAGGTGGCGCCCCAAGCCGAGGGCGCGGTCCACGGCCTCGGCCATAGCAAGTTGTTCCGGCCGGTGCTCGTAGTGCTTCAGTTTTTTAGCGATCCGTCCGGCGGGACCGAGGATGTCGGTGGGAGTAAGCATGAATAGTGCGGAATGCGGAGTGCGGAATGTTGAAGAATTTTACCCTAATATCTTGATTCTATCCATGAAGTGCCCCCTTCCGCATTCCGCACTCCGCATTCCGCATTTTTTTCAACTCCTCTCGCCAGAAGTCCAAATATTCGCTATGCTGGAGCGAACACTCATTTGGGGGAATATCAGATGCCCATTGAATTTCGTTGTACGCAGTGCAGCAAACTGCTGCAAACGCCCGACGACACGGCCGGGAAACACGCCAAATGCCCGGTCTGTGGGTCGATTGTCCAGATTCCGGCGGCGGGACCTGCCGCCCCGGCGGGTCCGTCGGAGGGTGTGGGCGGCGGCGCGCCGCCGTCTCCGCCCGCGGGTGACAGCGCGAGTCCCTTTGCCGGCGGTCCGCCGCCGACGCCGGGACTGGAGCCGCTGAATCCTTATCAAGCCCCCACCGCCTACGGGACGATGCCCCAGGACGTGGCGCCGCCGGGAGAAATCCGGCACACGATCATCGACGTGGGCGACGTCTTCAGTCGCACCTGGGCGATCTTTAAACAACAATGGGGGATGATCTGGGTGATGATCCTCGTCGTCCAGGGCATCGGTTTCGTGGCCAACATGCTGCTAAGTATACTCCAATCGTTCGCTTTTGAAATCGCACGCAACGAATTCTTGGCGATGACGGTGATGATCGTGGGTAATCTGGGGCTTATGGTGCTTTCGATCTGGCTGGGAGTGGGTCAGACCATATATCTCCTGAAGATCGCCCGGGGTCAATCTGCCGACTTGGGGAGTCTCTTCGCCGGCGGACCGAAACTGCTTACCGCGTTGTTGGCTTCCCTACTCTACGGACTAATTGTATTTGGGATCGTCCTTGTATGCATCGTTCCAGGAATCGTTTTAAGCGTGGCATTGAGTACTCCCGTATTCATTTTCTTTTTTATCATCTTGGCCATCGTCCCCGTGGCGATTATCGTTCTGATGCTCTCGCAATACCTCTACCTGATTGTGGATCAGGACGCCGGGGTGGTGGATTCATTGAAGCTTTCCAAGGAAATCACCAGCGGGAACAAGGCCATCCTGCTCGTTATTGGTCTATTGACCTTGCTGCTGTTGTTTGCGGCCATCCTCCCTTGTTTTCTGGGACTCCTGGTGATGATTCCTTTTTCCACGCTGATGCCGGCGGTGATTTACCTTGTCATGACCGGCCAGCGGACGGCGGATCAGTGGCAGACGGGCGAGGGAAGGTAACGGCTCCTCGCGGATTGAGTTCCGCTTCCATTAAAAATGGCGGTCGGCTCAGCCCTCGGGATTCTCCAGCACTTCGCGGAGCCGGGCAGCCAAGGCGGGGGAAAGACGAGGCAGGGCGTCTTCGCCGAGCAGACCGGCCTGGACGAGATCCAGCAGGTGCATGCGGTCTTTCCAGCGGAAGCTGGTGAGTTTCATCCGCACCAGCGCATCCAGGCCGAGAACTTTCATGCCGAGAGGGAAGCTGTGGGCCTCGTGGAGATCAGGGGCCGGGGCGTCGTAGTGCGGGCGGACTTTTTCTCCGGCAAAGACAACGTGGACGGAATCGCGCGGTCCGGCGGCGGGACCGTCGAGAAACAGATCCACGCCGGCGACGTTCTGATGAATAAAACCGGCGGCTTCCAGGGCCTGCGTCACACGAGAAAAATCCTTGCGGTCCAGCAGAACGTCTACGTCTTGGGTGTTCCGCACGGCGGATTCGTCCACGGTGGCGACCCAAGCGGCTACCGCGTTTCCGCCGATTACGGCGTAAGGTACCCCGGCCTTTTCCAATGCCGCGGCAAGTCGCAGCAGCCGATTGCGGACTTTTTCCACCGCCCGGACCATCCTTTCTAAAACCGGCAAGGCAGGATCAATAAGACGTAGGTTATGCTTGAGCATAACACCAGGAGACGGAGCCAAAGGATTCGAGGGATTATGCTTAAGCATAACCTACATCCCGGCCTACGGCAACTGGAAGAGGGACTGGCTTTTCAGGACGGCGCAGTCGTCGGGGAAGGTGTGGAAGGCCTGGACGGACATCTGGCGGCGGCGGGTTTCGACGTTGATGTAGCTCAGCGCCCCCTGGCCGAACCGCCCCCCGGAATCAAAGCGGTGGAGCATCCCCTGCGTCAGGCCGTCGAGGGTCAGCTCCTGTTGGATGATCCAGAAGACTTCCGGATCGACGCGTTCCAGCTCGAAATTCACCTGGTAGCAGGCGCCGCCGCGGCAGTCGACGCGGTCCTGGCGCGGCCCTTTCACGCTGTAGAACATCAGGCGGCGCCGCTTGCTCAGGGGCGGCTGGGTTGAACCGGCCACTTCCGTCAACGTCAGGCCCGCGTAACGCCAGGTAATCACGTGCCCGGCGCTGGTGATCTCGATTTTGGCCGAGTAGTCGCCGCACTCGACGCGGCGGGCACGGCAGATTTCAAACAATTCAGGATGCAGAGGCCGACCGTAGAGCTGAAACACCAATTCCGCGACTTTCGGCCGAATGCCAAGCATGACGGGTTCTCCGGGATGACGAATGATACTCGGACGCCTCTCCGCACGGAGGAATGAGGAAAGGGATAATCGCCCATTATAAACCAGGATTCCGAAAAGGGGGAAGAGTGGTTTTCCCGCGAGAAATATTTTTTCAAATCACCTTGACAAGATTTACGGGAATTGTTCCATCCGACGCCGAGAGAGCAAATGGGATGCCGGAAATATTTTACTTCACGGTTATGGAGTTTTAGGAAAGAAAATGTTTAGCGGCCGCCGGTACGGCGGCCTGGAGATTTTCGGCAATTCAGGGCCGCCGTGCCGGCGGCCGCTAAACAAAGCATCCTTTACGTCGTGAACATGCACACCAGAATGTCGTAGAGGGCGTGCGTGCCGGCGGCGATCCCGAAACCGCGGTACACAAAGACCGCCGCGAAAAAGATCCCCGCGAGGAAGAGGAAAACCAGGTAGGGCCAGGAAAACGTGTCCCGCCCGGGGCCGATGAAGTGCGCGAGAGAAAAGACCACGGCGGATGCCAGCATTGCTATCAACATGCCCTTTCGTCCTTGGGGCCAGAAAAATCGCAGCAACCACCATAAGGCGGAAAAGAGGATCAACCGGAAGAGGAGTTCTTCATAGACGCCCGTCCCGAAATAAACCAGCGCCTCTTGCAATTTTTGCCTAAGAGCGTGGTCGCCTCCCGGGGAACTCAGGAACATCAGGGAGAGGACCTGCAAGGCGATGGCCAGGACCAGGCACTCGATGACCATCGCCGAGAGGACGCCGGCCGAGAATCGCCACTTCTCGCGAATGAGATAGTGCCAGCCCAGGAGAATTCCCGCCGTGATGACGGGCAACAGGTGTTGGCTGAATCCCAGGGCATTGAGAAAGCCCTTCATCCAGACGTCCACGCCCGTCTGCTCGTTGAAGAACCAGACGCCCAACTCGTAGGCGATCAACATCGGGGCGATGAACACCAGGCTGATCCACGGCCGGCGCGCCTCGCTCCAGTAGCGCCGGGCGAAGTGGGGAACGGCTTGGGGGGGTGCGTCCGTTGGCATAAGGAATCTTTTTATTGCAAATTGTAAATTGCAAACGGCAAATTGCAAATCGACGCAATTTCATTACAATAATCGGACACCTCCGAGGAATAAACGGCATGCCCGGTATAATGTTGCAGGTTTATCAGCGGTTGCTTACGGCCTTCGGCCCGCAGCATTGGTGGCCGGGTGAAACGCCGTTCGAGGTGATGGTCGGGGCCGTGCTGACGCAGAACACCAACTGGCAAAACGTGGAACGGGCGATCGCCAACCTCCGGGCGGCCGATCTGCTCGAACCCCACGCCCTGTACCTGGTGCCGGTCGACGAGTTGGAGGAGCTGATCCGCCCGGCGGGATACTTCCGCGTCAAGGCCCGGCGGCTGCGGGCGCTATTGGAGTTTGTTGAAGGGCGCTACGGCGGCTCGCTGGAATGGATGTTCCGCCGCGGGCTGCCGGAGCTTCGCGACGAACTGCTGGCCATCCACGGCATCGGCCCGGAGACGGCCGACTCGATCCTGCTGTACGCCGCCGGGCTGCCCGTGTTCGTCGTCGACGCCTACACCCACCGCGTCCTCTTCCGTCACGGCTGGATCGACGAGGAGGCCGATTATCACCAAATTCAAGATTACCTTCAGTCGAGCCTCCCGCAGGAGGCGCCGCTGTACAACGAGTTCCACGCCCTGTTTGTCCACCTGGGCAAGCACTACTGCCGCAAGAGCCGGCCGAAGTGCCCCGAATGCCCGTTGCGGGAGATGCTCCCCGAGGGCGGGCCGCAGGAAGCTGCTTCATAAAGGCGCCAATCCTGCGATTACCGGAAACATTTCCATGTTTAATTGCACGTTGGAGCAATTGAAACGCGAGATACAGATTAGGTGGAGTGGCGGTCGGATGGAGCTAATTTGCATATACCAGCAATAAAATTGCGGCAAATATGGTGAGTGCAAAAAGGAACCAAATAAATCCAACTTGTCGAACGAAGGATTTAGACTTCATTATAATTTTCCTTTCTATCGAAAGCATACAACGCCCCGGGGCGGTGGTCCTGGGGTTGAAAAAACCGCATATTACCCCGGCGATTGCCATCCGGGGGCGTTGGATAATGAAACATTAGCATCCTCAGGATCTATAAGTGGAAAAATCTGCTCATCGGGAAAAACCAACCCATGTCGCTTTTCGACGCGCAAGAAGAAAAACATCGCCGCGAAACGAAGCCGCTGGCGGCGCGGATGCGGCCGGCGAGCCTGGCGGAATTCGTCGGGCAGGAGCATTTTCTGGGCGAAGGCAAGCTGCTGCGTCGGTTGCTGGCGGCCGACCGGCTGGGATCGGTAATCTTCTACGGGCCGCCGGGGACCGGCAAGACGACGTTGGCCCTGCTGCTGGCCCAGGAGAGCCGCAGCCACTTCCAGCAGATCTCGGCGGTGGCGGCCGGGGTGAAGGAGCTGCGCGAGATCCTGGCCGCGGCAAACGACCGGCTCTCGGCCGAGGGCCGGCGGACGCTGCTGTTTGTCGACGAAATCCACCGCTTCAACAAGGCCCAACAGGACGTGCTCCTGCCCGCCGTCGAGGAGGGCGTCGTGATCCTGACGGGGGCGACCACCGAGAATCCCTTCTTTACCATCAACAGCGCCTTGCTGAGCCGCAGCCGGATCTTCCAATTCCACCCGCTGTCGGTCGCCGACGTCAAGACGCTGTTGCTCCGGGCGGTGGCAGACAAGCAGCGGGGGCTGGGCAATTATGAAATCCGGCTGCACGACGATGCCCTGGAATTTCTGGCGGAGGTGAGCGACGGCGACGCCCGACAGGCCCTTTCGGCGCTGGAGATCGGCGTGCTCTCCAGCCTTCCCGACCAATCCCATGCCCACGACGAGCGTGGGCATGGCACCCTGCCGGCGATCGAGTTTACCCGGCGGCTTGCCGAGGAATCGATGCAGCGGAAGGCCGTCCAGTACGACCGCCAGGGCGACACCCATTACGACGCGATCAGTGCCTTGATCAAAAGCATCCGCGGCAGCGATCCGGACGCGGGCCTGTACTGGCTGGCCCGGATGCTCGAGGGGGGCGAAGACGTCCGGTTCCTGGCCCGGCGGCTGGTGATCCTGGCCAGCGAAGACGTAGGCAATGCCGATCCAGCGGCCCTGCCGCTGGCGGTGGCGGCGGCCCAGGCCTGCGAACTGGTCGGACTGCCCGAGTGCCAGTTGAACCTCGCCCAAGCCGTCACCTACCTCGCCTGCGCCCCGAAATCCAACGCGGCCACGATCGGCATCGGCGAGGCCCGGAGCGACATCCGCGAAGGCCGAACCTTGCCCGTGCCGGTGCACCTGAAGGATTCGCACTACGGCGGCGCACGGCGGCTCGGTCACGGTCAGGGGTATCAGTACGCCCACGATCAGCCCGGCGCAGTCGCGTCGCAGGATTATCTCGGCGTAGACCGGCAGTACTACCTCCCCACCGATCGGGGTTTCGAAAAGGAGCTGCTGGAGCGGTTGAAAACCATTCGGGCCCTGCTGAAGGAAGGAAAGAAAAGGGCGGGGGACGAAGTATAGCTCCGGCGCTTGTGCCGGGCGTGCGTGAGAAAAGGCCCAACTCCCGGCACAAGCGCCGGGGCTAAACTTGCGGTCTTTCACGGTCCCCTCCGTTTCCATCTTTTCTTGCTTTCCCATTTCTACCGGAAATGCACGTCTTGCGGTCCGGGGCCGGACGATCAGCACGTCCGTCACGAACCAATTTGCGTGGAGAACGTGGAAAATGCTCTTTTTCCGCTTTTCGATTGCAATCGTCGTCTTGGATTTTTGGGTGTTGGGATGATGCGGTTTGTGATGATTTTGACATGAAAAATAATTTTCGATTTTTTGACACCGCTCCCTTCATGTACTAAGCTTGAAAGGGGTCGGTCTGTAGGATTCGCACCCGGCCCTATCGTCGCCGCAAGCACTAGACTCGACGCCCCTTGGATCGGGGCCGGACAACTCCCACCTTCCACGGACGACATCATGCGACGGCTCTCCACCGGCTTGCGTTACGCAATGCTCGCGGTCCTCGTGCTCTTCGGGACCCTTTCGGCATCCGCCCAGTTTCCCACGACGCTGGCGATTTCCCCCCACACGCAGCAGCTCGACGGATTTCTGCAGCAGGGCCAGAAATTGGAACTGGAGCGCCGCTGGGGCGACGCGCTGAGCTACTACGAAGACGCCCTGCGGCAATTCCCTGGCGATGACAACCTGCAACGGCGCTACGACGCCGCCCGGCTGCACTACGACCTCCAGCGGCGCTACGTCGACCGGAGTTTCTCCAACGACTTGCGCCGCCTTTCGGTCGATCAGACCTTGGAACTGTACGACCAGGTCCTCCTGAAAATTGAAGCGCACTACGTAGACTCCCAGGATTGGAAAACGTTGTTTGAGTGGGGGACGGGCGACCTGGAAGTCGCTTTCAGCGAAGCGATGTTTCTCGAGCGGAACGTGTCCGAGTCTCGCCGGCCGGCCGCCGTCGCCTTCCGCCGCGAATTGGAGCAGTACGTCGGCCGGATAAGCCCCCGCGACCGGACCGAGGTCCGCCAGGCCGTCCGCGCCGTGGCCGGCCTGGCCCAGGCGCGGCTGGGCATTCCCCCCACCGCCGTCGTCTTGGAATATCTCTGCGGCGCGACCAATTCGCTGGACCCCTACTCCGCGTTCCTCACGCCCAATCAACTCAGCGAGGTCTATTCGCAGATCGAAGGCAATTTCGTGGGATTGGGCGTGGAATTGAAGGCCCAGAACAATCAGTTGGTCATCCTCCGGGTAATCGCCGGCAGTCCCGCCGAGCGGTCGGGACTGCGTCCCGGCGATCGGATCCTGGCCGTAGACGGCCGGTCCGCCGCCGCGATGTCCTGCGATCAGGCGGCCAACATGCTCCAAGGCGAAGAGGGGACGTCGGTGGCGCTGACGGTCGCCGGGGCGGACCACCGGCCGCGAGAGGTGGAGGTCCTTCGCCGCCGCGTGGAAGTGCCCAGCGTCGATCAGACGGCGCTGGTGGACCGTCAGCGCGGCATCGGCTATCTGAAGCTGACCTGCTTTCAAAAGACCACGTCCCGCGACCTGGACGCCGCGTTGTGGAAATTGCACCGCGCCGGGATGCGGAGCCTAATTGTCGACGTCCGCGGCAATCCCGGCGGATTGCTCACCGCGGCGGTGGACGCGGCCGACCGGTTCCTCGAACGGGGCGTAATCGTATCCACCCGCGGCCGCAGCGCCCCGGAAGACGCCACCTTCGTCGCCCAGGCCGAAGGCACGTGGCAGATGCCGCTGGTGGTGATCATCGATCAGGACAGCGCCAGCGCGGCGGAGATTTTCGCCGGAGCGATTCACGAACTGCACCGGGGCACGGTGGTCGGCACACGGAGCTACGGCAAGGGCTCCGTGCAGGGGATTTTCCCGCTGGAAGGCACCAGCGCCGGCATCCGGTTGACCACCGCGAAGTTCTACTCGCCCAACGGACGCTCCTATCACCGCAGCGGCGTCGAGCCGGACGTGCAGGTCCGCCAGGCTGCCCGACCCGTCGGCGGACCGATCGTCCTCCCGACCGACGAACAACAGGATCCGATGCTCGCCGCCGCCTTGGAGGTCGCCCGGGGCTTTGCCTCCCCGCCCCTGCAGGCCCGGTCCTCGCGGTAAAAAACCCGGAGGACAGGCATTCCTGCCTGTCGAATCAGGCCGGACAAGAATGTCCGGCCTCCTGAAAAAGACTGTTTCCCCCCACGAACCCCCGCACTCCCCGGGGGTTTTTTATTCGTATTGCAGGGCGATCAGGAGGTTCAGCCGGGCGGCGCGTTCGGCGGGAATCAAGGCGGCGATCAGGATCACGGTCAAACCGGTAAAGAAGCAGACCGCCAACAGGCCGGGATGGACGGCGAAGTCGATGGCGTAGCCGAACAGGGGAATCGCGCAGAGATTAATCGAGTACGAGCCGATCAGGCCGCCGAGCGAGCCGGTCAGCAGGCCGATGAAGCCGATGATCACGGCCTGGGCGAGGATCGTCTTGCGGACCTGGCGGCGGGTCATGGCCACCACGCGGAGCAGGGCCAGCTCCCGGGTCTGCTCCAGGACGTTCATCGAGAGGGTATTGGCCATGCAGAACGCCCCGGTGATGAAACCCAGCGCCATCAACCCCCAGAGACAGCCGACTACGCCGTTCAACAGGGCGTCGAGCTTGCCCCGCAGATCGGCGAAGGAATAAAGAATCACGCCCTGCTCCTTGGCGATTTTCTCCAGTTGAACGCCGACGGAGGCCAACGCCTCGGACTTGGCGCGGATGACGTAGGTTCCCACCCCTTTTGTGTTGAAGATCCTTCGGGCCTCTTTCCCTTGCAGGAAGAGCATTTTGCCGCCGGACATGTACGAGGTGGCGGCGCCGGCGACGGTGAAAAGTTTGGGGCCGTTGGGTGTTTTCAGGGCGATACATTGCCCCGGATGAGTGTGGGTGCGATTGGCAATGACGGTCGAAAGGACGGCCTTGCCCTGGGCAAGGCCCTCGATCACCTCGTTCTTCTCACCCTCTTTGAGCACCAGGGGCAGCATCTCGGGATTCGTAACATCGAAGATCAGGACCTTCAGAGGCTGAGGGGGCAGGGCGTGGGAAAGGAGAGCGTCCCATTCCTCTTCGGGCTTGCCGCGGAGTTGGTCCGCCAACTCTTTCTCATAATAGGCGCTGTCCGTCATGATCAACGAATCGACCGACTCCACCCCGGGAATGGCGAGCAACTCGTCCCGCAGCGACTCGGACATGGGTTCTTTGACTTCGACCGACAGGCCGCTTCCGCTCCTGGTGACGGGCCGGAGGATGAAATTGCCGTTCATCGTCATGTCGAACCAGTGCTGCACGTCGGCCACGTTGTCGATGATCATCGTGCCCATGCTCACGGCGGTGCTCACGGCGACGTAAAGGATGCCGATGGTCAGCGTCATGCGGATCTGGCGGCGGAGCACCTGCCGGCTGGAGATCTGGCCTTCCACGCCCAGGAAGGGATGGAGCAAGTAGGCGCTGGTGCGCGTCAGATACGGCAGCACCAACGGGATGAACAGCACGAATGCCACGGTGAAAATCGCGCCGATGGGGACCAGCAGGGGCAACGGCAGCCAGCCGGCCACGCAGCCCGCGAACGATCCGCCGGTGAGGAAGAAGACCGCCAGCGTAATGGCGACGTACCAGCGGGGAATTTTCTTGTGGCTCTCGGTCACGATGGGCCGCATCCCTTCGATGGGCGTAATCATGCAGGCGATCATCGTGGGGAAAAAGGCGCCGACCACCGAGATCGCCGGGCCGAGCACCGCCACCACCAGAAACGGCAGGGGAGTGATGCGCAGCGGGGGGATCGATCCGGCGTAAATCCGGCTCATGGCCGCGGTCAGCAGCATTGCCCCCCCGATGCCCAGCACGCAGCCGAGCGCCGTGCCGGCCACGCCCAGTGTCAGCGCCTCGCCCAACAACATGCGGATGATTTGTCCCCGCGTAGTGCCGATCGCCCGCAGGATGGCCAACTGCCGCCGCCGCTCCCCCACGTTCATCAGGAACGTGTTCAGGATCATGATGATCGCCAGCAGGATGCTCAGCCACAGGGCGAACTGTAAACCGTGCTCGGCCGATTGCAGGGTTTCCCTCGCCAGGGGAGACCGGGTCGCGGGCGTAATCACCGTCAGATCCGCCGGCAGGCAGGCCTCGATCGCCCGGCGGACGGCGTTCTCTTGCGCCCCTCGGTCCAACACGATACTGACGAGGTTGACCTTTCCCAACAGTTTGCGTCCCACGATGGCTTGCGCGTCGGCCAGGGGAACGAATACCAAACCGGCCTGGGAAGACAAATCCACGTGCATGGGTTTCATCAGCCCGACGACGCGGAATTTCTTGACCTCGCCGTTCAAACTTCTGACGGGAATTTCGATCTCGTCGCCGACGTGAATGCCCAAACCGGCGGCAAAGCCGGCCTCCATCAGGACTTCCAATTCGTCTTCCCCGTGGAATACGGTCCCTTCGATCAATTCGTATTTGTCCAGAGCGCCGGCGCGATCGGGGTCCACGCCCTGCAAGGAAAACCGGATCTCCTTGCCCCGGAAACTCAAGGCGTGCATCGCCTGTAACGACGGAACCGCGTAGCGGACGCCCGGGATGCCTTCGAGCTTTTTCGCGATCCGCTGGTCAAAGAAGACGCCGTCGCCTCGCGATGTGTCGACTGCCGCGTTCTCGTTGACCACCACCTCGAAATCGGCCTTCCCCGTCATGCTGAGGTACATGTTCTCGTAGGCCTCGTGGGTGGTGGTGGTCGAGACGGTGACCGACACCACCGCCGCCACGCCGATAACGATGCTCAACAGCGTCAACGTCGCCCGGCCCGGCCGGTTGAGAATCTCGCGAAAGGTGAATCGCCAGAGAACCATGGAAGGGGTAGGGGTCAGGAGTCTTTGTAAAGCCGCGACCATTGGTCGCGGTCGAGAAAGTAATTAATTTGGTTGCCCGGCCATCGCGACCACTGGTCGCGGCTTTACAGGAGATGGAGCCTCCTCATCTTGTTCCTTTAAACAAGCACGATCGCGTGGGAGGCGTCTTGACGGCGGGTTTCGCCTCCTTGATCGGCAACACGTTCTGAAAGACGGGCGTCTCCTGCTCGACGGCGATTTCTTTCTCGACCAACCCGTCACGGAGCCGCACCAGGCGGTCGGCGTGACCGGCCACTTCGCCGTCGTGGGTTACCATGACGATGGTTTGGTTGTGCTTGGTGGCCAATTCCCGGAGCAAAGACGTCACCTGATGTCCGTTGGTGCTGTCGAGATTTCCGGTCGGCTCGTCGGCCAACAGCAGGGCCGGCTCCATGACCAGCGCCCGGGCAATAGCCACCCGCTGCTGCTCGCCGCCGCTTAAAGTGCTGGGGATGTGCTGGCGGCGATGCGTCATCCCGACGATCTTCAGCATGTCCAAGGCCCGGCGTCGGGCTTCGCCGGAGGGGATGCCCGACAGCTCGAGCGGCAAGGCGACGTTTTCCTCGGCCGTAAAGGCGGGCAGCAAATTGAACGATTGGAAGATAAATCCCATCCGCTCGCGCCGCAAAATCGTGCGCTCGTCGTCGCTGAGCGAGGCTAAATCAACGCCTTCCAGAAGCACTTCGCCGCTGGTGGGCAACTCCACGCCACCAAGAATGTGCAATAGCGTGCTCTTCCCCGAGCCTGACGGACCCATGATCGCCAGCAATTCGCCTTCTTCCACCTGAAGATCCACTCCACGGAGCGCATGGACCCGGACTTCCTCCTCCTTGCCGTAGGCTTTAGTCAAACCCCGCGTTTCAATGACGTACATCGATAGTCTCTCCCTTTTGCGGGCAGGGGTGAGCCGGAGCAGTGCCTACCGACTCAGTGGTCCCGGGCTTCATTCCCTTTTGTCCCGGCCGATCCTCAAATACCTGTAAGATACTTCATTGTATTCGTAAACACTTCGGGAACTTACGGTTCCCCTCAGGGATCGGGAGTGGTTTCTTGAGGATTCCTAGGAACTACGTACCTGACTTGGAAGAAAATTACTCCTTTAATTGCTTCATCGGCTCGTTCCTTGCGAAATCCATAACACTCCCCATACGATAGCCAGGAATACCTTAGTTCACCTATGCTAACATCACATCATCATAACCCGGTAGCCATCGGCCCACAAGCTATCCTCAAGATTGGGTAATTAGGAAAGCGTGGCGATCTAAAGTGATTAGGTAGACATTTTTTGCTGTGAAATATAAATTACTCACCCTTCCAATAACTTCTTTCAAAGTCCCTGTTAAACTTTGCCGATTAGTTCGTCGGTGTCGTTTAAGAAGACTGTAACGGCACTGCGCGGCGCTAGCCAC
>JAFGPV010000056.1 GCA_016936015.1 Pirellulales bacterium
CAGCGTGCCGTCGGGATTCCGATCGCTGTCTTCCGGCAGGAACTCGTCGCCGATCATCCGGTTGATCCAGAGGTTGACGACCTTCACCTCCAGCGTGTTTTCGCCGGGCCGGAGGGCCTCGGTGACGTCCACGCGGTAGGGCGCCTTCCAGAGAATCCCCAAATCCTTGCCGTTCAGCTTCACCTCGGCCATCACCTCCACCTTGCCCAGGTCGAGCAGGAAACGCCGGTCCTTGGCGATCTGCTCCTCCGGCAGGGTGAAGGTTTTCACGTAGGTCGCCGGACCGGAATAGTATTTCACGCCCTGGTCGGGGTGCTCGCTCCAGGAAATCAGTTCGTCGAATTTCACGTCTTCGGGCGCGCCGCCCTTCGGATCGAAACGGACGTCCCAGGGGCCTTCCAGATCGAGCGTCGCCGGCTCCAACTCGACCTCGAAGACCTCGATGGTTTGATCGGCCCGGTGGAAAACGTATTTCCCCTTTTGGGCGTCGCAGGTCACCGAAAGGCCGTCCGGATTGCGTTGGAGAGCGACGCCCGGCGCGGCGACGGGGGATGGTTTTTCAGCGGGAGCAACCGAGGTCGTTAGGGGATTCCAGGCCGTCGATAAAACGTCCTTCCCGTTCTTATCGACGGAGACGATCTGCTCCGAGGCCGGCTCGGCGGCGTCGCGGAAGACGACGAACAGCGATCCGGCGGGATCGAAGGAGACGGGCATGCGGACCATGCCGTCGGCCGTTTCGTACACGGCCGGACGTTCGATCCGGCCGGTGTCGGGGCGCCAGATCTCGGGCCGTTTGTCCTTCACGCGGAATTTGCAAAGCGCCCGTTCCGGCTGCGGCAGCTTATTGGCCACGAAGTAAACGTCGGCGTCGTCCAGCGTGCGGTGGATGAAACGGAGGCTGCGAACGCCGCTTTCGGACTGGAAGTCGAAGTCCGGCGGCACGCCGATTTTTTCCAAGACGTCGGCGACCGGATCTTCCTCGGGAAAGAGCTGGAGGTCGTCGGGCGCCGCGTTGAAACTGCCCCAGGGTGGGGTGCCGACGGGACCGAGTTCCATCGCGGCGGTCCAGCCGTCGTCCGAGGCGGTGTCGAGCCAGTTTTCTTTGACCGTTTTGGCAGATTCCCAGCTCTTGTCGGTGACAATCGTTTGGGAAGAGCCATCACGGTATTCGATCCGCAGCGCGGCGATCAGGCCGGCGGGGTTGGGCGCTTCGGCGCCGTTGACGGCCTCGACGGCCAGGCAGTTTTTACCCGGTTTCAACAACGAACCGACGTCGAACGTGAAGGCTTGATAATGGTTGTCGCCGTTGCCCGCCGGTTTGCCGTTGATCCGGCACGAAAAGGCGTTGTCGGCGGTCATCGTCAGCCGGGCCGATTTGACGGGCCGATCGGCGTCGACGGTGAACGATTTGCGGAAATAACGGCTGCCCGGCGGGACCGCGACGCGGGGATCGCCTTCCGGATACCAGATCCATTGGGCGGAATCCAGTTGCTCGCAGAGCGATTCAACGATTTTCTTTTGAAACGCCGCGGACCAGAACAAGCGTCCCTTGCCGATTTTCCGCTCGGTCAGTTGGGCCGGCGCTTCGCCGGATCCCCATAACTCTTCGGTCAGCCGAGCGACTTCACGATCGCATTCGGGATAACCGACCAGGCTCGGCGACTTTGCGGGGCGCGAACCGACAACCGTGGCCCCCGCATCGAGCAGTTCCTTGATCTTGCCGAGCAGTTGCGGCGTCATGGTTTCGACCATCGGCAGGACCAGCAACTGGTAGCTCATGCCGTCGGGCAGGGTGAGTCGGCCGTCCTTGACCGACATTCGCGTCAGCAGGGCCTCGGGGGGACAGAGGTCGAAGTGGTAGCGGTTCCGCTCCCGAGGCTCAGCCGGATTGTTCGACCTGAACCGCCGTTGGTCGGAGTACGATTGCGGGGAGCCTTCGGCCCCAAGATAGCAGACGTCGGCCGTGAAATGTCCCTGCCTGAGGAGCTGTTGGCAGCGGGCGAGATATTCGTGCCAGGCCTTCGACATGTCCCACCAGGTCTGGGTCCGTTCGTAATGCAGTCCCCAGGGTCCCATCGAGACGCCGGGCCGGATGTTCGAATACGGCTGCATCGCGTAGCGGTGGAAGACGAAGCGGTTGATCCCTTCGCAAAAAGCCCAATCGCCCAGTTCCTTGATGTTGCCGGGCCAGCCCAGCCACTTTTCGGTGTCGATAGCAGTGAAGGCCTCGACGCCGATGATGTTTTTGCCGTAAACGTGTCCGCCGGAGGCCATTTCGGTGCAGGAAAAAAAGCCGCTGAACTTCGGCCACGACCAGAACTCGGCCATCGGCTCGTCGGCCTCGCCGGAGTAGGATATCTCGCTGCACGGGCAGGCGGTGTAGGCCTCGATCGTCAGCCGCAGGCCGTTCCGATGGGCCAATTCGCGATAGTGTCCGGCGTAATTCTCCAGCACCAGTTCGTGGATGGTCTGCCGCAAGTCCCAGAGGAACCGCTCCGAGACTTCGCGGCTCTCGACGATCCGGCCGGTAAATACGGGGAGAAAAGGGAGCAGGTCGTAGCCGCGGCGGCGCTGAAACTCCTCGCGAAACTTGGGGGTCCAGTTCTGGCTCCCGTTCTCCCAGCTATCGATATGCGTGGCAACCAGCGATTTGCCGGCCAATGGCCCCACGTCGGCGATGATTTTGCCTATCAATCCGGCAAAGGCGGCCTCCGCGGCCTCCTTGCTCATCTTGTCGCACTCCAATCCACATCCCGAGGCGGGCGCCGGGGTGTTGACCGCGCCGGTCAGCGTATGCCCCAGGCGAAGGATCGTCCATTTGCCCTCGGGCACGTCCCAAATCAGCCGGCC
>JAFGPV010000057.1 GCA_016936015.1 Pirellulales bacterium
ATGCGTTTAACCTGAACCGCCGTGTACGGAACCGTACGCACGGTGGTGTGGGAGGACGGGGGCGGCAACGCCCCCTCCTACCCGGTCGGTGTAGAAAGTTGTTCTTCTCGTTCAGAACGAGCGAAGGATCTCAAAAAGTCCTCTGATTGACGAACAACCGATGACGCTATCCGCAACAGGAACATTGATTATCGAATGCGTCAAGGTGGTTTGAACCTCGTGGGCCAACTCACCTGAGATGACGGCTTTGCCGACCCGTCCACCGGGGATTTTGGCACTTGAAACCTTTCAACTGAGCTGAGTTGGCCCACTAGTGGAATCCCGGTTGTATGTGCCGCCGGCGACGCCAGCGCTCGGGAATCTTGTTTGTTTTGCGCTGGCGGAAAGAAATGGCCGTCAATCGTGATCCGCTTTTTCGTGTTAAAAATTACGCCGAAAATCCTTTTCGGAAGGATTTTTGTCTTTAAAACGACGTCTCTTCCCTTTGGTCGATCGGAGCTTTTATGAACATCCGTTTTACTTGTCGGTGCGGCAAAAAGTTATCGGCGCCCCCAAAGCACGTCGGCAAGAAGGCCAAGTGTCCCGCCTGCGGAACGGTGATCATTGTACCGGGTTCCCCGGTTGCCGAATCTGAGGACATCCCCTTGGCCCCGCCCAACGATTCCCCGCTTCCAGCCGGCAAATGTCCCGGCTGCCAGGGACCTTTCCAAACAGGCCAGGTCGTTTGTCTGAGGTGTGGATATCACCGTCTCAAGCAGACGCGCCTGGAGACGGTTTTCAGTACGTCGGATGGAAGCCGTAAACCGGACGGAGACCGAGCATCCGGTTCCAGGGGAAGCCGACTCAACGTCAAGTTGATCCTCTTATTCGTTGCAATCCCTCTGTCGCTGCTGGCGGTGATCTTCGTTGTGGCGTCTCTGTTCACCGGAGGCGATGGCGACGCAAAGATCCCCAAGCCGGAACACGTCGCTTCCCGTCCCGCGTCTCCGGTTCCGCCACCAGCGGCTGAGAGCGCCGCTCCGGGGACACCTCCCCCGCCCTCTGTTTCTCACACCTATCCCGAGCGGGGATGGGACGTGTTTTTCTACTTGTGTCCCAACGCGCCGAGGATGATATCAACGTCCTCTCCGATGTGGGTGGGGAGCGACGTGGAAGATATCAAACGTGCCAGATCGCCGATCAAAGCGGCGATCGTTCCCTCCCACCAGGTCTCTGCCGAGGAGTTGACGAAGTTGTTCGGGCCGCCGGACGCCGTCGAAGAAGCGGGTCATCCCCAATTTTCCTTGCGCGGCAAAAAGATGCAGGATCCGTCGAAGGAAAAAACGGCCTTGATCCACCATTATGCACCATTCTCGTTGGTATTTTCCCCGGAAAGAAACGTCGAATACATCACCACCGAAGGCGCGGTGACCATGGACGAGCTTCAGTTGAACCATGGAGGGCCGCTCATGAAAATCCGGGGACCGGCCGTCTTCACCAAGAAAGTCATGGAACCGAAGCCCGAGGTGCTGGCCTTGAACGCCGCGCCGGTGGAGATCCAGCTCACATTGACCGAATCGGGCAAGGAGGGAGCGGTGCGTCAGGAAAAGCTCGCTCCCTTCGAACAAAAATCTCTTTCTCTTCAACATGATATTCAATACTTGGTGCAGGCCGCCGGTTCGGCTCCCGATGTCCGTGGATGGACGGGGAAATCGACCTACCGCCTGAGCGTTTATGAACCTCAGTTATGGGTGTTTTCATTGGAACCGGAGTTCGGCCACGAATCCCTTACTCTGGAATGGACATTTGCCAACGGTGCGAGTGAAGTCGCGAAGGCGAACGACCTGTACAAGTCAATCGTTCGACCCGTCCAGGGGCGCTGCCCGCTGCAGTCGGACTTCCCCGGCTTGGCCCGCAGTTTTAACGACCAGCCGGCGCCGGTAACCGCCCTGTGCGCTTCGCCGGACGGCAAGAGTCTGCTGCTGGGCGACGCCGCGGGGGCCGTTCGCCTGTTGGACGTCGAGACCGGCCGGAGCGTCACGTTGGGCAACGGCCATCAAGGGCCGATCCGTCGCCTGGCCTGTTCGGCCAACGGTTGTTTTGCCGCCTCGGGGGGAAGCGACGGCGACGTGAGGCTCTGGGATCTGACTGCCGGCAAGGAGCTCCACCGGCTGAAACACCACCGGGGCGACGTGACGGGCCTGAAGTTCATGCCTGCCGATCAGCAACTGCTCTCGGCCGGGCGAGGCGACACGGCCGTGATGTGGAGCGTCGATCGCGGCAAGATTCTCAAGATCTTTCAAGACCCCGACGGCCGGCCGCTCCTGGACGTCGGCCAAGGGATGTGTGGTTTTTTGGTTCTGACGGTCAACGAGGACGCCGTCTGGCGATGCTACAAGAACCTAGCGACGGATACGGCCAGAATGGTCGCTCCCATTTCGAAGAAACCGGCTTCGTCGGCGAAGAAGGACCGCCTGCGGTGCGGGGTGCTGAGTCCCAATTCGACCATGATGTTGGGGGTCAAGAAAGACGGCCATTTGTTCTATCAAAGACGGCGCGGGGGTCCCATTCCCTTACCATTCAAACACAGTATCAGTTGGTCTTCGCCGGATGATTCTGCCCTCGACCGGGTCCACGCCGTGGCCATATCGGCCAACGGTTTTTGGGGCGCTTCCGTGGCCGAGTCGGGCGACGTGGTGTTGTGGGCGTTGGAGGCATTCCCCGACACGGCCGCCCAATATGTGGCCCACGCCGGGCCGACGACGGCGGTTGCCTTCACCCATGACAATCGGTTTCTGATCACGGCCGGGGACGATCGAACCGTCCGCTTTTGGAGCCTTCCGCAGTATCCGACGTTGCAAATGAAAGCCAAGAAAGGTTTCCGTTGGGAGCGGATCGCGGCGACCTCCGTCCCGTTGGATTCGCCGCTGATCCGTTTGAAATCCGTTGCATGGACCCCGGACGGGAAAAAAGTCCGGATCACTCTCGACGGTGCTGGCGACGCTGAGGCGCTCGATCTGCCGGAAAGCCAGCGTCTGGCCGCGTGCCTGTGTTGTGTCCAGAATCTGGCTCCGAAACCATCTTCTTGGGCCGTCACCGCCGCCGACCTCAGCGTTGATGCTCCTTTTTTTCTGCATCGAGAGCGCGACGCGGCTCACTCCGCGTCCTACGTCACCCAGGAGTTCCGCTTCACCAAACCCGGCGCCAAACAGTATTGGGGTGGCAGCTTTGTGATGGTGTACGACGATCCCCAATTAAAGCCGGAGGCGATCGCCGCCGGCAAACCGATCCTGCTGAACCTCGATACCGAAACGTTGGGGCCGGCCGTGGACGTCGCTTCCAAGGCGGATCTGTCGGCATTCCTGGTTGATCTCGGGGAATTGCCGGGCACGATCGTCAGCAATGTGGTCCAAGCGGCGGCTCGCCCCGAACCGAAAAAAAAGACCAAGCCCTCATCGCGTTCCAATTCCCGAAAGCCCCGAGGCCACACACCGACCCCACAACGCAGGCACTGATGACTCCCTTTCCACACCCGGAGCAGGGGGACCTTTTTTTGGCGGGAGTCTACGGCGGCGCCCACCACGCCCCGGGATTGCCATCCTGGGGCGTGGTGATGACTTTTCACCATTCCGCGCTGAAAAAAGGGCCTGAAGAAGTCTTCCTGTTGAATCATCCAAGGTAGGCCCAACGCCGAAATTCTCTGCCCCCTCTTGCGGACTATTATGGGGACGGTGGAATATTAATATGATAATATAAATGGCGGAGGCCGACTTCCTTTCATCCCATCACGAGGATTCTCCCATGAAATCCACCCTTCCGCTTTCTATGTCATTTTTCATTTTTATCCTGGCGGCGGCGATCTGCCCGGGGGCAACGGGAGTTTCACCCAGCGCCGATGAGTTGACCCTGGCCAAACGGTTTGTCGAGGTAAAATTTGAAGCGGAAAATCCGCGCAACCCGGGACTGATCGTCGAATTGAACAACGGCCCGATCGAGCTGAATTCCTATTGGAAACAGCCGCTCCAGCTCGGCGACAAGCAGTTTGCCAAAGGAATCGGCTGTCACGCGCCGAGCAAGATCACGGTCTGCCTGCCGGGGCCCGGCAAGAAATTCCTCGCCCAGGTCGGACTGGACAACAACGAGGACACCCGGCGAGGCAACGGCTCCGTGGTGTTTTCCGTGAACGTCGGCGGGCGCGAATTGTTTCATTCCGGCGTTTGCCGCCTCGATGCCCCGGCCCAGGCCGTGGACGTCGATCTTAACGGCGCCCGGCAATTGACCTTACAGGTGGGCGACGCCGGCGACGGGATCGGTTGGGACCAAGCCGCCTGGGCCGACGCCCGGATCGAATTGGCCGACGGAAAGATCGTCCCGCTGGGCGACCTGCCGATCCTGGCCGACGCGGAGGGGCTCTTCTCGACCGATCCGCCCTTCTCGTTCACCTACGGCGGCAAGCCGTCCGCCGAGTTCCTTCCGTCGTGGAAAGTGACCCGGGAGACAAGGAAGATTGACGAACATCGGACGGGCCACACCGTTACCTACGCCGATCCGGCCGGCGGACTGGTCGTTCGCTGCGAGGCCGTCGCCTACGACGACTTTCCCACCGTCGAGTGGACGCTCTATTTCAAGAATCCGGGCAAGGCGGACACGCCGATGATCGAGGACATCCAGGCCCTCGACGTCCGCTGGGAGCGGGGGGCAAGTCCCGAGTATCTGCTGCACCACAACGTCGGCGCGCCGTCGACCGGCAGGGATTACACCCCGTTGGAAACCGTGCTGGCGGGCAACGGCACCAAGCGGATTGCGGCGGCGGGCGGGCGCTCGACCAACTCCGACCTTTCGTACTTCAACCTCCAGCGCGGCAACGACGACGGGCTGATCGTGGTCGTCGGTTGGCCGGGCCAATGGGCCGCCGATTTCATCCGCGACGGAGGTCAAGGTATCCGCCTCCGGGCCGGCCAGGAGTTGACGCATTTTAAACTCCATCCGGAGGAGGAGGTCCGCTCACCGCTGATCGTTCTCCAGTTCTGGCGGGGCGGCGATTGGATCCGCGCGCAGAACGTCTGGCGGCGGTGGATGATCGCCCACAATATTCCCCGGCCCGGCGGCAAATTGCCCGCTCCGCAACTGTTGGCCTACAGCGGCGGCGCTTACGAAGAGACCTACAAGGCCACCGAAGAAAACCAGAAGATGTGGATCGACCGCTATCTCGAAGAACGGATCCCGTTGGACTACTGGTGGATGGACGCCGGCTGGTACAAGTGCAGAGACGGTTGGTGGAACGTGGGAACGTGGGAGGTCGATACCAAGCGGTTCCCCCGCGGTTTGAAGGCGGTGACCGATCATGCCCATGCCAAGGGCCTAAGGACGCTCCTCTGGTTCGAGCCGGAGCGCGTGGCGGCGGGCACCTGGCTGGCCGAGAACAAGCCCGAGTGGGTCCTCGGCGGGAATAAAGGCGGACTCCTGAACCTCGGCAATCCCGAGGTGTTGGAATGGATCACCGAGCGCGTGGACAAAGTGCTGACCGAGGAAGGCATCGACCTCTATCGCCAGGATTTCAACATGGATCCCTTGAGTTTCTGGCGGGCCGCCGACGCCCCCGACCGCCAGGGCATCACCGAAATCCAGCACGTCACCAACCTCCTGAAATTCTGGGACGAGCTGCGGCGGCGCCATCCGAACATGCTTATCGACGAATGCGCCTCGGGCGGACGCCGCAACGATCTTGAAATGATGCGCCGCGCCGTCCCCATGTGGCGGAGCGACCGGACGATGGAACCGATCGGCCAGCAGTCGATGACCTACGGCATCGCGCAGTGGATCCCCTTCTTCGGCACCGGCACGCTGGCCTGGGGAGACGCCAAGTATTTCGAGACCGGGGTCACGCCCGTCCAGGCCTACGGCTTCTGGAGCAGCGCCTGCCCCAGCCTGAACCTGCTGTTCGACGTCCGCGAAAAAGGGCTCGACTACGACAAGATCCGCAAGCTCACGAGCCAGTGGCGGGAAGTCATGCCTAATTACTACGGCGACTTCTACCCCTTGACCCGGTGCACCCACGACAACGACGATTGGATCGCCTGGCAGTTCGACCGGCCCGAGCAGGGCGCGGGCGTGGTCCAGGCGTTCCGCCGCGCCGGCAGCATTTACGAGTCGGCCCGGCTTAAGCTCCGCGGGCTGGATCCGCAGGCCCGATACCGCTTCACCCGCTTCGATCCGCCGGAACAGTTCGAACGCAACGGCAAGGAACTCCTGGAAAACGGACTCTCCGTAGCCATCGAGAAACGTCCCGGTACAGCCGTCCTCCTGTATCGTCGAGTCGATTAGATCGCCTCACTCCGCGGCGGCCATCTGCTCCTGGAGGACCTGCCGGACGGAGAGCTGCGCCTGCCGGGTGCTGCGGCAGACCTGGGCGAAGACCTCCGGCCGGAGCACGCCGCTGAGCCGGAGCAGTTCGCGCTGGCCGCTGCGGAAGACGACCTCGCCCGCGTGGAGCCACTCCTGGCCGGGGAGGACTTCGACGCTGACGGTCTGGAATTCATCCAGGTCGATCCACTTCCGGTCGACCGGCCGGAGTCCGTGGCGGACGATGACGCGGCGGTTGGTCAGCACGTAGCGGCGGCAGACGTACGGCATCCGCAGCCAGAAGTAAAGGACCAGCGACCAGGGGATCGAGACGATCGCCCCGAGTTTCCCCAGGGTGAAGAAGCCCCAGCCCAGGCGGTCCTCGCAGAACCGCCCGACCAGCCGGCCGGTGACGAAGGTTCCAATCGACGGCCAGACGGTCATCACCGTCGATTCGCGGAGATCCGGAGAGACAAAGCCGGAAGGGGGAGGAGTCATGATCTTCGGGCAGGGGGGTTGGGGAGGATTATGGATAATTGCAAATTGTAAAATTACAAATTGCAAATTGCAAATTGGACAAATGTATAGAGTTAAGTGTTTAGCCCCGGCACTGGTGCCGGGCGTGCGTGGGAAAACGTCTTGCGCCCGGCACAAGTGCCGGGGCCAACGCTTTCAATGCAAACGAAGTCCCTCAGGCCGGCGGATGGATTTTCCGGACCCCGGCCCCGCGGGGCGGTCCCGATTGTCCCGGAGTTGCTTTAGCCAGGTTAGCTGCCGGGTAAATTGCTCCCGATTCCCGTAGCCCCACCGATCCGCGTAGCGGAGCGCCAAATCCTCGACGGGCATCCCTCGACGGACGTCCCGCGTAAAATTCGCCAGCCTGCCGCACAGATTCTCGGAATAACTGACGCCCTTCAGAACATTGACGCCGAAGAGGACGCCCGTCACGATGCAGAGGGTGCGGAGGAGGTGCGGTTTGACCGCCTCCGTGGCGTACGCTTCGCACACGAAAAACAGCCACAGCCACAGCGGGACGGCCAGGGTCATGTAGCGGACCTCGAATCCCGCCCGAGGGCCGAGATACGCCCGGCCGACGCCGATCGCCAGGGCCAGCGCCGTATAACTTCCCAAGTACGCCAACAGGCCGGACGCCCGGACCCGTTCCGCCGGCCGCTGCCGAAAGACCGTCAGGCAGCGCCACGCGGCCGTCCCGCCGAGCGCCAGGACGATCCCGCCCGAGACGGGCCACAGTTCCTTGGCTACGGGGCCGACGCCAAAACAGAAAAACTGCACCGCGGTGCGCAGCGAGGCGCACACTCCTTGAAACTGCAACTCCCCGCCACTCCCCCACCCCAACACAACGAGCGCCAGCGGCGGGACGGCCAGCGCGCCGGTCAGCCAGGCGCGGCGGCGCTCCCGTGGGCGGCCGCTCCGGAATTGGTGCACTGCGGCAAATGCCAGCCAACACGCCACGGGCGGTACGAAGGCCAGTCCGTACATCCCGCACAGGCCCAGCAGCACCAGGCACAGTGAAATCCCGGCCGCCCGCCCCCAGGAAAGTTGTTCTCCGCAGCGAACCACGGCGCCGAGCACCAGGCCTTCCAGCACGACGGCCGTAACGAAGTTCAGTTGGAAGCCCCAGATCAGGTTCTCCGCCTGCGCCCAATGGACCAGCGCCAGGGGGAAGAACACATCGTACCACCGGGTCCTGCCGCGCAGCCGCCGGGCGGTCAGCATCAAGGAAAAGGCCAGTCCGCTCAGCAACACGACGTTGAAATACGCCCCGGCGCGGAAGTTCCAGCCGCTGAGCTTGCCCAGTCCCAGGTAAATCAGCCGCGGCAGGACCATCCGATGCTCGTTGTGCGGCGACCAGAGCCAGGCCCAAGTGACCGGCTCCGCCCCGGCGGCCCGCCCGATCCAAGACCATTCGTCCCCGAAAGGGACCGAAAGACCGTACACCGCCACGAATCCCAATCCCGCCAGGGAGATTAATATCCAGAGCGTCCACGCAACCAGGGCCTCGCGCGGCAGGGCGATCCGCAGAGGACCGATTCCGCCTTCCTTTTTTGTATAGTAATTCCTCATTTTCTCAGACGGAGTTTCGCGGATTGGATCCCTCCGGGCGATAGAGTCGGCCAACGTGCCGATATCCGTGCTTCAGCACCATCCGCAGTACGCCGCGGCAGAGCCATTCCGCCGGCTTGAGCAGCGTATAGGCGGCATCGGCGGCCAAGGGGTGGCGGAGGGTGGGCGCCAGGATCGGGCCGACGCGGTCGTAAATCCTCCGACAGAGACGATGCAGCCTCGGGCAAACAGTCAGAAGCAGCAGTTCGAAGGCCTTGAAGATCCGTATCTGGTCATTGACCCGGACGATGGACCCATCCGGGTTGAGTATTTCTTCACTACGGACCCAGCGCCGATGTCCCCGCGCCGCCGCCGTGCAAAGGTAACAATCGGGAGGAGGTTCCGTCGGCAATTGCGAGTATTTTTCCACGACGATCAAATACGCAATTCTCCACGCCGAAAAATAACTCGCCCACCACGCCACGATCCCCAGTAAATGGGCCAGCGAGAATTGAAATCTTTTCTCTCCACGATGCCGGACGATCCAGACGCTCATCGCCGCGTAGGCGGCCGCCGACCAGGAGGGAGCACTCCAGAAACTTATCAGCAATCCAATCCCTATCACATAAGGGAAAAATGTGACCGAACAGATGCTCACTGCCCCCAGAACCATCAATATGATATCTCTATTTTTCTTGTCGATCCATCGCAGAAAGAGGATTGCCGCCCAGGGAATCAAGACGGCCAGAGGAGAAAACAGTATTTCGTAGAAAATAACTTGGGCGGTACTCCCCCCGGCGGATCGGGGAATGGCAACGATCAACAGCCCCCAAAAACCCAGCGCCACCGGCACGCCGCTGTATATCCCCCACCGCACCCAGACGTTGTGGAGATAGCGGCCCGGATCGTAAACCATCAAGGCCATGCTGGTCATGTTGTACAGCAGCAGGGGATAGAACGGCAGCGATCCCGCGTGAGATAGAAATAGCTGCGCGTAGTCTGTGAACCTTCCCGATTGCCACTCGGGACGTTCCGGATAACTAATCAGGAAGCAGAACGCCGGGAGGATCACGCCGGCAAAGAGAGACAATCCCCGAAACAAACCCGAAGGTTGCGCCCGCAGTGTTGACGTATCCGCCGACGAAGAGTGCAATTCCTCTTGGACCACTTGCTTTATCCTACAGAATCACTCTGCCAATTATCGATGGTTAAACCGGTTATCCGGCCGAAATCGGCAATGTTATTCGTTGACAGAATCAAGCCATGCTCCAAGGCGGTTGCGGCAATCAGGAGGTCCGCATCGGGAATTAATTGCCCCCGCCGATGCAAGTCGGCGTAAAGATCCGCGGTCCGGTCAAGAATGGTTTCCGAAACCGGCAGCACCTCGTTGGCAGAGCAGAACGCATGGAAGGCGGACAACTGTGTTTGTGCATTCTTTGCCTTCAAACCGCGCAGGATTTCATATCGCGTGATAGCGGAAAACGTGAATTGCGAATGATCGGCGAGATAGCCCTTGGCTCTTTGGATGGCTTGCGAATTCTTGCGCATCAACGCGGAGAGGACGTCCGTATCGAGGAGCGTTTTCGGCGTCATGAATTGCCGCTCCTTGGGCCGAAGAAATTCCTGCGGTCCAGCGCGATCCGCTCGATCTCATCGATTTCCTGCTCCGCAAGGCCGGAATAAACCGTGGTCGCTAATTCGAGCGATTCCGGTTCGCACTGTTCGTCCACAGTAATCCGAACGTGTTGACCATCAGGAATCCTGACGGGCTGCACCGGTCGAAAGGCTCCGCCCTCGAAAATCGCATCAATTGCTTGCTTCATTAGTCGCGTTCTCCCGGCATTCGAGTAGAGGTCTCCCAGATTACCCTCTCATACTATTGTAAAATACGGTTTTACATCCCTCAACCGAAAAACTTGATGTTTTTCCGGGAGTAAAGACAATCAAGACCTATCATAAAGAGTCAAAGCCGACGCAGCTCCCCAGGTTTGCGCATCTTCAATTGCTCGATTATCTCTCTTTGATTATCTTATGCCGGATTTTCAGAAGATGTCTTTCCGGGGGGAAACATGTTTCTCTTGGGTTTAGCCGCCATCGTGCAGATCGTTTTTCTGCCCGGCTACCTTGCGCTGCGGCTGATGCGGATTCGTCTTGGATTCTTTGGCGCCCTGATCGGCTGCTTCGGACTGAGCTTGATTATCAACCACTTTTTAGTGTGGGGACTGGTGCTGACGGGCGTTTATCGCAGCGGGGTGATCTATGGGGTGTTCGCCACGGAATGTCTGCTCTGGTTCGTTTTGAACGTCAACGTCCGAAAGCGCCCGGCACAAGTGCCGGGGCTAAACATGCCGATTGCAGAAGTGCTGCGGCGGCTGGGAAAAAGCATTCAATCCGGCTGTGCGGATTTCCTGCCCCGGGACCTGAACGACAAGCCGGGGCTGCTGCGGATGGCGGTGTTGCTGACGGTGGTCGGATTGATGATCGGCTACGTGATTTACGAAACCGTTCTGCCGGATCGGATTTTTACCGAGTGGGACGCCGTAGTCTCGTGGAACCGTTGGGCCGGCGAGTGGGCGCAAAACGGGATGCCGCGGGGCACCGGCGAGTATCCGCAATTGCTGCCGGCCAACCTCTCGCTCAGCTACGTCTTCATCCAGGACACCCGCGTCTGGTTTTTCGCCAAGGCGATCATGTTCCTCTTCGGCCTCGGCACGCTGTTGGCAATCCTCGACCTGGGTTTAAAAACCGATCAGGTCGGCTACCTGCTGGGGGTGTTCTTCACCTTCCTGCTCTTCCACGCCATCCTCCGGGCCAGGAATCTCAGCAGCGGTTACGCCGACGTGCCGGTCGCCTTTTTCGCCTTCGGCACGGTGTATTTCCTTCTCGTAGGACAGGTTGCCAACCTGTCCCACGAAAAGGTTGGCAACCTGTCTTACTTTAAAACTCTCCTGCCGGCCGCACTGTTCGCCGCCGGATGTGCACTTACAAAGCAGACCGGTCTCTACCTCGCCGCGGTCTTTCCGCTGCTGGCCTACCTCACCCTCTCCCGCCGGGAGAGGGCCGGGGTGAGGGCAGGCGACAAAGAAAGCCCGATTGTACTGGAACCATTTTTTCCATATAGCCCTCACCCTAACCCTCTCCGGGCACCACGCAGTGGTCGGGGAGAGGGGAATTTAAAACCGATCATCTTCGCCGCCCTCTTGGCGTTCCTGCTGATCGCCCCCTGGTATCTCTACAAGCAATGGGATATTCGCTACGGCGACGGTTTTACGAACACGGCGTATCTCCTGACGGGGATCCACGAGGGCCGGTCGGCCTGGCAGCGGCTGCTCCACGCGGGGGTATTGCTCCGGGAAGCGCTTTCGCCGCCGGGTGCGGTTTTTTGGGGGATCACGTTGCTGGCCGCGGTCCGCCATCCGGTCGGCCGGCGGTTTGTCTTGATTTTAGTCCTCCCGATCACGCTGATCTGGAGTTTTGCGTTTTCGTACGATACCCGGAACCTGGCCCTGATTTTGCCCTTCGCGGGCGTGGCGTCGGGGCTGGGATTGATGGAAACGCTCCAGGCCGTGGAGGGCTGGATGCAGCGGCGGGGGACGTCGCTTTGGCGCTGGACGCCGAACCTGCTTCGCGCGTGTCTTGAAAATCTCCCCTCTCCCTTTGGGAGAGGGGTCAGGGGTGAGGGCTGCATAGAAGAAAACGGAATAACAGGCACGATTCGCCCAACTGCCCTTACCCTAACCCTCTCCCAAAGGGAGAGGGGACCAATTTACAGATACGCTCTTCGCGCGCCGTCGGGCATCCTGCTCCTCTTGCCGATCCTCGGGCTTGTAATCCTCGGCAGCCGTTTTTCGCCGGCTGATCTCTCGGCCCGGCAGGAGAAGCTGCAACGGCGAATCGGTCTCAGCGACGTGAACCAGCGCCTGTACGCCTATCACCGGGAGCACGGTTTCCGCGCGGCCATCGCCAGCGACTACTACTGCCTTGCGTGGCTGCCGGAACTGAACCGTTACTGCCGCGCCTGCTCGACGCGGGACCTGCCGGCCTTCCGGGCCGCCTACGAGGATCCCCGGGTGGGCTACGCCCTGCTGCACAAGACCGTCATCGCCCCGGCGGTGCGGGATTACATCCGGCGGGCCTGCGACCGCGGCGAGGTCCGCGTCGTGTTTGAAAACCGGTATTACCGCCTTTATGAAAAACTGGAAAAACCCAAGGTTGAGCATCAAGCGTCGACAGTTGAGACTCGGCGAAAAAGGTAAATCAACTATGTTAAAAACGGGTGCCATGCCCACGCTTGCGTGGGCATGTGATGATCTCAGATGTTCTCTACATGCCCACACAAGTGTGGGCATGGCACCCGTGCGCGGCGCTTCCGGGACGTCCATGACAGCACGGCCCGTTGACCCTTGAAAAACTCAGGGAGGGGATGGAATATGACGACGACATCTCAGCGGTTCGACTCTTTCCCGCCGGGGGAAGCGCCCGCCGGGCTCCGGATTGCGGTAGTGATTCCCTGTTACCGGGTCGCGGACCGCATCGAGGGCGTGCTCCGGCAGATCGGGCCTGAGGTCTGGCGGATCTATTGCATCGACGACGGCTGTCCGGAGCTTAGCGGCCAGGCGGCGGAAAGGGCCGCGGTGCAGGACCCGCGGATCCGCGTCCTCCGGCATCCCGAGAATCGGGGCGTGGGGGCGGCGGTCGTCACCGGATACCGGCAGGCGCTCCGGGACCGGGCCGACGTGATCGTCAAAATCGACGGCGACGGCCAGATGGATCCGCGCCTCATCCCGCAGATGGTGGCCCCCATCCTCCGGCAGGAAGCGGATTACGTCAAGGGCAACCGGTTTTTTCACCTGGAGAGTCTGCGGTCCATGTCCTGGATCCGGTTGATCGGCAACGCCGGACTCTCCTTCTGGGCGAAGCTGTCGTCGGGATACTGGAACAGCTTCGATCCGACCAACGGCTTTACGGCCGTCCACGCCGCCGTGGCCCGGCAATTGCCGCTGGACAAGCTCAGCCGGCGGTTCTTCTTCGAGTCGGACGTGCTCTTCCGCTTGAACCTCGTGGGTGCGCTGGTCGACAACGTCCCGATGGACGCCCGCTACGCCGGTGAACGAAGCAACCTCGTCCCCTGGAAGTCGCTCGTGGTCTTTCCCCTGCTGCACAGCCGGAATCTGGCCAAGCGGATTTTCTATAACTACTTTTTGCGCGATTTCAGCATCCCCTCGCTCCATCTCCTGGTCGGAATCCTGCTGACCGCCTGCGGAGCGGTTTTTGGAACCGTGCAATGGATTAAAAGCGTCCAAACGGGAGTGCTCGCTTCGGCGGGGACCGTGATGCTCTCGGCGCTGCTGGTCATTCTCGGACTCCAGTTCCTGCTCTCGTTTATCAGTTACGACATTGCCCGCGTTCCGAAAAAGCCCATCCACCCCAAACTCTACGAAGACGACCTCGAGGAGCGGCTCGTTTCCCGGACGGTCCGGGCCGCCGCGGGACTCGAAGCCGGCCGACCCGAGGATTCGGCTTATGAGTTGCGTCACTTCAGGATATCCCGCGCGCCGGAGGAAATTCCCCCGTGTACCCGATACTGCCACTCCCCCTCCTATGAATAACCGAGACCTGCGGCGGACCATCCATCGGGCGTACGCGGAATGGGGCGCCAAGCTCGGCCGCCCAACGACCGACGAGATGGCCCTGCCCTCCTATTTGCAGGGCAATCTGTTCTCGCGGCGCCTCTTCTGGCGCCGCCTGCGGCACGTGATCCGGCTGGCCCGGTGCGTTCCGGAGACCACGGTTTTTGACTTCGGCTGCGGATCGGGCGTCCTCCTGCCCCGGCTCGCGACGGAGGGGAGAACGGTCTTGGCCACCGACCTGCACCCGGAGATCGCCCGCCGGGTGGCGGACGTGCTTCAACTCCCGAATACGCGGTTTGTACCGGCCGAGGGTTGGCGGGATCTCGTCCCGGACCGTCAAGTCGAGACGATCATTGCCGCCGACGTGCTGGAACACATCGAAGATCGAAAAGAGATCCTCGCGGCCTTCGGCCGCAAACTGACCTCCGGCGGGCGGATCGTGATCTGCGGCCCGACGGAAAATTGGCTCTATCGTCTCGGACGCCGCATCGTGGGATTCTCCGGCGATTATCACGTTACGACGGTCCGGCACGTCTTTCAGGACGCTGCGGCGGTCGGCCTGCGTCAAGTGCAGGCCGCCGCGTTCCCCTTGCCCGGTCCAGCCTGTCTCTTCCGGATCGCCGCCTTCGCCCGGCCCTCGTGATACGCGGCTCAGATCCCGCACCGGCCGTCTATTCCGTTCATTTTCGCTAATTGTTTTCTCCCACGCTGAATCGCCCCGCTTCGCAAAAAACCGCCGGCAATTTGCTTGCCGCGTGAAAATAGTCGGGTATGGTTTTCACGCGGAGGAATACGGAGGAAATCTGACCGGCCGAGGAGCGCACGATGCCGAGGATTTTACCGTTTTTCGGAGCCTTGCTGACGATCGCGGGAGCGATCGGTTGGAACATCGCCCGCTATCCGGTGGTGTGGGAGATGGTCGGTCCGCCCGCAGACTTTCCCCTTTCAGCTTCCGCGGGACCTCCGGCAATCGCCGTCCAGCCGGCGCAACCGGAGCCGGTCCCTTCCGCCGAGCCGTCCCCGCCGGAGACCCCTGTCGAGCTTCCGATCGCCGCAATCGAGTCCCCGCCGCCGCCGATCGCTCCCGCCGCTCCCATCGTTCCCGTAACCGTCGAGCGGCAGCCGCAACCGTTGGCGGCCGTCCCCGCCCCGAAGTACGCCGCCTCGCACGAAGCGGATTGCCAACTTGCCGAATCCCAGGAAAGTGCGGGCAAAGCAGGTTGGCAATCTGCTCCGCAAAGTAAGCCTTCGCTGGTTTCCTCGGCCCTGGTGCGACGGCTGCCGCCGGTGGACGCGGAGGCGCCCCCGCCCCGGAGTCTCAACGCCGAAGCGGAGCCCCCTTATCCGAGCACCGGCTTCTAATAGCCCTTGCCGGCGGGTCGATTGGACCGCCAAGGAGAGAGCGTTTCGCCCCGGCACTTGTGCCGGGCGCAAGAGGTTTTCCCGCGCACGCCCGGCACAAGTGCCGGGGCTAAACTATCAGTTCTCCGTGGCCCTGATTAGATAAGCCGATCCAACTCCTCCACCATTTCCTGGAACTGCCCCAACGCCGTTTCCACGGCGTGGGGCTTTTCCATGTCGACGCCCGCGTCGCGGAGCAGGTCGAGGGGATCTTTCGAGCAGCCGCCGCCGAGGAATTTTAAATAGGCGTCGAGTTCCTGCTCGCCGCCGCGGAGGACCCGTTCGGACAGCGCGACGGCGGCCGACAGGCCCGTGGCGTATTTGTAGACGTAGAACGCCCGGTAGAAGTGCAGGATGCGGAGGCATTCGAGGTTCAGTTCGTCGTCGAGCGTAAAGTCGGGGCCGAAGTATTTTTCTAAAAGTGCCCGATAGATATCGGTGAGGCGGTCCAGCGTCAACGGTTCGCCGGCCTCGACCGAGGCGTGGATCAGCTTCTCGAACTCGGCGAACATCGTCTGCCGGAAGAGCGTCGCCCGGACCGCGTCGATCTGCCGGTTCAATAGGTACGCCCGCTGCCGGTCGTCCGCGGCATTCTCCAGGAGGTGGTGGTTCAGGAGCTGTTCGTTGAAGGTGCTGGCCACCTCGGCCACGAAGATCGCGTAGTCGTAGTAGCGGAAGGGCTGATGCCGGGCCGAAAGCAGGCTGTGCATCGAGTGCCCCGCCTCGTGGGCCAGGGTGAAGACGTGTTCCAGCACGTCGGGCTGGTAGTTCATCAGGATATGGGGATCGCCGTCGTAGGAGCCGGCGCTGAAGGCGCCGCTCTGCTTGCCGCGGTTTTCGTAGCGGTCGCACCACCGGCCGCGTAGCCCCTTTTCCAACGCGCCGCAGTACGCACTGCCCAGCGGGCGGAGCGCTTCGAGAACCGTCGAGACGGCCTGATCCCAGGTGTGGCGCTTGTGCAATGCCGTGAGGATCGGCACGTAAGTGTCGTAATGGTGGAGGTTCCGGAGTTTCATCTTCCGCCGGCGGACGTCGTAATAGCGATAGAGCGCCGGCAGGCGCCGGTGGACGGTCGCAATCAGGTTGTCGTAAACCGTCGCGGGGACCTGGTCGGGAAACAAGGAGGCCTCCAAGGCGCCGGAGAAATTCCTTGCCCGGGCGTAGTACACGTCGCGCTCGACGGAGCCGGCCAGCGCGGCGGCCAGGGCGTGGCGGTGCCCGGCGTAGACGCCGTAATACTGCCGGAAGGCGGCCTGCCGGACGCTCCGCCGGGGCGCGTGCAGCAGCGTGGCGAAGGTGGCGTGCGTCAACTCCACCGTTTCGCCCTTTTCGTTCCGCAGCGTGCCGAACCGGAAATCGGCGTCGGTAAGCTGCCGGAAGATCTGCCCGGCGGCCTGGGCCATCTCGGTCTGCATTGCCAAGAGTTTCTCTTCCCTGTCGCCGAGCGTATGCGGCTTGTAGCGGAGCAGACGCTCCAGCAGCAGCCGGTACGGGGCCAATTCCTTGGCCGCCAAGAATTTTTTCATCCGCGGGGCGGGGATGGCCAGGATTTCCGGGCGGATGTAGCTGGCCGCCTGGGCCGCCTGACTGGCCGCGTGCAGGTACCGGCCCTGCATTCGCTGGTACTGGCTTTCCGCCGTGTCTTCGGCCGTCTTCAGCAGGGC
The DNA here is from genome assembly GCA_016936015.1 of Pirellulales bacterium. Classification (GTDB taxonomy): domain Bacteria; phylum Planctomycetota; class Planctomycetia; order Pirellulales; family Thermoguttaceae; genus JAFGPV01. The sequence continues at coordinate 17,081 of JAFGPV010000057.1, forward strand.
GTAGGTCCCCAGCCGCTCGGCCAGCCGGTCGAGCGATTCGTCCCAGGCAAGACAGTCGGCCAGCGTGCGGGCGCTGGCGGCCAGTTTTCCCCGGTATCGGGCGTAGCCGGGGATCCGTTTTACCCAATCCGTAAAGGCTTTCTCCCAGGCGCCGTCGTGCGGAAACAGTCGGGCGAGGTCCCAGGTGTCGGCCGGTTTTACCTTACTGCGGGGGAGGAGACGTGTGGGGGATTTTTTCATAAGCGACATTGTACCCGGCAAGCTCAAAGGGCAAAACGCCGCTCCGGGCGTCCTATTAATAAACAAATACCCCGAGAGCCGGCGGCTATTGAAACTCGGGTTAATAATGTCCTTTGAACGCCCCGGGACAGCGGTCCCGGGGGTGGAAACTCCCCTCGCGACCGCCGTCGCGGGGCGTTTTCTGATGGGACGTTCCTTTTCTGAAGATCAATAATCGCTATCGAATTTTCCTCGAATCAGGTTCAATACCCGGCGCACTCCCGACGAGGATTTACAATTTTTCAAGAAATCACCCTTACCCCCAGAGGGCGGGGTGCAAGAATGCCGTTCAATACGGTATTCTTAGAGGATTATGTGTACGTTGGCAATTCTGTTTCGTACGGTGCGAGGGACGCCGTTGCTGGTGGCCGCCAACCGCGAAGAGCGGTACGATCGGCCCACACAGTATCCGAAGATCCAGCCGGGCACGCCGCGGGTCGTCTGCGGAACGGATCGCAAGGCGGGCGGGACTTGGTTGGGGATCAACCAGCACGGATTGTTCTGTTCGGTACTCAACCGGCCGCGGAAGCGCGTGCCGATGGATCCCCGTTCCCGGGGACTGCTCTGCCGCGAGATGCTCGACGCGCGGACGGCCCGGGAGGCGGCGGAGTACGCTTTCCGCGAGCTTTCGTCGGGAAAATACGCGGGGGGCAACTTCGTGGCCGCCGATCCCCGCTCGGCCTTCCTGGTCTACGGCGGCGATCAGCTCGAGGTGATCGATATCCCGCCGGGCCTGCACGTGGTCACCGACGGCGCGATGGACAACTTCCGCGACCCGCGGCACGAACTGGTCCGCCGCATGTTGACGCTGCACACCCTCGACTCGGCCGTGACCTTCTTGGCGGTCGCCAGCCGGGCATTCTCCCGCAAACCCGACCACCACGGCCGCCGCGGCGTGGTGATCCAGGGCCAGGAATACGGCACGGTCTCCTCGACGCTCTTGGCGCTGTCGCGGAAGATCCAACACGCGGTGCTGCAATACAGCCCCGGTCCGCCGTGCGACCACCCCTACGCCGATCTCTCCGCCCTGCTGCGCCAGGTCCTCTCCGCCGACCGCAGCCGGAAGAGCCGCGAGGCCGCGGAAAAGGCCAAGCTCCTGCACAAGGGCCGCGACGGCCAGCCCGCCGCCAAGCAGAAAGTGAAAGTGAAAAAGAAGGCGTAGGGGAGAATCGCCTTTTTGCACTTGATCGGTTAAATGCAAAGAGCACTCTTGCGTGTTTTAAATTATTGCTTGAGGTTTGACAGGATTGTCTTTGTGGGGTTTCTATTGTCTTGCGGCATGGTGATCTACGCTTTTTTCCATTGGGGTTGGGCTGCTACGATTTTATGGGTTGTTTCGGCCCTCATCTTTCTATGCAACTATCAAGCGGCGAGACATTACGCGTTGATCATGGAACGTTGGAGGACTCGGCCGCGGCGGCGGATATAGAGACTGATGCAATCGGTGTCAATAATGATACCGGCAGGCCAAGAAGCGGATTCTGTCCTTGGTGACCTGATAGACCAAGCGATGCTCTTGATCGATGCGCCGTGACCAGCAACTCGACAATTCATGCTTCAAGGGCTCGGGTTTGCCTCTGCCCTCGAAGGGATTTCGCTGCGTTTCCTGAATCAGTTCTAAAATGCGCAGAGCTTTCTTCCGGTCCTGTTGGACCCAATACTTCAGGTCCTCGACTGCGGAGACGTCAAATTCCAGCTTGTGCACGGGCCTCTTCCAGAGAGATTCCTTCCTGCCGATCCTTTGCCGCCAGTAATCGACACTTCATCGCTTCGCTTTTCAGGAGATAGGCGGTTTCCCTTTCCGATTCGATCTCCTGCCATAAGGCAATCGGCACGATCACGCTCACGGGGCGTCCCGCGGCGTCGGTGACGTATTGAATTTCAACGGAAGGTTCCATAGCAAATCTTGGATAGAGTGTTTGGAAGAGAACCTCTTTTCATGTAACGAAAAAGGAAGCCAACACCTTCTATTATAAATCCCTCAGACACAGAAGGTCAATCCGCCCGGTCGTATAGTTCCGGAAACACCTCCTCGGGCAGCCCTTGCGAGCGGATTGCGGCGCGGAGCTTGGCGAGGCACTCGAACTTGTAGTTGGCCACCGTCTGCTCGGAGAGAGCCAGCCGGCCGGCGGTCTCCTTGTTCGACCAGCCACGGACCAGCAGCAGCTCGGCGCAGCGGAGCTTGTCCCAAGCGCCCTTGCGGCGCCACTCGGCGACCTGCCCGGCCAGGGCGGCGACCAGGGCGTCCTCTTCCAGGCGGCGGCGCTCGCCGCTGCGGGCGATGCTGCTGGCGACGCGGGCCGAGCCGGCCGGCTCCCAATCGCTGCCGCTGACCCCGCCGGGGACCAGCGGCAGGGTCGGCCGCCGGCCCTCGCGCCGCAGATGGTCCGTCAGTTTGTGGGCGGCGATCGAGAAGAGATAACTTTCCAGCGGGCGGCGGCGGTCGTAGTTCGGCAGGCTGGTCAGAAAACCGATGAACGTCTCCTGCACGAGGTCCTCGGCGGCGGCGCGGTTCCGCACCCGGCTTTCCACGAAGGCCAGCAGCCGGCCCTCGAACCGCGCGATCAATTCGTTCCAGGCGTCAGACGCTCCGGCGTGAATCCGCTCGACCAGCAGGTTGTCGGTTTCGCTGGCAGACATAACGTCCTTTTTAAACCAAATGGATGGCCCCGACCAGTGGTCGCGGTACAGAGTGGGACAGGTTGCCAACCTGTCCTACACCGTCCACCAGACGGCGGCGGCCACGGCGCCCAACAGCGCTCCGGCGGTCAGCCGGAGCAGTCCGCGGCGCCGGCCGCCGTGACGCCCGTCCAGCCGGAGGTAGCCCCACACTACGCCCAGGGCCAGCCAAACGCCGGCCAGTCCGATGCCCGCCTGCCGCAGGCGCGTTTGGACGGTCCACTGCCGCTGGGCGTTCTCGATCCGGGTTTTCATCTTCCGGTCGATCTGCACGAGGAGGTGGAGATTCGTCATCATCCGGTTCAGCAAGGGCGAAGGGGCCGTCCCTTCGTACTGTTCCGCCACCAGGGCCAGCAACTCCTGATCGGTCAGACGTATTTTCCCGCTCCATTTCCGACCCAGAAGCTCCTGGACGTATCGATTGAACGCCGACCGCAAATCCTTGAGCTTGTTTTCCTCGCACTCCTGGAGATCGACGTAGGGACCGACGGTCACGCACATTTGGTACACGTCGCCTTTGACCCGCGGCGCCATGCCAACCCAGTCGGGAAGCGGCTCCAAAGTAGAAGCGGCATCCTGCCGCTTCGGCGCTGCGGCATCGCTCAACGCAGAATCCTTCTCAGGCGTCGAAGCCTCAACCGGCTTCCGCTCCCCGGCCATCCATTGGGCGATGCTGTGGCTCAGCTTGTCCACGAACCGCGCCGTCTCGGCCGCCACCATGTCGTCCAGCTCCTTTTGCTGCTCGGGCGTCGGCGCCGGCGGAACCGGGATGGCCGGCGGCGGCGGGAAAGAGCGGTCTTGCGCCACGGGCGTCTCAAAATGAGTCTCGATGGCGGAATGCATGGGAACTCCGGGAGGAAGCATCCAGAACAAGAATAGCAGCGGCAGGAACAGGACAATCGGCAGGAGAATCAGTCCCGCGATCCGCGTCGGCCTGAAGCAGACCAGCACAATGCCGGCTGTCAGAAACAGCAGGAAGACAAGACCCACGATTCCGATAAATAGCCATGTAACCGACATGAGGGATCGCTCCGTGTCTCGAATTTGGTACTCCGTACCCATCTCGGCCAAAGGCCGATCGTTCTCCCAGCCCAGGGCAACGCCCTGGGGAAGGGAGTGGAAAGGTTCAATCCGGCCCAACGGGCCAACCGTTTACCGACGAACCGTGGGGCCGATTCATATTTCATCTTGTCCCGATTCTCCAGGGCGTTGCCCTGGGCTGGGAGAACGGCTGCCCCGTTGGGGCAACATTTTTCATTTCAGGCTTCGATTGATATGCCCGTCTTACAGCCGCGGGTGCATGCGGCGGTGGTGACCCAGCCAGGGGCTGGCCAGTTGGACGGAGACGGAAATCGCGGCCGCCAGCATCGGCAGCCAGGGCTGGGGGAAATCCCAGGCGTCGGCGGCGAGGAAGGCCAACACGACGGTCACGATCAGGGCCTTCAGACTCAGCCGCGTCGAGCGGAGCGGGTCGGCCTGCCGCCACCAGCGGACCAGCAGAAATAGCGTGCCGAAGGCGGCCACGTAGTCCTGCCACAACGGCCGGCCGTCTTCGCCGAAGAAACCGCGGGCCGCCAGCCCGGGCTGCCACAGGTGGAATTTCGGGTTGTCGGGCAGGTTGACCAGCAAATGCGACGCCAGGCCGCACGCCAGCACGCCCAGGCCCAGTCCGAGGATCATCATCATAAACCGGCGGAGAGTCTGGTCTCCCAAGGTGCCTTCCCACAGTTTGGCGGGAATAAGGACCGTCCAACTGCCGGCCACAGCGGCGAGAAACAGCCAGGCCAGTTGCTCGATTTCGAGGGGTTGGCTTCGGGAACTGCCGCTGAGCAGGAAGAGCACGACGGTCATGGCGGCCGCCGCCAAGGTGCTCAGCAGCAGAGAACCGAGCAGATCGGCGGCGCGCTGGCGCGGCGGGCCGAGGACCAGGGCGCTGAGCGGCTGTTCGTGATGCCGCCGCCAGGGTCGGTGGTTTTCGACGGGAGAGCGGAGCACCGTCGGAGCGGGTTGCGGGGCGGGCGCCGCCTCAGGCGGTGCGTAGGTGGTCGGCGTCGATCCGCTGACAGGCGGAGCCGTCTGCGACCGCGAGCCGGTATGAACCAGCGACCAGATCACCCAATAAATCCCATAGACGAAACACGCCGTCAGGGCCAAGGAAATTACGACCGGAGCGGAGTGCAGCAGCACGAGGGCGGCAAGGACGATCAAGCCGATCCGTGCCGGGGTGTTCAGCCGGCTTTGCCGCCACCAGGTCCGCAGCTCGTGGATTTTACCGCGTAAGAGGCGCAAGACCGGCTCTTCGTCCGTCGCCTCGGTCCAGATCCCGGCTTCCGGTCCGGCGGCGCCTTCGGATTTCTCCTCGCGGCGACCGCCCGAGGGCAAGCGGTTCATGCCGGGCAGTGCCGCAGGCGGCGGCAGCGCCGTAAGCATCTCGGCCGCCGAGGGATACCGCTTTTCCGGGTCCTTGTCCAGCGCCCGGGCGACGACGGTTTTGTACGGCTCGGGCAGCATCGAGACGTCGGGCCGGGCCGTCAGATGCTTCATCAGGATCTCACCGACGCTCTCGCCCTCGAAGGGGACCCGGCCGGTGAGCATCTCGTAGAGGATCACGCCCATCGCGTAGACGTCGAGCTGCTTGCCGTAGCGCCCGCTGGCCACTTCGGGGGCCATGTAGTGGACGGTGCCGATGCTCTCGGTGTGCCCGCTGCGGCGGCTGCACGAGATGAACTTCGACAGCCCGTAGTCGCCGACCTTCACCACGCCTTCGTCGCTGAAGACGTTGCCGGGTTTCAGGTCGCGATGGACGATGCCGTGGTCGTGCAGGTAGGCCACCGCCGCGCCCAGACCGTGGATCCAGGCCAGGGCCTCCGGAACGGGCAGGCCGCGGGGATTGGCTTCCAGCGCCTCTTGCAGCGACGTGCCGGCGACGAATTCCATGATGACCCAGGTGTCGCCGACGTCGTCCTGCCGGATGTCGAAGAGCGTCAGCAGGTTCGGATGCTTGAGGTTCAGGCACTGCCGGATGCCGCGGAGCTCGACGTCGAGGTTCCGGCGGATCAGCTTCAGGGCGACTTCCTTGCCGGCGTCGCTTAAGGCGTAATAGATTTCGCCGAAGCCGCCCTGCCCGACGCCGCGCTTGATGGTGTAGCCGTCCAGGGGCCGGGTGCCGCCGGGGTACATGAATTTCCCCGCCGGCCGCTCCGCTGGCGGGGAGTCCTGCACCGCATCGGCTGCCAGGCTCGGATTGTCCGACGCACGAGGTTCCACGGTACTGGCCCTTTATCGTTACTCTTTGGTAGACGATTATTTATTGTAACATCCGCGGGCGGATGTTTCACATCCATCGATAGCGGATCAGATTGGAAATGTTGCCTCCGGTAGCCGGCGGCTAACAGCCGCCGAGGGTATTCACGCATCTCGCGGCGGCTGTTAGCCGCCGGCTAGACGACATAATCCATCTGAAACTCAATCAACTTCATCTTAAATTTCCTCCAGTTTGAACGAAAATCCGTCGCCGGCGACGTGGGAATTCAGCGTCATTCGGCCGCGGTCGCGGCAGGATCGGCCGTCGATTTCAAATTCTCCGGTTGTGCGGCAAGACAGCGTTTCCTCATGCCGAAATAAAAACACCTCCCGCGGCCAAGGGCGGCAGAGCACGTGGCTGTGCGGCCGGGGGCCGAGGATGCACAAGTCGGCCATCAACAGCACGGCGTTGACGGTCGGTTGGGTGCGATGGGAGCCGGCCAGTTCCAGCCGGGCCGTGCCGCTTAAGGCGTGGGGGCGGCGGAACTTCAGCCGCACGCTGCCGCCCAGTTCGATCTGGCAGCCGTCGGTCAGGGCGGCGGCCGGCCGGACCGGATGGCTGTCGACCGACACGTCGCGGAGCGCTTCGATCAGGTACCCTTCCCCGTCGCGGCGGATCCGCGCGTGGCGGCGCGAAAGATCGCCCAGGATCGGCACGTCGACGTCCTCGCCCCCCGGCCGGCCCAGCGTGACCACGTCGCCCAGGCAGACCCAGTAGCTCCCCACGGCGTCGATCCACAGCACGAAATTCTTCATAGAAGGCCTTCCGCCGCCAAGAAAAAAGGAACCGGAGTAATTGTCCGTCGCTGTGATCATGGTAACGCGGTTCGAGGCAAAAGGGTAGGATGGGGGAAAGGGCAGAGGGATTTAATGACGAATGACGAAATCCGAATGACGAAAGAATGACGAATACCTAAACCCGAAAAAGTCATGATCCTCTTACCGGAAAACGATGCTCTTTTCGTCATTCGGCCTTCGGGCTTCTTTCGTCCTTTGGATTTCGTCCTTCGTCATTCCCTCCCCGTCCTTCATTTCAAAGTCACCTGCACCTGCCGGGGCGCCGGCGCGAAGTATTCAGTGACCTGCTCAACAATGTTTTCCGGAGCGGATTTGTCCAGCGGAATCTCGTCGTGGAAGTTCGCCTCGGCGCCCACCAATTTCTCGGCCACGTTCAGCCGGGTCTTCAGGCCGGCGATCAGTTCCTTGACGTGTCCCAGCCGGCTGTCGTCGAATTGGTAGTTGCTGGTCGTCTGCGCGGCGGCGAGCATCTGCGCCCGGGCTTCCAGGTTCTCGACTTCCACCTGCAACTGCCGCTTGGCGGCCATCATTCCTTCAAGCTTCTGCCGGGCGGCAGCGAGGCTCTTTTCCCGGGCGATGCGCATCTCCTTCAGGCTGGCCTGCGTGGCGTCGGCGGTTTTGTACCGCTCGAACCGATGGGCCAGGTCCGCCCGCACTTCCTCTACCGTGTACGATCGGCCGGCGTACCGGTACGCATCGTCCCGCCGGGCCAGGTCGGTCTTCAGGCGGAGGATCTGCTCCTTTTCCTTGGCCAGCCGGTCCTCCGTCTCGGCGATCTGCTCGTCGAGCTTCTGCACTTCGACCTCTTCCTTGGCGATGATGTGCATGTTTTTCCGCACCTCGGGAACCAGGTCCTGGATCAGGCCCCGGGCCCGATCGATCTGGAACTCGATGGGGATGGATTCCCGGACCGAGTCGGAAAAATAGCCGGCGGTGGTCCGGAAATAACTGACGGTGTCCCGGCCGACAAACAAGCTGACCACGACCAGCCCGGCCGTGGCGATCAAGGTGATCTTCAATACTTTTCTGATCATGATTCCGAACTCCTTGTGTTAGGGGAGGATGGGTGAAAAACCGTCCCTCCGGCGATACTCGTCTTGGAGGACGCCCCAAGGGGTCATTCGCCGACGCTTGCCGATTCTTGAAAAAATTTTTGACGTAGAAGCGGTATCCTGCCGCTTCCTGCCGGCGGGGGGAATGACGCGCATCCTGAATGACGCGGCAAGATGCCGCGTTTACTGGAAAAATTCAGGCAAAGATTTCCGCCACCGGCAGCGAGAAGCCGGGCAGAAGGTCTTCGGCGATCAGCGTGTCGGCGGCGGCAAAGACGGTCGCTTCGCGGTTGTTCCGGTAGACTGTGACCGTTTTCGATTGCGGATCGACGGTCCAGACCATCAGGCAGCCGGCCTTCAGCCAATCCTGCACTTTGACGTTGACTTCGCCCGCCCGATCGTCGGGCGAGAGCACTTCCACGGCCAGGTCGGGCGGGCCGGGAAAGAATTTCCGCCATCCGCCGGGCGGATCGCGCTCGGCCCGGACAAAGGCGACGTCCGGAGCACGGACCGTATCAGGATCACGCTCGATAATAAAACCCGGGTCGCCGCAGAGGACCCGGCCTAATCGATTTGTTTTGACATAGTCCCTGAGAAGAGCACCGATGTTATTTTCAATCCCGCCGTGTTCGTAGTTCGTGGGCGCCATCTTGATTAACTCCCCCCGGATCAATTCGCACCGGCCGATGTTGCCGAGCGCGAAAAGCTCGTCCGCCGTCATCATTTTTTCGACTGTCGCCATATATGAATTATAACTCGTAGGAGAGTTGCCTTCAAGGCGTCGCCTTTTTCCCCGGATTGGCGCGGTTCTCAAATACAGGTAAACTGAAGGGTTCTTATGCCGTCGGACACCGATCAACTTGTGCGACAGATCCACGAGACCGCCACGCGCCTGGTGCTGGTGGTCACCGGGGGCGGCAGCCGGGCGATTGCCGACTTGCTGGAGACCCCGGGCGGCTCGCGGACGTTGCTGGAGGCCGTGGTCCCTTATCATCCTGCGGTGATCGAGACCTGGCTCGGCAACCGGCCGGAGGAATTCTGCTCCGCGGCGACGGCCCGGGCGTTGGCGATGGCCGCCTTTTTCCGTGCCCGGAAATTCGAGCCGCCCCCGGCGCCGGTGGCCGGCGTTGCGTGCACGGCCGCCCTGGCTACCGATCGCCCGCGGCGAGGGGCGCATCGCGCCCATCTCGCCGTCCAAACCGCCGACCGGACCGCCGCCTGGTCGCTGACGCTGCTGAAAGACCGCCGCAGCCGGGCCGAGGAAGAACGGCTCGTCGGCGAGCTGCTGCTGGGTGCCGTGGCCGACGCCTGCGGCATCTCCGATTGGCCGGCGCCGGAACTGCTCGAAGGCGAAAACGTGGAAACGTACCGGACGGCCGCCCCGCAACCCTGGCAGGACCTCCTGCTGGGCAAGGCGGAGCTGCTCTGCCGGGGACCGGCCTTTTCCGTCCCCCCGGCGATCTTTCCCGGGGCGTTTAATCCCCTGCACGTCGGGCATCGCCGGATGGTCCAGGTCGCCCGGGAGATCCTCAAACGCCCGGTGGCCATGGAATTGTCGATCCTCAACGTCGATAAGCCCCCGCTGGATTATTGGGACATGGAGCGCCGCATCGCCCAGTTCCCGGCCGAACACCCGTTGTATCTGACCCGGGCGGCCACCTTCGCGGAGAAATCGCGCCTCTTTCCCGGCGCCACGTTCATTGTGGGCGCCGACACCCTGCACCGCATCGCCCAGCCGGTCTACTACGGCGGCAACCGCGAGGCCTGCCTGGCCGCCGTGCAGCAGATCGCCGCCCGGGGCTGCCGATTCCTCGTCTTCGGCCGCAAGTTGGGCGCGGCCTTTGTCCGTCTCGGCGACCTCGAACTGCCCGACCCCCTCCGCGCCCTCTGCCGCGAAGTCCCCCCGTATGTGTTTCGGGAAGACGTTTCGTCAACCGACTTGAGAAAAAACGAGAAGGGATGACCGCGCATCGTTTAGCGGCCGCCGGCACGGCGGCCTCGTCCTCAGCCGCGTCAGGTGAATAGCCGGGCGGTGGAGCGCAGCGCAACCCCCGGTGATGACGCGCCAACGTGCCCTCAGCCGCGTCAGCGGCGACACAAAGCCTCCTATTCTTTTCAAACGCTTCGGGATGATATTCCAGGAAGGAAACCACCTCCTCTCAAATCTCCGCTCTCCTCTCAATCGTCCCTTCCGCCGCTCGTCAATAATTGTAATGAATAACAACAGCCGATCATGAGGAAGGACTTGGATCATTGAGGAAGCGCCTCTGTTAAAAATCTTCCACATCCCCCCACTCTTTCGGAGGCCAATTTTTTCTCTTGAAATTGGGCCACCGGATCTGCTAAGATCACACCTGTACAGTAGCGCTCTGGTAGCCGTTTAATCCGGTGAGGATCAACCATGAAACGCGCAACCCGAAAATATCAGGGGTTTTATTCCCAAAAATCAAGATCATCCACATGGGCCGACGGCTTCGGACGATCCCTCAGCTCTCAACCCTCTGCACACCACCCCCCAACCACCCCCCCAGCCGTGAAAAAATGGATCTTGTTGAGCAACTCGAAAACCATCGCATCCGCCAAATCCACATCGTCCACGAAATCCAAACCACCCAACCAATGGCCGGCGGCTCACCGCTTGGCAACACCCCCCCGCCTCCACCCCCCCGAAGCGTCCCAAACGCCTATGCCGTTGACCAACCATTCCTCGTGTGCCTTGAGCGCCGCCGGGTACTGTCCCCTTTTTCATAGCTAAATATAATCAACTAAAATCTGACGCAATGCCCAAACGAAAACGGAAGCTGACCTATGGAATCCCAACTCATCGCTTGGCTTCGCGAGCGAATCCCGCCGCATCCGCGGCTGCGGCTGGGGCTGGGCGACGATGCCGCCGTGTTTCAGCTTGCCCGCGAGGAAGATTGCGTGGTGACGGTCGATGCGCTGATGGACGGGGTCGATTTCAATTTAGTAGAAGCGGCATCTTGCCGCTTCCCCGCAGCCAGTCCCCAACATGCCGGCCGTAAGGCCCTGGCCGTCAATCTCAGCGACCTGGCGGCGATGGCCGCCCGGCCGCTCTTGGGCGTGGTCGCCCTGGTCCTGCCGAAACAAGGCGGCCTGGAGATCGCCCGGGGGCTGTACGAGGGGATGCTCCCGTTGGCCGAACAATACGACTTGGCAATCGCCGGCGGCGACACCAACAGTTGGGATCATCCGCTGGTCGTCAGCGTCACGCTGATCGGCCGGGCCACGGGGCGGGGACCGTTGCGCCGCAGCGGGGCGCAGCCCGGCGATCGGATCGTCGCCACCGGCCGCTTCGGCGGCAGCCTGCTGGGAAAACATTTTCATTTCGAGCCAAGGATCCAGGAGGCGATTTATTTGCACGAACATTTCCGGCTCCACGCCGGCATCGACGTCAGCGACGGCCTGGCGCTGGATTTATCCCGGCTGGCCGAGGAGAGCGGCTGCGGCGCGGTGCTCGATCTTTCCGCCGTGCCGATTGCCGAAGATGCGAAACGGCTGGCTGAGCAATCCGCCGACGGCCGGACGCCCCTTGACCACGCCTTAAGCGACGGCGAAGATTTCGAGTTGCTGCTGGCCGTCCCGCCCGAGGAGGCCGAAAAACTGCTGGCCGAGCAACCGTTGGAAATCCCCCTGGCCGCCGTCGGAGAATTCATCGCCGAACCGGGCCTCTGGCGGCGCGAGGGCAAGGGTCCCCGCCGCCCGCTGACGCCCGGCGGGTGGCTGCACGATTTTTCGTGAAAAATACATTTCAAATTTGAAATTGCATATTTAACGCCCCTCGTTCCGAAACTCCAGTTTCGGAACGCCCGCGGGTTCCCAAGCTGGAGCTTGGGAACCAGATTAATGAGGAACAGTACCATGTCGAAAACCATTTTCCAACACATCATCGACCGGGAGATTCCCGCCAAAATCGTGTACGAAGACGACCAATGCATCGCCTTCGAGGACATCCATCCCGCGGCGCCGACGCACTTGATTGTGATCCCCAAGAAGGCGATCCCGACCGTCAACGACGTCGAGCCGGCGGACGAGCCGGCCATCGGGCACCTGCTCGGCGCCATCCGCACGATTGCCAAGCAATTGGGCCTCGACGGCGGCTATCGCGTGGTGATCAACTGCGGACCGGACGCCGGCCAGGAGGTGATGCACGTCCATCTCCACCTCCTGGCGGGCCGGAAGTTCACCTGGCCTCCGGGATGATGAAGATCTTTCCGTCGCCCATTCGGCCCGTGCGGGCGACGCCGTTGATCGCCCGGACCACCTCCTCCGCCCGGAGGTCGTCGACCCAGAGGGTTAGTTCCACCTTGGGCAGATAGGCCAACGAATACTCGCTGCCCCGGTAGGCGTCGAGATAGCTCTTTTGCCGGCCGTAGCCCTTGACTTCGTGCACTTCGCAGGCCTCGATCGGCGCGTGCCGGAGCGCGTCGAGCACCTTTTCCACGAGATACGGCTTGATGACGGCAATGACCTGTTTCACGAATCGGAAAGTCCCCTCTCCCTTTGGGAGAGGGTTAGGGTGAGGGCCGTTTTCGGCATTTCAGCCCTCACCCCTCCCCCTCTCCCAAAGGGAGAGGGGACTTCTAAAGGACACGAAAGGCTTATTGATTCCGTATTCATCATTCCGCATTCCGCACTATTTTTCAATCCCCGTCCAGAGCATTCCAAGCTCTTTCCCGCCCAGCAGCCGGAACGCCGCCGTGTAGACGGCCACGCTGACCAGCAGGGGAGCGGAGACGCGAAGGATTTCGGACTGCCAACCGCCGGACGCCGGGAAGAAATAGAGCGTTGCCAGGCAGGCGGCGCTCATCATGGCCGTGGCCGCCAGGGTGCGGATCAGCGTGGCGCGGAGCGCCTTCCCGTTCAAGGGGGCCACGCGACGGACGAAGATCGCCAGCAGCGTCAGCAGTTGCACGGCCGCCGCCAGCGCCGTCGACAGGGCCAGCCCCGCCTCCGCCCAGGGCCAGATCAGCGTCAAGTTCAGCACCAAGTCCAGCCCCACCAGCCCGACGGCCACCCGGACCGGCGTGAGACTGTCGCCCAGGGCGTAAAAACCGCGGATCAACACCGGCACGGCGCAGTAGGCCCACACGCTCAGCGCGTAGCAGGCGACCATCGTCGCCGCCCGGCCCGAGTCGTGGGCCGTGAACTGCCCGTGCTCGAAGAGCAGATCGGTCAGCGGCCGGGCCAGCAGGATCAGACCGACGCCGGCGGGGACGGCCAGGCTGAAGATCATCCGCAGGCCCAGCGTCAGGTCGGCCCCCAGGCGTTTGTGCCGGCCCCGGGCGGCGTGCCGGCTCAACAGCGGGAAGATCGCCGTGGCCACGGCCATCCCCAGGATGCCGACGGGGAACTCATACATCCGCTCGCCGTAGTAAATCGATGCCGCCGCGCCCTGCTGCATCGGATACCGTAGGCTGCCCAACCAGGCAATGGTTTGTGGTCCGCCCTCGGAGGACGAGAATCCCCAGGCGATCAGGCTGTCGGAGAAGGTGTTGATTTGGGTGACCGCCAGCCCGACGACCATCGGGGCGAACATCCGGCCGATCTCCCCCAGCTCCCGTTTCACGGCGGAGAAATCGTAGTCGAAGCGGAATCCGAGCCGGCGCAGCAGGGGCCATTGGATCAGCACTTGCACCACTCCCGCGACCAGTACCGCGCCGCCGAGCACGTAGGCCTGCGCCTCCTGCGAACCGGAATAAAACGGCGCCACGAACCACGCCGCGCCCAACCAGCAGACGTTCAGCGCCACCGGGATCAGCGCGGGCACGGAAAAGATAAACAAGGCGTTCAGCGTGGCCGACAACTGGGCGGCCAGACAGATGAACCACAAATAGGGCAGCATCACGGCCGCCAGGCCCAGCAGCAGCTTCAGATCGGACGCGTTGCCGCAGCACGTCGCCAGCAGGAAAAACAGCGCTTCGCCCAGAAACACCAGGCCGCACAAGCCCGCGCTCAGCCAAGTCAACAACACGCTGGTCAACTGCCAGGCGCGGTGGGGGTCCGCCTCGTGGAGCCTGGTGAACACGGGCAGGTAGCTGGCCGCCAGCGCCCCTTCGCCGAAGAGCCGGCGGAAGAGGTTCGGTACCCGGAAGGCGATGACGAAGGCGTCGGCCACCGCGCTGCCCGAAAGCCCCAAGAGCGACGCCGTAGCCATGTCGCGGAGCAGGCCCAGTATCCGGCTGGCCAGCGTCCCCAGACCGGTGATCCGCGTCCCGGTCAGCAGCAGGTGTTTTTGCGGCCGTTCCATGGGGACTATCGTAAGGGATGTTCCCTTGGCGGAAAAGATGTTATACAATTTGCGGTTTGTAAATTCTTACGCTGTGAAGCCGCAAGCGGCTTTCCTCGCCCTTCCCACCCCACCTGCACCATGCCCAAGCGTTCCGCCCACCAAGAGCGAATCATCCGCAACTACTACCGGAATCTCGACGCGATCATGCTGCAAAAGCTGGGCGATCTGATTGGGGAGGCCTATCTGGCCGAGGGCAAGACCCGCGCCCGCGTCTGGCAGCGGATTGCCGCGACGTTGAAAAACCTGGAGATCCCGGAGCCGCAGATTCAACACCTGGTCCAAAAGGGCGACCCCGCGCTGGTGGCCAACCTCCTGAAACAGCTTCTTGAGAAGAAACCGTCCTGAGAAGACGCCGCAACAGAATCAGCTGACTCATAGTGTGGCACGCCCTTTGCTGCCCCTTAGGGCGTGCCACCCCGCTGAAAATGGTGGTTTCACCAAGGCTCCTGGCTGACATGGCACGCATTACTATTACAACCGGACTTTCGACAAGAATCCTGAAGGCTTTTCCAACGCCGAAGGGGCGGCGGCCGGGAATAATCCCTACCGGCGGCATATCTGGCACGGAGCCGTCCTCTGCAAGCCGTTCGATCCGCATATCCCGAACGCACGGGGGACTCGTTCGCCCGGATCGCTGCCCGCGATAGTTTTATTAGGAACTTGCGCCCGGCATAATCGCCGCGAGGGGATCGCTTCTTCCGCATACGTAGCACGGCAGGCACATTTGCTCCATCTTGTCAGGCGCGGCCCATAGTGCAGAAAGGCGCGGCGGGGCGTCGATAGTGGTGTTGGGTTGCCACCGACCGACCATCACAAGAAGATTTCCCCGTAGGACAGGTTGTCAACTTGTCCTACTAACTGATCGACCGCCATGCCGAAGCTTTCACGACGCAAACCTGCCGGCAGCGTGCAATCGCCGCTGGAGACATACCTCCGCGAGATCAACGAAACGGCGCTGCTTTCGCCCGACGACGAACAGGAACTGGCCGAGGCCATCGGCCGGGGCGACGTGCAGGCCCGCGACCGCATGGTCCGCGCCAACCTCCGGCTGGTGGTGAACATCGCCCGGGGCTACACCGGCAAGGGATTGGGATTGCAGGACCTGATCGAAGAGGGCAACCTGGGGCTATTGCGGGCCGTCGAAGGGTTCGATCCGGCGATCGGGACCCGGTTTTCGACCTACGCCAGCTATTGGATCAAGCAGTCGATCAAGCGGGCGCTGATCAACTGCGCCAAGACGATCCGCATTCCGGCGTACATGGTCGAATTGCTCTCGAAGTGGCGCCGGGCGAGCACGCGGCTGGCCGAGGAGCTGGGCCGGACGCCCACCGCGGAGGAAGTCGCCCGGGTGCTGGGCCTTCCGCGGAAAAAGCTGCCGATCATCAAAAAAGCCATCAAGATCTACAATCTCACGCCGCAGACCGATCAGACTGAGGTGGGCTGGACCCTGGGCGAAATGATCATGGACGAACGCGCCCGGACACCCGAAGACGAACTGCTCGAACACGACAACCTAAAGTGCGTGCTGCGGCAGTTGGAGACCATGGACCACCGCGAGGCCACCGTGCTGCGGATGCGTTTCGGGTTGGATCAGCACGAGCCGCGTACGCTGAAAGAGATCGGCGAGACGCTGGGTCTGACCCGGGAGCGGGTCCGGCAGATCGAGACCGAGGCCCTGGGCAAACTGGCCGAGAGCCTGAACGGCCCGCCGGCCCCCGCCAAACGGCCCGCGGCATCCGTCTTCTCCGATTGATCCGGTGTCCCATGCTGGGAATCACGCTCTTCATCGCCCTGCTGAACATCGGCCTAGGATTTCTCCTGGCGCTGCACCTGGGCTACGGCCCGCCGGAGTGGCGGGAGGCCTGTGGGGACTGGACGGCGGCGCGATTGCCGTTTCTTCGCGCCCACGGTTCTGCCGACCTGGTCCTGTCGTCTCCGTCAGGATCTTTGCCGGAGGTTCCGCCATCGGAGATGTTGCCCGAGGCCGTAGCCGAAGAAGGGGACGGCGGCGGTGCGTTGTCCCCCGCCGAGGAGCCGGCTGACGCGGCCGCCGAACCGCAGGATTCCGGTGTCCCGTTGATCTGGGATCTTAATGAAAAATTCGTCGAGACTTCGATTCTCCGGCTCAATGTCGCCATGTTGAAGAGTGGTCAGCGGTGCACGAAGATCGATACCCTGTTGCGCGCTTGCCAACACCACACCGATCAAGAGACGATCGAGACCTGTTTGCGTTTACTGCGTGAAGATTGCACCACGTACTTAGCCGAGCAGAGTGAAGCCACGGAAAAATTCCACGATCGGCTGAGTGAATTCGGCTCGTTAAGCGCCCTGGGTGAGAAAATAGAGAACGACAATCTTGAACAGGTCGCCCAGGTGGAAACGACGCTGAACAACCTCGGATACATGGATTTTCGAAGCGACCTTGAGAAGGCCAATCATCGGCTGCGGGAAGAGATCAAGAATCTGCGGATGGCCCGGCATCGGCTGCACGATGATCACGAGGCTGCGTTCCTAATGGTTGCCCGCAGTGAAAACCGCATCAAGCACATTGAAACACGGCTCTGCGACGATCCATTTACCGGTTTACGCAGCCGCATCGGCATCGAGGTGGCTCTCGACGACTGGTGGCGGCGCAAACAGCACCAAACGCGTCCTATGAACGGGATTCTATTTGACGTGGACCGCTTTGGAGCTTTCAACGAAGAGCACGGGCCGCTGTTGGGCGACCGGGTGTTGTATCAATTGGCTCAACTCCTGCAGGAGACGGTGGGAAAGACCGATTTGGTCGGTCGGTTCGCCGGCCAACGTTTTCTTTGGATGGTGGCGGATGTTGGTCCCAAAAAAGCGATTCGCAATGCGGATTTTCTCCGCCAATCGATCGAAAAAATCCGCTTCCTCTACAAAGAGCAAACGTTCCAGGTCACCACCCGCTGCATCGTTGCAGAAGTCGATCCCCAGGAAGACTACCCTGCTTTTTTGGAGAGCCTCGATCACACTTTTCAGAAGGTGGAAACGCCCCGGGCGAACCGGACCTTCTTCCGTGACGGTAATAAAATCAATCCCATCGATTCGCCGAACCTGGGGGCGGAAGAACGCGAGATCAAGATCTGAATAAGAAGAAGAGAGGAATTCCTATAAATAATCCGGTGTTTAAGGTGGGATAACGATCTTCATCGCCCTGTTGAAGGTCGGCCTGGGATTTCTCCTGGCGTTGCACCTGGGCTACGGTCTGCCGGAAGGATCACTGGACGCCGTCGAAAAAGTTAAAGATGCGTGATCCGCGACTTTTTCGGAATTGCTTTTCAGACCGTCGAGGAACTGATCGAGCAGGCGGTGGTATTCCACCGGCTCGGGCGTGTTGTGGTCGCCGCCGGAAACGGTGAAGAATTGCTTCGGCTCGTTGGCCGCCTCGTAGAGTTGCTTGCCCTGGGCGAAGGGGATCACGCGATCGGCATCGCCGTGGCTGACCAACAGCGGGCCGTGGTAGTTCTTGATCTTCGAGAGCGAATCGAAGCGGTTTTTCATGACCAGCCCGGTGGGGATCAGCGGGGCGTGGCCGGCAGCCGCCGCGGGCAGCGAAGTGAAGGTGCTCTGCAAGATCAGCGCCTTGGCGCCGTCGTTGGCGGCCAGGTCGGCCATCACGCCGCCGCCCAGCGACCGGCCCATCAGGACAATGTCTTTTTCTTTCACGCCGGCACGTTGGGCCAGCCACGCCCGGGCGGCCCGGGCGTCTTGCAGCAGGCCCTTTTCCTGGGGCGTTCCTTCGCTCAGGCCGTAACCGCGGTAGTCGAAGAGCATCACCGACACCCGGTGTTGTTTTCGGAGTTGCACGCCGACGTCCGCCCAAGTGCCCACGTTTCCGCCGTTGCCGTGGGCGTAGAGAACCACCGCCCGGGGCGCGTGATGCGGGAAATAGAAGCCGTGCAGCCGGGTGCCGTCGGCGGCGGTAAACCGGGCGTTTTCCACGCCGACCCGGGCCACGTCGCCGTAACCCCCCGGCGGCGCCTTCTGGGCCGGAAAAACGGCCGACTGCTCGATGGACGCCGAGGAGGAGGCGCCGGGAGATTGAAGCTTGCAGCCTGCCAAGCCGAGAGATAGCGACATTATTAATGCCCAGGCGTTTTTCATGCGTTCGGGATGATACCCTTTTCCCGAAATCGGGACAACGGCATTTTGAGAATGAACCGTACCCGACACCCCGCTTCAATCTTGTTCCTGAATCCGGCTCTGGCGCCGCCAGTTGCCGATCCAGACGGACGGATTGCGGCTCTGGCCGTGGACCGAGTACACGTCGAACGATTCGGGATGGTATTTTCCCGGGATGATGTAACGATACGGTTGTCCCCAGGGATCGAGGGGAATCCGCCGGCCGTCGTAATAAGGCCAGCGGTTCTCCGCGTTTGCCAGCCGGTCGGGTCGGGCGAGGAGTTCCTCAAGATTTTGCGGAAGCGAGCCGACGTCGCGCCGGAACCGGTTGACGGCGTCGGCCAGAGCCTGCACCGTCTTTCGCGCCTCCGCGACGCGCTCTTCCTCCAGGGCCTTCGCCTTGACTTGATAATCGGCGAACCACTGCTCCATGTGGTCCCAGGGCAGTTTGCGCAATGAGATCGCGTCCATGCCGAGGCCGTATCCCAGCCGGCCGGTCTTCTTCAGCCGGGAGAGCGGATTGCAGCCCGTGCACTCGAAACGCAGGGTGTACCGCCCCGGTTTCAAACGCACGACGCCCAGTTTCGCCTCGTGCACGGTGCCGTACAGATAGCTCTCCGGCCAGTTTTCCTTCAGGCAGTCGTAAGGATCGTAAAAGTCGAGGGACGGATCGAGCACCGTGTTCATATCCGGACCCGTCAGAGTGACCTTCCAGGTTCCGTACCCGGGGAACAGCACTTGGAAGCAGGAGATCGAATACTGCCCTTCTTCCTTGACGTCCGCCGGGATCTCCAGCCACGCGCCCGGCTTCTTGTTTTCCAGGAAGAACATTTTCTTGCCGAAGCAGGTCCGGTTGGAGCGGACCGTAGGCCGGAGCCCCTCGCAACAGCGGAGCGGGCCGGCGAGGTCCTTGACTTCGACCCAGATCTCCGGATTGAGCCGCTGCCGGACCGGCGGCAGCGGGCAGAAGGGCCGGGCGACGCCCTTCTGGTACCAGAACGCCACCGAGGAGAAGAAATCGGGGCGATAGATGAAATCGTGGAGCGTGTTCTTCCCGGTCGCCGGATCTGGGATCACTGCATAGCTGCGGCGTTCGATTTCCACCTTCAGCGACTTGCGGAAAATGACCGGCGCCTGCAAGTGCCAACGGTACGCCGTCTTCCGGGAATCCACGGCGTTCGGTTCGCAGATCGTCACGCCGGCGTTCAGGTTGGTAAAGAGCCGCATGTTCCAGGCGTCGGTGAAGAAATCCTCGGTGCCCGTGCCAACCAGCGAGGGCGTCTCCTCGCCGTCGATGTAATAGCGGTCGTCGGATTCGCCGTACCAACTGCCCAGGCTGTTCTGCGTGGAGAGCACCTGGCCGACGTACTGCCCTTCACCCCGGCCCTCGAATATCGTGTAGGGGGAAAACGGCTTGACGGGCAATTCCTGATGGTAGCGGGCGTGGAAATATAGCGTGTCGTCGGGGAGCGCGGGAAGCTGCATCCAGTCGATCTGGCAGTACACGCAAAGGCGGTGCTTCGATTGGTTTTCGAGTTCCACCCGGGCCTGCTTGCGGAAGGGCATGTGCCAGTAGCTGTTCAAGGCCCGGCCGTAGGAGGTGACTTCGATCGGCAGGGTACTGACGTTGGCCGTCATGCCGTTGCCCGCCGCGAAGAAGTCGCCGATGGGCGTTTCCACGGAGGGGACCGCGGCGCCGTCCCAATACATCCGCAGAACCAGCGAGCGGGGATAGCGGCGGTCGCCCGCTATGGTGAACCAGATGTGGCGGATTTCGCCCGGACCTTCCAACGTGGTAAACGTGCGGCGCTCGCCGGGGGCCAAATGATAGGAGTCGGCGTTCGATTCGGGATCGAACAGCCCGGTGGAGAACCGCTTCGTGGTCCCCTGCTGCTGGCGCGTCACTTCGTCGAGCACGCCGGCCGGGCAGGTCCTCCACGCGTTGAATAAGCACAATGCCGCGGCGATCGTAAACAAGTTGCGTTTCATTTTATCACCTCCCGGCGAGCGGTGCTTCGGATCGAGATATTATTGCGATGCCGTTTAGCGGTCGCCGGTACGGCGGCCCTGAAAACTGAATAACGCCAAGGCCGGCGGCCGCTAAACGAGACATGGCGATTCATTATTGGATGCACTACTGCGGCGACCACAACCTCGGTAGGGAGCCGCGCGACCGGCGTTCCTTGACGGGGGCGTCGGTCAGTTTTTGCGGCGCGCTGGAGACGTAGCCCGGGAATCCCTGGGCGATGTCGCCGACCTCGATCAGGAAGGCGTCGGGAATTTTTCCCCATAAAAAGCCCTCGTAACGGTCGCCCGCCTTGTGCATGAGCAGGTGATACCACATCAGGTCCCGCCAGGCGGGATCGTCGGTGTACACGTACCAGGCCTTGACCGTTTGGATGGTCGCCTTGCTTTCCAGCCGGGCGGTGAATCGCGAGCGGTTGCCCTCCCGGTGATGCTTGACCTCGACAATTCGAGTGACCGGCCGGCCGTCGAAGACGTGGGCGACCCACATCATGAAGTCCATGTACTGGATCTCCGAGCAGATCGCGTGGCAATAGTTGGGGATGATCTCCAGCGTCATCGGCGGACAGAGACGCCGTTGCATGACGTTCACGTTGAACATCGCATAGCCGTCTTCATTCGTGGCGCCGATGTAGAACAGCGGGACGTGGACCTGGTCCTTGAAGTAATGGAACGTCATTCGGGGATGGGCGACGTCGGTTCGGGGGACGCCCTCGTTGCCCATCTCGATGGCCGAGGCCACCCGACGGTCGAGGGCGGCGGCGACGAAGGCGCTCCGGCCGCGCTTCGAATGGCCGCCGATTACCGCGTGCAGTTCCTTCACCGCGAGCAGTTGCTCCATCGCGTCCAGCGCTTTAACGTAGGCCACGGCGCACTGGAAATTCATGTTGTAGTAGATCTTGCCCGTCCGCCGGGCAAGGGTCCCCAGGATGCCGATGTCGCGTTCGATTTCGGAGCCGTCGGGATAGACACCCGGATTGCTGAAGACCATGACGGGATACTTCGTCCGGGCGGCAATCGGCTCGCCGTACTTGGCCACGCTGAGGGTGTACTGTTGGCCGGGCGGCGCCCCAAAGACGACCGCCTTTCCCTTCCGGGCCGGATCGGCGTTGACGGCCGGATCGGCCGGCAGGAAGACGACGCACGGATGGCCCCACCGCTTGCCGCCGATCTCCTGCGACCAGAAGTGGGCCGTGATTTTCCGGAGCTTCAGCGAGGGATCGGTGTCGCTGACAACCGTTTCATCCCGTTCGATCTTCCAATCCAGGGGGAGGAGATCTCTTTTCGCCTCCGGCCACAAGTCGCGGATTTTCGGACTTTTCTGCGCCGCCGCCTCATAGTCGAAGGGTTCTGCGGAGGTCTCCTCACCCAAGACCAACTCTCCCGCCCCCAACACGAAGACCATCAGGAAACACGCCCCTGCGGTGGAACCGACTGGCCAATTCATTTCGTGTTTTCTCCAGGACGGGGTAGCGGATCGGGAACGGGCGACGGGGGCGTGCGGGCCTTGAGCCACTTTTCCCAGCGTTTGCGATTGGCGCCGTATTTCTTTCCAGTAAATTCGCCGAGAATCTCGCCGATCCGATGGTCGCTCTCGCGGTCGTTCAGACGCCCCAGGCTGTCGACAATCGCCCGGAGCGATTCCTGGCCGCCGATTTGAATGAAGGCCCGAGCGGCTTCGGTCCGGGCGGCCGGATCGTAGAGCAGATCGTCCAACCACGGAAGCGTCAGCGGGTGGTTGATCTTCAGGGCCTCGGCGATCAGCGGCTGGCGCCGATCGGGCGGAGTCTCTTCCCATTGCTTTCGGAAAGCGGCGATCTTCCGCCGGACCTCGGCCGAGGGTGTAGGGAACCACCAGCCCACGTCGATGACGACCGTCTCGTCGTTATCGTCGGTCTCGTTGGCGTACGGTTTGACTTTCTTGCCGTTCCAGGACGTTGCCGCGCGGTAGTCCCAGCCGGTCAGCGATCCTTCGCCGCCGTCGCCGGCGCAGAGCAGGAGCATTTTCCGAGGCGTGCGGCCGAAGTACAGCCGGCGGTTCTTCGAGCGGCGGTTCCGCGTGGGATCGAAATCGACCCAGCCGACCCCCTCGACGAATGCCTGGGGAAAGCGGTGGAAGATCAGGTCCACGTGGTACGGCAGGTTGGGCCGGCCGACGATGCCGCCGACGAATCGGGCCGGAATGCCGGCGGCCCGGCACAGCGCGATGAAACTGTACGTGAACTCGCTGCAACTTCCCGTCCCCCGGGCGAGCACCTTGGGGGCCGGCTCCCAGTAGTCGTCGATCACGTACTTGATCCGGTCCATCACGTAATCGTGGATTCCCTCCAGCTTGGCAACCTCCCCCTCCCGCCTGGCCGTCGCCTTTTGCATTGCCTTGTGGACCGCGGGAGTGTGGATTCCATAGCGGTCGGTGTCGCGGAGATACAACGCCCGCTCTTCTTTCGAGAGCTTCTGTTGTCGTCCCCTCTCCCCGACCACTGCGTGGTGCCCGGAGAGGGTTAGGGTGAGGGCGTCTTGCGATGAAGAATGTCCTATTACAGCCCTCACCCCCGACCCCTCTCCCGGAACGGGAGAGGGGAGAGATTTCAGGTCCCACTGCAATTCGCGAAGCCGGCAGGTCGCCGTCCAGCGGCCCGACATGACCCCGCCGGGCGGAAGCTCCGGCTGCCGGTAGACGACCGCCTCGGAGTTCCACCGGTCGCGCTCGTGCCGCGGCTTGCCCTCGATCGCCAGGGACTCGATCTCCTGGTGCGCATCCTTCACCGGCAGCCGCATCCGGATCTCCGGCTTCTGAATCGCTTGTTTCCCGCGGTGCACGATCCGCACGGTAAAGACCGCGGTTACGTCCTGCTCCGTGCCGGCGACGACCTTCGGGCTGGCGACCGGTTTTTCAGCGGCTGAAATGTGAAAGGCAGCCAACAAGGCAAACGCAACTTCGACGAATGAGAGGGTAAAAAGGCGGTTCATTGTATTGGTCAGCAAGTTGACGATTTTGCACCTTCGGGGGGATGCTGTGGGGGGTGGTTGTCGGGGGGTGGGGTAGTTGTTTTATGTCAGCTATTTTACACGACTTTTCTGGACGAAGGGCATTATACCATAGGTTTTTAGAGAAATGGCCAGTGTGTTATAATAGAGTAGCCATGAGTACGATCACCATTGAAGTCGATGAAGAATTGCTGGCCCGAGCGAGGCAGTTGGCTGACGCCCGGGAGATGACGGTTCCGGAAATGCTGGAGCGGCTGCTTCGCGTCATGTCCCAGCCACCCATGCGCCGGAGCGACCTGCCGCCCTTGACCCGCCAGGCCTTGGGAATGCTGCCGCCAATGACCGATGAACAAGTTGAAAAGATTCTTGACGAGGAGCGGACGCGCAAGTACGGACCATGATGATCGTACTCATCGACACCAATATTCTTCTAGACGTTCTCCAAGAGCGAAGACCTCACGACGCTCCGGCCGCCAGTGTTTGGAAGCTGATTGAAGAGAAAACCATCTCGGGCCATGTTTCCGCGATCAGTTTCAACAATGTCTTTTATATCGCTCGCAAACAGGTGGGCGCCCCAAAAGCATTGGAAGCATTGAGACTGATCCGCCGCACTTTTCAGATCGTTCCTCTCGACGAATCGGTTATCGACCGCGCCCTCGTAACAACGGCTAAAGATTTCGAGGATGCGATTCAAGCCGCGGCTGCGATCCGCATTCCCGCCGATTACCTCGTGACCCGTAACGCGAGCGATTTTGCTTCTCTGGACGTCCCCATCGTCACGGCCGAGGAACTGCTGGCGATTGTTCAGCAATAAGGGATCGAGATATAAACATGGTCAACGATCATGGGGGAGAGGCAAAGGAGTGATACCGTGGAATCTTTTTCCCCTAAAAAACATCGCCTGATCATCGCGCTGGTTCCTTTCGTGATTGCTGTCCCGAGCATCCTCCTCGGAGCGGCTCTCTGGTTTTAGAGTCCCCCGACGAATGCAACTACGATTGTGATCGGAGTTCTGGAGGCGATCCTCGTATTCGATCTTCCCGTTTGTATGCTTGTCTTGATCGAATGGCTGCGGACCGGCGAACCGCCCGAATTATCGCTCTTACCGTTGTATGCAAGCAGACAAGAGCGGGATTTTCATCGTACTCTTCGCAGCCGGCGGAAGCTGAACGACGAGGAATTCTATGATGCGTTTTACGCAGGATCCGGGATTCCAAGACATTTGCCCGGAGCGTTGCGGAAAATGCTGGACGATGCGTTGGGTATAGATTTTGGCGCTTTGGAACCTTCCGACAATCTGCTCAATGCCAATGAGGAAGTGGATTGGGCCGATGTCTTCTGGGGAATCGAAAAGGAGTTTCAGATCGTGATCCCGCCGGAGAGGCAAGAGGCGTTCGATGGGACGTTCGACGCCCTGCTTCAGTGCATCGTAAGCGGGAGAGCCTCAGAAGGGAAATAAGTCACCGGAAAGAAGCGATCTTCTTGATACTTGCTACTTAACCAGCCAGGGCCGAAGCCGGCCCGGCTCGCTGGCCCCTCACTCCTCTTAGTTTATTTTGCGCCTCGTATTTCCTCTTCAATTTTATCTGCCACGAACATCTTGAGAAGCGACTGGTAGGGCACGTCGCGTTTGTTGGCCAGGATTTTGAGGCGTTCGATCATCGATTCGGGCAGGCGGATGGAGATGGTTTTGGTGGTCGGGCGGAGATTGGGAAGTTTCGGGCGTTTCGCCCGACGCCAATCGACGTATTGCGTCGAGTCGTGCGTGGCCCAAAACGCGCGCTCCCGGTCCTCGTTTTCAAAGCGAGGGATTTTACGCATCGGTTTCTTTTGCTTGGGCACGTTCGTACTCCTTTTTTTCATGTCGGTTCATATCGCGGGCTGAAATGACTCGCACGAGACTGTCGCGAATGGTAAACACCGCAAAGAGGCGTCTTCCTTCGTCCGTCCGGCCGAGCAGGTAAAACCTTGGTTCCATTTGGGAATGCTTGACGTCGGGGGCGACTACGAGCGGTTCGTTGAAAAACAACTCTTCGCACTCCGCCGGGCTGACCTGATGCTTGATCCAGTTTTTCCCGGTGTTGCCTTCATCCCAATCGAATCCCGTACACGTGGCAAGCTGGTCCAGTGGAGACGCCATGATAAGTATATATCGGATATATACAAGGATCAAGATACGAAAAAAAGAGACGGATTGACTCGCACCACCCGTAAGCCGGGGACGGCTCGGCTCGCTGTCCCCTCGATCCTCGCCCCTCTTAGCTGACGTGCTCGATGATGTGGTCGATCAGGCCGTATTCCAACGCCTCTTCGGCGGACATGAAGCGGTCGCGGTCGGTGTCTTTTTCGATCTTTTCCAGCGGATGGCCGGTGTGCTTGATGAGGATCGAGTTCATCTTCTCCTTGACCTTGATGAATTCCTTGGCGTGGATCAGGATGTCCTCGGCGGAGCCTTCCATGCCGGCCAGGGGCTGGTGGATCATGATCCGCGAGTTGGGCAGGGCCTTGCGTTTGCCGGGGGCGCCGGCGGCCAGGAGGACGGCGCCCATCGAGGCGGCCTGGCCGATGCAGTAGGTCGAGACGGGGCAGTTGACGAATTGCATCGTGTCGTAGACGGCCAATCCGGCGGAGATGCTGCCGCCGGGCGAGTTGATGTACATGTGGACGTCGGCCTTGGGGTCCTCGGATTGGAGGAACAGCAACTGGGCGACGATGGAATTGGCCACCTCGTCGTTGATCGCCGAGCCGAGGAAGATCACGCGGTCCTTCAGCAGGCGGCTGTAGATATCCATCGCCCGCTCTTCGCGGCCGCTCTTTTCGATGACAAAGGGAACTAGGGGCATGGGAGTGATTTGTGGCTAGTGGGCTATTTGTAGGTTATGCTTCAGCATAACGTCTTCATTGCCCTGAAGTTCTGTTATGCTGAAGCATAACCTACCCGTTCGTTATTCTTTTTCCTCGACCGGCTGTTTGTTGAGGATGTCGTCCACGACGCCGTAATCCTTGGCCTGCTGGGGATCCATGTAGAAATCGCGGTCGGTGTCCTTGGCGATCTGCTCCAACGGCTGGCCGGTGTGCTGGGCGAGGATCTGGTTGAGGGTTTCGCGGGTTTTCAGGATTTCCTTGGCCTGGATTTCGATATCGGAGACCTGCCCGCCGACGGAGCCGAAGGGCTGGTGGATCATGATCTTGGCGTGGGGCAGAGCGAAGCGTTTGCCCTTGGTGCCGCCGGCCAGGAGGATCGCCCCGCCGCTGGCGGCCAGGCCTACGCAGTAGGTGGCCACCGGGCAACTGAGGATCTGCATCGTATCGTAGATGGCCAGGGTGGCGCTAACGCTGCCGCCGGGCGAGTTGATATAGAAGTGGATGTCCTTCCGGCGGTTCTCGCTCTGGAGGTACAACAGCTTCATCACCACTTCGTTGGCGTTGCCGTCGTGGATCTCGCCCTGGATGAGGATAATCCGGTTTTCCAACAGCAGATCGCCCAGGGTTAATTGCCGCTGCCGCTGATAATCGCGATAGTTCAACCGGGGATCCATGATTTCAGGCCGTATGGGGGAAGGGGTGGTTGGTGGGGTGGAGGGGTGAATGACGAATGACGAAATCCGAATGACGAAAGAAATCCTAATGACGAATATCGAAATGCACGTGGAGCTTCCTTGAGATTAGTATGTCATGTTTTAGGATTTCGGATTTCGTCCTTCTTTCGTCATTCGGATTTCGTCATTCGTCATTGCTAAGCCGCAAGCGGCTTTTCAACTTTCATCCTTTTTCGTTTACGTCATGTGTCCGCCGTAGTGATGTTTACGGTCATCAGGCTCCTCCTCGCCGCCGGGCTTGGCCTCGGGCAGTTCCTCGTGGGTCGGGCCGCTGACGGACTGATCGAGGGCCTCGGTCTCCGGCGGTTCAAAGTCGAAGGGGACCTCTTTGAACTTGGCGTGCTCGAGGATCAGGTCGATCATTTTCCGCTCGATGATCTGGTTCCGCAGGACGTCCATGTTGCCGCTCTTTTCGATCCGCGCCCGGACGCGCCGCGGCGACTGGTTGGTCTGCTCGGCAATCCGCTTGATCTCGTCGTCGTAGTCGGTCTCCGCCACCTCGATCTGTTCCGCTTCGGCGAGCTTTTCGAGGATAAAGTGTTCTTTCAGGGCCTTGGCGGTGGCGGCGACGCTGTTCTGCCGGAGCATGTTGGCATGGGCGCGGATTTCGTCGTCGGAAAAACCGCTGCTTTGCAGTTCCAGGATCGCCCGTTCCAGCTCGCGGCGGCTTTGGCTCTGCAGCAGGCCGGGGGGAAGCTCCCAGTTGGCCGCCTCGGTCAGGGCGGCGGTGATCTGCTGCCGGGCGCGGCGCCGCTGTTCGTATTCCAACTGCCGGCCGAGCTGGTCCCGGATCGTGTCGCGGAGATCGCCCTCGTCGGTGAATCCGCCCAGATCGTCGAGCAGTTCGGCGTTCAACTCGGGAACGACGAGCTTCTTGACCTCCAGGACCTCGAACAGCGCCGTGATCTTTTTCCCCTGCAGGGCGGCGTTGGGGGCGTCGGGCGAGACGCCGGCCTCACCCTGCCGCGACTCGCCGGCGCGGACGCCGGCCATCAGACGGTCGAATCCTTCCACCCTCCCGTCGCGGAAACTCAGCACCGGGCGGATCCGGATCACCTCTTCCGCGGCGCTGGAGATCTCCTGGTCGCCGTCCTTGAACGTCAGGTTGACGGTGACGTAATCGCCCGGCTCGGCCGGACCGTCGAAGGGGACCAGCTTGCCGCGGTTGGCCAGGATCCGCTTCAGCGTCGCTTCCACGTCCTGGGCGGCGATCTCGCGGACCGGTTTTTCGATCGTCAGGCCCTTCCACGGGGGAGCCTCGAACTCGGGCCGGACTTCCAGATTGAACTCAAACGTCAGCGGCCCCTCGTCGGGAATCTCGACGGCGTCCAGGTCCAGTTCCGGCTCGCCGATGGCCGCCAGTTGATGCTCCTCGTGGATCTGCTCCATGCTCTGCATCAGCAGTTCGCTTTTGACCTTTTCGGCCAGGTCCTTGCGGAAGCGGGCCTCGACCAGTTTCCGCGGGGCGCGGCCCGGCCGGAAGCCCGGCACTTGGGCCGTGGGCATCAACTCCGAAAACTCCTTATCGAAGTACGTCGCCACGTCCTCCGCCGGGATGGTCACCGTGAGGTGCCGCTGGCACGTGCTGACCTCGTCGATCTTGACTTCCAGATTCAACGGCGGCAGTTCTTCCTTGTCCGCCTCCTCCGGAGCCAGGGTCTCTTCATTTTCCAACAACTCGTCCGACTCTTGCCGTTTGATTTCCGCCATCGTTCCGCCGGTTCAGTAAAAAAGGGTTCAGGGTTCAGGATAGAAAAATGCTTCGATGGCCGTCCTGAACCCCGAACCCTCGGGAAATTGATTCGAAATGTCCGAACTTCTGCCAGTCAATCGTTCAATGGAAAAAAATCGTCCGAAAACGCGAGAGCGGGTGATGAGACTCGAACTCACGACAGCCACCTTGGCAAGGTGGTGCTCTACCAACTGAGCTACACCCGCGTAAGATCGACCTAACTCCTTTCGGTGGAACCACTTAGCAAATACCCTCCGGGGCCGTTCGGCCGTCATTTCACCGCCGGAGAGGTCCAAGGTCTTAAAATTATAGTCCTAGGATAAGGACATGCAAGTCCCTTCGGTCGGTTGCCCCCAGGAAATCCACGTTTTATGATGGAAGGTTTGGGGAATAGATTAAAGCTGCACAGATTATCAGTCAGTATTCCCGAGCATTGATTTCCCCCAGGGGGAAGGGTTCCGATCATGGACGCCAAACTTCAGATTGTCAGCGGCAAGGCCAGCAAAGACGTCATCGCTTTGAAACTGCCGGTCGTCATCGGCCGCGGCAGGGACGCCGGATTGACGATTGCCCATCCGTTGGTGAGCCGGCAACATTGCCGGTTGTATGAATCCGAGGGCGTGCTCATGCTCGAGGATCTGGGATCGACCAACGGCACCTTTCTCGACGGCCGACGGATCCGCCAGGCCGCTTTACCGCCGGAGTCCGAGTTTTCGATCGGCCCGCTGACGTTCCGCGCGTTGTACGACTACGCCGGCGACCTAAGTGCATTGCCCGACCCGGTGTTTGCCGATCAGTCTGAGACGCCATCCGTGGAAGAGGTCACCGAGTTCGAGGTCCTCGACGAGGACGTCGATTTCCTGCTGGCCGACGATGACGAAACCAAGCCGGAACCGACCCCCGCCGCCGGTACCCCCTCCCCGCCGACCGAAGCCGAGACTGCCCCCGAGGATTTATTGGAAACCACCTCTCTGCCCACGGCCCAGGACGAGACTCCCTCGCCTAAGACCCCCGGCAAGACCAAGCCCTCTGCTCCGAAACCCAAGCCCTCTTCGGAACAACCGGCCGACGAAATCACCGACGAGGAGTTCGAGAAGTTCTTCGATGATCTGTAATGTAGAAGCGGCATCTTGCCGCTTCCGGCCGATTGGAAAAATGATTTGGCTGTTCATTAACGCGGCAAGATGCCGTGTCTACTCTATTTGCCGAATTGTTGCAGCAGGCCAAGTAGTTTTTCCATCACTTGCGGCTCCGGTAGCGGCAGCTTGAGGTAGCCGCGGCCGGTGGCGGGGTCCTGCTCAATGAGGGACGTGGTCGGGGACTCTTTTTTCAACGGTCCAGAGCGGCCGGAAGGGCGCTGCTGGCTGCTTCCCGGGCCGCCTTGCAGAGCGCGTTGAATCTTTTCCAGGAAGGAGAAGCCCGCAGAAAAAACGTCGGACCAGGTCTGCTCGGGGGAGGCGGGACGCAAGGAAGGCTCTTCCTGTGCGGAAGTGGATTTTTCTTGGCTTTTGGTGGGACTGCGCTTCGCTTGTCCCACCCTACCGGGAGTTTTTTCCTCTTCGGCGTCGGGTTCTTCGGCCGTCGGCATGGACTCGGGGATCGAGCCGGTCGCTTTTTCCACCGATTCCATGAACCGCTTGAGCTTCGTGCCGCCGAGGAAGACCTCGCTCTGGCCGCCGTCGAGCACGCCGGCAAACAGCGATTTCTTGAACGCCAACAGGCCGAGCATCCCCTCCTCGATCGTCCCCTGGGCGATGAAGTGGACCACTCGGACCGGCCGATGCTGGCCCAGGCGGTGGACCCGGCCGATGCGTTGTTCCAACACGGCGGGATTCCAGGGCAGGTCGAGGTTGACCACCGCCGAGGCGTGTTGCAGGTTCAGGCCCACGCCGCCGGCGTCGGTCGAGAGGAACAGCCGGCACTGTGGATCTTCCTTGAATTGTTGAATGAGGTTCTTGCGCTGCGGTCCGGGCACGCCGCCGTGGAACAGTACGTGCCGCCACTTCCGCTTCTCCAGCCGCCAAGTAATCAACTCGTGCATCCGCACCCATTGGCTGAAGATCACCACCTTGGCCAGCGGATCCTCGAAGATCTCGGCCAGCAGCGCGACCAGCTCCTCGGACTTCAGGCCGTGGTCGGTTTTTTTATCCAACAGGTAGGTGCTGTTGCACGACATCCGCATGTTTTGCAGGGCGATCCGCAGCCGCAACTGGTCGTCCTCGCTGAGGAATCCGAACCGTCGCCACTTGGCTACGATCCGGGCGACGGTCTCCCGGTTTTCCTCGTGGAATTCCATCTGCTCTTCCGTCATGGGCACGAAGAAGCGTTTTTCCAGCCGCTCGGGCAGTTCCTTCAGCACCTTGTCCTTGGTGCGGCGGATCAGGATCGGTTCGAGCGTTTGGGAGATATGGTCCAGGTCGCGATAGCCGGTCACCCGGCCGTGGTCGTCGACGTGCTGGTGCCGGTCGAGGAAGCGGAACATCGGCCCCAGCCGGTGGCGGTCGACGAACTCGACGATCGAGTGCAACTCCTCCAACCGGTTTTCCAGGGGCGTGCCCGTCAGGACGATGGCGTATTTCGATTCGAGTTTTTTGACGCTTTGGGCGGTCCGGGTTTGCCAGTTCTTGATCCGCTGCGCCTCGTCAAGGATGACCAGGTCGGGCTGCCAGCGGCGGATGGAGTCCAGGTCACGGTGGATCACGTCGTAGTTGGTCAGCTTGTAGAACGAATCGGTTTCATAAAGCTGCCGCCGCCGGTTTAAAAAACCCTCGACGACGACGGCCGGCCGACCCGAAAACTTCTCGATCTCCTGCCGCCACTGATGCTTCAGCGAGGTGGGCGAGACGACCAGGACCCGCTCGATGCCGGCGTGCCGGGCGAGGATCTCGACCGCGGCGATCGCCTGGATGGTCTTGCCCAGGCCCATGTCGTCGGCGATCAGGCAACGGCCGGCCCGGGCGGCGAATAAGGCCCCCTCGCACTGATATGGATACATCCGCGTCCGGAGCAACCCTTTCCACGCCGCGCTGCGGATGCCCCGGGGAAACGCCTGGGCGACTTGTTCCTGCAAGTGGAACCGGTCGCGGACCTGGGCGATGAAGGCCAAAGCGTCGTCATAGCAGCGGACTTCTTGGGCGCCGTCGCCGATCTTTTGCAAAAACTTGTGGAATTGCGGGAAGGCCTCCGGTTTCAAATACGACTGCTCGTCGAAGTACAGCCGGGCGAAGCGCTTCAGCGCGGCGGGGCACTCCGTGCCGGGCTTGAAGACCACCTCCCGCTTCGCCCCGTACTGGAGATGCACCTCGGAGAACTTCGGCTGCCAACCCAGGGCCAGGGCCTTTTTCGCCCCCGGACGGCGGCCCAGCCGGTCGAGCACGAACTCGAGGTGCTTGCAGGTGCCCAGGGTGTTGACGGCGTAGTCGGGACAGGAGCAGTAATTCTCGCCCAGCCCCGAGCCGCGGATCGCCACCCGGTACGATCGGCCCGAGGCCGGGTTGGTCACCTCGAATTCCGAAAACAGCGGCTCGCCGCCGAGATTTTTCACCCGGAATTTCTGCTCCCGGGCGAACTGCCGCCGCAAGGCCACCTGCCACTCGTCGAGCGTCATGTCTTCCGGCTTCCGCTGTCGGGAGATCTTTTTGGGGACCTTTCCGTGCCCCTTTTTCCGCCGAGAATGAGTTTTTTTCTGGTTAAGAGTGCGGCGGGTTGTCGCGCCGTTTCCTGCCGTCCGTGAAAGCATCGGCTTTCTCCTTCCACGTTTGAGTCGTGTTTGTCATCGAACCGGCGGTCAACGGCCGCCGAGGAGCACAAAGAACCTCCTCGGCGGCTGTTAGCCGCCGGCTAACGGACACAGCATTCCTTATAGGACTCGATTCATTCCAAAATTAATGTACATCAATCCCATGTTTCGACAAGGCCAATTGTTTGGAAACGGGGCTTGTGAAATCAATAAAAGTCCATGAAAATGGCATGGTTGAAGCGTTGTTTAGCGGCCGCCGGCACGGCGGCCAAGTTTTTCGGTAAACCACGGGGCCGCCGTGCCGGCGGCCGCTAAACGGACGGTCGTCCATGCCCTCCACCGATCTCGATTCGTGGCATCTCCGCCGGGCGTTGGAATTGGCGGCGCAGGGCCGGGGACTGGTCGAGCCGAATCCGCTGGTCGGCTGCGTAATCGCCCGGGGGGCGGAGATCGTCGGCGAAGGGTGGCACCGTCGCTTCGGCGGGCCGCACGCCGAGGTCGAGGCCCTGCGGGTGGCCGGCCCTCGAGCCAAGGGGGCCTCGCTCTACGTCACCCTCGAACCGTGCTGCCACCAGGGAAAAACGCCCCCCTGCACCCGGGCGATCCTGGACGCCGGCGTCCGCCGCGTGGTGGCGGCCACCCGGGATCCGTTTCCCCAAGTCGCCGGCGGCGGAATTCAGCAGCTACAGGCCGCCGGGCTGGAGGTTGCCGTCGGCGTATTGGAGGAGGAAGCGCGGGACCTGAACGCCCCCTACTTCAAACTCGTCGAAACCGGCCGGCCCTGGGTGATCGCCAAATGGGCCATGTCGCTGGACGGCAAGATCGCCGCGCGGTCGGGCGACAGCAAGTGGATCTCCAACGAACGGTCGCGGGAAGTCGTGCATCGATTAAGGGGCCGGGTCGACGGAATCCTCGTGGGACACGGCACTCTTGGGCGGGATGATCCGCTTTTGACAGCAAGACCGCCGGGTCCGCGCACGGCCACTCGAATCGTGTTGGCTACCCATGCCGCGCTGCCGCCGAACTGTCAACTGCTCCAAACCACCAGTGAGACGCCGGTGCTGATTGCGGTGGGTCCTGAGGCGTCGCCGGACGATTGCCAGCGGTTGGAGCAGTCGGGATGTGAGATATTTGTCTGTCCCGGTCGGGATCCACACAAACGTTTACTCGCCCTGCTGGACGAACTCGGCCGGCGGCGGTGGACGAATCTGCTGGTCGAAGGCGGGGCAACGGTGCTGGGATCCTTCTTCGACGCCCGGCAAATCGACGAAGTCCACGTCTTTATTGCGCCCAAATTAATCGGCGGAGAAAGCGCGTTAAGTCCGATCGGCGGATCGGGCATCGAACGGATCGAAGAAGCGCTGCCCTTGGTCTCCCCGCAAGTCCAAACGCTCGAGGGCGATCTCTACGTCTCCGGCCGCGTCAAATCAGGAGGCCAGACATTCCTGTCTGGCAAATGAGACAGGCAGGAATGCCTGTCCTCCTGATTTTGCTAAAAACACATGGCCACGCAAGCGTGGCCATGCTACCCTGAGGAGATTGGTTATAAAGCCGCAAGCTGTATTGCCTCTTGCGGCCGGTCAGGGTCCGATACTGGGTACTTCTCGGGCCAGGTAATCGCGCGGACCGCGGTTGGTGTAATACGGATACGTCACCGCGCCGGACGGCGGGCCGGGATTGGCGGCCTCGACGGCGCCCCGGGGCATCCGTTCTCTCCGGCAGCACAATCCGCACCAATGCCCCGAGTCGTCTTCGCAGACGCCAGGATCGGCCGTGTCCCCGCAGGATGGTTCTCCGCACGAAGCACAGCCCGGCTCCGCGGAACAACCGCCCGTCGAGCAATACGACGACCGGTTGCATTGATTGCTTGCACAACTCGTCAAGACGGCCAACAGCGACACCGCCGCCATAGAATACAATATGCGTTTCATGGACGATCGATCCTTTTCTGCTACGTTCGACTCCGATGGAATCCATGCCGACTCGAAAGACAATGTTTCCCAAACACAGTCCCCTGAAAGTGACATCGGCCAAAGAATCCCTACAATCCAGAAATTCGGAAAAACCCCGTTTTTCCGAATGAGAAATTAGGTTTTTCACACGGGAAAATCATCTGGCGAGAAGATGGGTAAAATGAAGGAAGACAAAGGGATTAGGGTTTAGAAGAGTTTATCCAATCCCTAATCCCCAATCCCTCATTTTCAACCTGGACCCTCCCGCTGCAAGTTGTTACGGTAAAAAGAGCATGGTCGCCGCACGGCAATATATCGAGAACATCCTGACCGCCTATCGAGATGCGACGGAAGCTAACCTGCACACTCCCGAACGGGTCGGCAACGTCGTCGTTCAGACGGCGGACTCGTGCGACGAAGTGATGTTGACCGGCGATCTGCACGGGCATCGGCAGAATTTCAATCGGATCAAGAAGATCGCCGCCCTGGACCGCCATCCCCGCCGGCACCTGGTCCTCCAAGAGGTCTGTCACGGGGGACCGGTCTATCGGGAAAACGGCGGCTGCATGTCGCACACCCTCCTGGAAGACGTCGCGGCCCTGAAGGTCAAATATCCCCGACAGGTGCACTTCCTTCTGGGCAATCACGAACTGGCCGAGATGACCGACTATCCGATCCAGAAGAACAAGCAGATGCTGAATTTGCAGTTTCGGCTGGGCTTGCAGCAGATGTACGGACCGGAGATCGAAAAAGTCCGCGAGGCTTATCTGCCGTTCTTGCAGAGTTGCCCGCTGGCGGTCCGGCTGCCGCACGGGATCTTCGTCTCGCACAGCATTCCCGAAGCGTGCGACACCCGGCCGTTCGACGCCACGATCTTCGACCGGGAGATCGGCTACATGGAGTATTTCGAGCAGAGCGGCGTCTTCCATCTCGTCTGGGGCCGCGACTACCGCCAGGAAAACGCCCGGGCCTTCGCCGAATTGGTCGGCGCCAGCATTCTCATCAACGGCCATGAGCCCTGCTACGAAGGCTTCGGCGCCCCGAACGACTACCAGATCGTCCTTGACTGCTGCGGCGAGAAGGCAGGCTACGTGATTCTCTCGACGGATCGCCCGTGGACCCACGAGGAGATCATGGAGCGGGTGCAGTTACTGAAGTGATAGTCGTCAGTTGACGATCGTACGTAAGCAGGAAAGGAGTGCTGCTGAGGGCCGTGAACGGCCCTGCAAGAATATCACAACCGCCGACCACACTTTGGACAAACAGCCACGAGTTGCCCAAATTCATAGGATTTAATCCCATCAACCCCACACTTTACACAGAATGGTTCTTCTTCCGACGTGCGTGACTTGGGAGCCTGCGCCAGAGAAATTCGACAATGTTGACATATTGACGCTTGAGGATCGATCACACCACGGCAAGCCGGACAACGAGGACGGTTGTCATTCAAAAGAAGAGTTATCAACCATCCAAGCGGACCAAGGAGAAAACCGAGTACGACTCCAGCAGGTTGCTGGCCTTTCAATCGTCCGATCAATCCACCAATCACTGCTGATAGAGCCAAACCTGTTATGAACCACCCTATCATTCCGCTCCTTTTTCTCTCAATTCCCCTTCTCCCGCCGCAGGTAGCCGGCGCTGGATTGGAAGTATTTGCGGCGGCGGGTCTGGACGGCCTTCTGGTCCTCGGCAAGTTGGGCATCGAGATCGTGGAGGTTGGCGCGGCAGTAGCGGCAGCCGACCAGTTCGACGTGGAAGGTGATGTAGTCGGCCAGGTCGTCGGGCAGGGCCTTGAGGAGATAGCTGCCGAGTTGTTGGCGGGTGGGACAGCTTACGCGGTGCCGCCGCCAGATTTCGCCCAGGCTATGCACCCCGGCGTTCCGCCGGCCGTGAATCGCGGTCAGGTGCTTCAACAATCCCGCGTCTTTCCGCAGCGCCTTCTCGATCCGGGCCATCTCCTCGGCCGGCAAGGCCTCGTCGAGGTAGGCTTCCAGGTCGGAAAGACGAAAGGCGGCGGGCATGAGGCTGAACTTTTCGTTGGTCGTTGGTTGTTGGTCGAGTAAAAAACGACCGACGACAAACGACCAACGACTAACGATAATGTAACAGAACCTCCCGCCGAGAAACAGTCATTTACGGCCGCTGGGCGGTTTTGACCGGCAGGGGGAGATAGCCGTAGAGGGTGTCGCTGCCGCGGAGAATGTAGAATTTCAGCGGCGTGAGGTTGGCGAAATCGGGACGCTTGAGGATGTACGCCACGTTGTCCAGCGAGACGGTTTCCCAGGTGTGCATTCCCACAAGGATGTCGCCCGGCTGGATGCCCTGCTGGGCGGCGGGGCTTTGGGATCGGACGGCGGTGACGGCCAATCCGCCGTGGAACCGGGTGGCGCGGAGGATCTGCCGTTCCGCCGGCGTCAGCGGCTTGAGATCCAATCCCAGGATTTCCCAAGCCGGTTGCGAGGCGGGCGGCGAAAGGCCGTCCGGGGCGCGGTCCAGGCAAAGCTCTTGGTGCAGGAGTTTGCCGCCGCGGCGGACCGTCACCGCGAGCGTATCGCCCGGCTTGCGTTCCAGCAGCGACCGCTGGAAATCGAACGGCCCCTGGATTTTCAGGTCGTCGATCTGGGTAATCAGGTCGCCGGACTGGAGCCGGGCCTGGGCGGCGGGGCTTTCCGCCTCGACGGCGCCGATCACCATCCCCGGGCCGGCGGCCGAGCAGGCCGCCGTTTCCGCGACGATGCCGTGCCGGAGCGCCGCCTCGTTTTGGGAGGCCAGTAGGGCGGAGGCTACGCCCAGCACCTGGTCGGCGGGAATCGCAAAGCCGATCCCCTGGGCGCCCGCGCGGACCGCCACGTTGATGCCGATCATCTTGCCGTCGATGTTCAGCAGCGGGCCGCCCGAATTGCCGGGATTGATGCTCGCGTCCGTCTGGATCAGGTCGTTGTAGAACTGGGCGTCGCTGACTTTCACGGCCCGGTGCAAGGCGCTGACAATCCCCCGGGTCACCGTGTGCTCGTAGCCGTAGGCGTTGCCCACCGCGATGACGGTCTCGCCCGGCATCAGTCCGGACGAGGTGCCCATCGCCATGGCGGGGATTTCTCCCGGGGGATCGATCTTGATGATCGCCAAGTCGGTTTTCGGATCGCGGATCAGCAGCCGGCCCACGTAACGCTCGCCGTCGGCGGTGGTGACCTGGATCTCGCGGACGCCCTCGACCACGTGGTAGTTCGTGACGATGTAACCCCGGTGGTCGATCACCACGCCGGTGCCCATCCCGTTGACGCGGCGGTTGCCCTCAGCGGAAAGCGACTGGGTGGCGGCAGGATCGAGCATCTTCTCGCCCCGGATGTTCACCACCGACAAACGGGCCGATTGCACCGCCTTGACGATCGGACTCCTCCGCAGCTCTGATCCGGCGGCCGGGGTCAGCCCCTGCAGCGCCGAAAGCAGTACCAACAAAAAATACCAGCCGAGAGATCCGGACGTCGAATAGGCGGTGCGAGAAGGCATAAGGCGTCGGACGTCAGAGTATAGGTGTTTTTCCAGGCGGATGTCCGAAAACAACGTGTGGTGCGGGCGTCTCGCCTGCTCGGGCAGCCGAGACGGCTGCACCACGTATCTCAAAAAGGTTCTTCCCGGACACCTGGTTAAGCGGTAAAGTCCTTCCGCTTCATCGGTCTGATATATCCGATGCCTTGATGACCACTCCTATCACCGGAAAATTCTGCCTAAATTACCAGGAGACTGCGGACTTCAGCCGTAGATCAGAGGTCAAGCATCGAAGAAGATCCGGATTTCCGTCATCCGGAACGCAGCGAGAAAAATGAACTGCAAGCGATGGCGGAGTACGCTTAGGATGACGCTTGTTAGCGGCTTGTAAGAATTTTTGTGTCAGTACGACTTGACACCATCAAAAATCGGCTCAAAGGGGACAGTCCCATTTTTGTTGACACAAAAATTGGGACAGTCCCCTCGTTAGCGGCGCGTCGAGGACTGGGCGGCGTGCGTCCCGCTTGATTTTCTTATCGGCAGAGGACTGCCAGTCATCGAGGGACTGGGGATTTCAATGACCGGATCGGGATTTCGCTCTAAAGGCTTGGAAAAAACCCAACTGTGATGCTCCGAAGAGGTTTCGAGCGGACCCGCCGAATCGACCGGTTTTCCGTCCTTCAAGATTGCGGGCGGGGTTGAAATCTCTTCCGGCGGGGACGAGGGAGAAAAAGGCTGTAATGGAAGGGGCGATCTGAGCGGATTTTGGCGGTTGGGAACCGATTTCAAATTTCCCGGCACTATGTCGAGCGCCCTGGCGGCAAACACCGGCTCGGTCGGCACCGGATTGAATTTTGCATTGACCGGGGCCTGACCGGCCATAGGCGGAGGAGCCGAGGCTTCCATCCGCATCATTTTTCTGCAATTTGCGCAAACACCCAATCTTCCTCGGCGTTGAAGCAGACGCAACCAGACCGAGTTTTCACCGTCGCCAAATTTTTTTCCCACGGAGGCCGAGGGAATATTTTCTCCGCAGTATTCGGCATTGCCGGGGATTGCTGCCGCACCGTCGGGGTTACAATTTTTGGGTGCCGAGCACTGGGCCAACGACAAACGAAAAGGTTCCGAATATTCCAGGGTATACCGCGGCCGCAGGGTCCAACCGTGCGAAGTTCGGCACAAGGAGCAGCCGCCGGCCAGGAAGAGCAGGCCGCTGACCATACCCGTCGCAAAGATGAGTCGTTCCAGACCCTTACCCATAATTTCCCCCCTCCCGCGAGGAATCCCTCCGCGCAGGAATCGAACCGATTACGGCTTATTAGGCAGGAATCGGTCAAAACAAGCCGGAAAATTAGGAATAATCGGCAATCTCCGCCCGGCCGGAACCTTTCGAGGAAGGGAGAAAAAATTGCCCTACCAGACGTGGAGGAGACGGTTAGGGAATGACATAATGGGTGAATCACTCTAACTGGAGAGAATGAAAATTATGGTAGTTTCCTCTCAGACCGTCCGTGTCAACCTGGCCGAGCGGGGGTACGAGATCGCGATCGGGGCCGGCAACCTGGCGGTGCTGGGGGCGTTCGTCGAGAAACGGGGGAAGACCACGCACGCCGTCGTGCTAACCGACGACAACGTCCAGCCGTTGTGGGCGATGCCGGCCGCGGAAAGCCTTACTGAAAAAGGGATCAGCGTCGATATCGTCTCCATAACGCCCGGCGAGCCGAGCAAGTCGGTCGATCAGGCCGCCGGATTGTGGCAGGGATTCCTGGAACTTCCGGCGGACCGGAAGTCGATCGTGGTGGCGGTGGGCGGGGGCGTGGTCGGCGA
>JAFGPV010000058.1 GCA_016936015.1 Pirellulales bacterium
GTTCTCCCTCTCCCTTTGGGAGAGGGCCGGGGTGAGGGCAGTATTACCGATCTACGCAGCCCTCACCCTAACCCTCTCCCAAGGGGAGAGGGGACAGGACAAGCGTTCCTTCCCGAGGCGCTTTCCCCTCGGACGCTCTCCGTACTCCGCAGTCCGGCGAAGATCCTCCGCCGCGCGCGGCAGAATTTCAAACGGGCCGGCCACGACGCCGCCCAAGCGGAGCAAACCGCCGAGTCGCACGACGCCCAACTCCACGAAGCGCTGACCAGCCGGGGCGAAACCGATCTGGCGACGGCCATGGACCGGGCCGGCGGATTGGTCGCCCAGTATCGCCGCCGGCTGCAAATCGACCAGCGCCTCGATCAACTCGACCGCCACCGGACCGACCTCGAAGAGCAGGTCCAGTCCTACGTCGTCGGCCAACTGCTGCCGGGCTGGATCCTGGCGGCGTTCGGCGCGGTGATCGTGTTGGGCTTGACGCTCGGCCTGGCCGGTTTTTTATTGCCCCAAACGCCCGTCGGCACGATCGGTTTCGGATTGGCGCTGTTGGGCTTTGGCACCGCCGTGGCGGCCGTCGGCGTTAAATACTTGCTGGAAAAGACCCACGCCCGGCAGCTCGAATCCTTGCAAAAACAACTTGTCTTGCTCACCAGTCAAACGGAACAGTCTCAAGAGGAACGGGCGGCGCTCGACCGGCAATTGCCCCCGGGCGGCGAGTCGCTAGCCGGCCGTCTGGAAGCCGCCGAAAGGGACTTGGCCGCGTTGGAGGAACTCATGCCGCTGGAGACCCGGCGGAGCGCCGCCCGGCAGGAGGCCGACGACGCCGGCCGACGCCGCGACGAACTCCGGCGGGAGTACCAAACGGCCGTGGGCCAATGGCGGCGGAAACTGACGGACCTCGGCCTGCCGCCCGAGTTGAAAGTCAAACAGTTAAAGATGTTGGTCCGGCACCAGCCGGCCGTCGTCGCCATGCAGCGCCGGCTGGCGGAGCGCCGCGCCGAGGCCCGGCGCCGCCGCGAGGAATGGGAGCATGTGACCGGCCGGTTGAGCCAGGTCGCCGCCGACGCCCGCGTGACGCTCTCCGGCGACGAGCCTGGGGAACATCTCCGGCAACTGGCCGCCGCCCTGGCCGAACACCAGGCCGTCACCGACCGGCACGAGGCGATCCGCTTACGGCTCCGCGCGGTGCGCCGCCGGACGCTGAAACACGCCGAGGCGCTCAGCCGCATCAAGCACCGCCGCCGCAAGCTGTTCTTCGAGGCCGGGGTCCGCGAGGAGGAGGAGTTCCGCGGCCGGGCCGTGCAGTACGGCCGCGCGGAAGTCCTCCGCCGCCAACGCGCCGAACTCGAAACCGACATTGTCGCCGCGCTGGGCGCGGAGTTTTCCGCCGAGGCGGTCGGCCAACTGCTCGATGGTACCCAGGCCGCGGACTTTGACGCCCGCGAGAAGTCGTGGCGCAACCGCCTGGCCGACCTGGAGACGCAGGTCCGCGGGCGCCTGGAAAACCGCGGCCAAATCTCCGCCCAACTGCAAACCCTGATCGACGACCGCCAACTGCCGCAAACACAACTGGAACTCGGCGTGCTCGATCGGCGGATCGAGGAGACGACACGCCGCTGGCACGTGCTGGCCGCCGTCAACCTCGCCCTGGACCGACTCCGCGGGCTGTACGAACGCGAGCGGCAGCCAGAAACGCTCCAAGAGGCCTCGCGGCACCTGGAGCGGATGACCCGGGGACGCTACGGCCGAGTCTGGACCCCGTTGGACGAGCCGACCCTCCGGGTGGACGGCGCCGGGGGGGAAAGCCTGCCGGTCGAACGGCTCAGCCGCGGCACCCGGGAACAGCTTTTTCTCTGTCTGCGGCTAGCGTTAGCGGCCGGCTACGCCCGGCGGGGCGCGGCGCTGCCGATGGTTCTGGACGACGTGCTGGTCAATTTCGACGCCGACCGGGCCGCCGCCGCCGCGGAGGTGCTCCGCGACTTCGCCGCTGCGGGCCGTCAACTCCTGGTTTTCACTTGCCACGAGCACATCGAATCGCTCTTTGCCCGGTTGGGCGTCCCCCGCAGCCGGCTGCCGAGTCCCGCCGACGGCGGAGCGGTGCTTCGTTTCACGCTTCCGGCGGCCGCGGAACCCCCGCCGAAAAGCCGCCCGGCTGCGCCCCGCAAATCGCCGGCCCGGGTGAAAGTGGTCGAACACGCCGAGGAACCGCCGCCCCCGCCGAAACCGGCGCCAAAATCCCCGGGGGCCTTCGACGCCGATTTCTTCGACGCCCGGCCGGATAAGGAGGAAGATGCCGAGGAGCCGGAAGACGAGCTAACCGATCACCAAGAGTTCCCGGGCACCGAAAATGCCGAAGCGGCCTAACCTGAAAAAGGGGACATCGCTGATTTATTTTGGAAAATCAGTGATGTCCCCTTTTCATCCCAATCCCCTGGAGCACTGATTATGAAGAGTCTGGCGCATCATCCCAAGCTGCAAAAACTGATCGGCGGGGGACCCCTGGAGCGATTATGGCTGAGTTCGATATCCCGGGTGCAGATCTTCCTGCTGAATCGGCACAAGGATCCCCAGACGGTGCGGCTGGTACGTCAGGTCCGCCGCCAGCGGCGGTCGCTGCTGACGGCCTACGAGGCGTACACGGTCTTCTCTTGCGGGAAGGCCTACGCCCACCTGGCCGGCGCGATGGCGGAAGTCGGGGTGTATGAAGGCGGATCGGCCCGGCTCCTCTGCGAGGTCAAGGGCGACGCGGAACTGCACCTGTTCGATACCTTTGAGGGACTGCCCCGGGGAACCACGCACGATCGGAGCGTGCACCGCGTCAACCAGTATCCCTGCTCGCTCGAATCGGTGCAGGGTTATTTGAAGGACTATCCGAACGTCCATTTTCATCAGGGACTTTTTCCGGACTCCGCCCAGGACCTCGAAAAGAAGACCTACTCCTTCGTGCACCTGGACGTGGACCTCTACGAGAGCACGCTGGCAGGCCTGGAGTATTTCTACCCGCTGCTGATCCCCGGCGGCGTGATCCTCTCGCACGATTACTCGCTCCTGGTCGGCGTGCGGAAGGCCTTCGACGAGTTCCTCCGCGACAAACGCGAACGCCCCGTGGAACTCCCCTCCACGCAGTGCATGTTAATCAAGTTGCCCGCGGAGGGATAATCCTCAGTAAAACCAGTGAAGCACTTGTTCAAGTAATAACGGCGCGATATACTTGAGATGACGACCGGGGAGGATCGAAGTGAAATTCAATGAACTCGTCCGGCTCCTGGAAAAGGAAGGCTTCCGGATCGTGAAGGAAAAAGGTTCGGTTCGCTACTACGCAAAGCCGGGTTGGCCGCGATTGATCCGCGTGGATTATCATGGATCAAAAGAAGTGCCCACGGGAACCTGCCACAGCATTCTGAAAGC
This sequence comes from Pirellulales bacterium, assembly GCA_016936015.1. GTDB lineage: Bacteria > Planctomycetota > Planctomycetia > Pirellulales > Thermoguttaceae > JAFGPV01. Next base: position 3,409 of record JAFGPV010000058.1, read on the forward strand.
GGCGGGAATCCGATCGTCATCAGGAGAATGCCCGCATGATTGAAATTCCCTATTCTCTGGTGATTGAAGCCACCGAGGAACCCGACTATTTCGGTTTTTTCTCCCCCGATTTAGAGGGCTTCACCGGTATCGGCCACTCGGTGGAAGATTGCCTGTTCCAAGCCAAGTGGGGAATGAAAGAACACGTACAAATCTTAAAGGAACGTTCTCTTCCCATCCCCCCGCCGAACACAAATCCCAAAATCATCATCCAAAATGCCGACCAAGAGGCGATCAAAGCCTGAGATTTTCAGTATGCCTTGAAATACTCAAGATGTTTTTTAGGGGTATTATTACCTTTGCCACTCACAAAGCCGGATTTAAAACCTGAATCACTTTTTGCACAACCTCAATGATTATACTAACGAGGCCGCAGATTGATCCTACCAATATGGTTCCAATAATGATGTAGGCAATGACTGGTTTACGTCTTGCCCATTCTTTAAGTTTCTCGACAATGTCTGGGTTATCAAGACGTCGAATATACTGTTTTCCAAAGGCAGTTACCGAGGAAAAAACTCCACTACTGGTCCGGTTGATAGTAGCTAGATTTAGTTGGTTAAGATCCGTAATTGTGTTTTCAAGTTCCTGATAATCAAATCTGCTAACAACCTCGGACAACGAATCGTCGTTCTCTTCTTTTTTAATCCAAGCATTTCGTGGAAATATGAACCACTCTTTCTGCGACTGACAGCAATATTTGTCCAGCAACCTTAGGAGCCATTCTTCCTTCGCGTTAAGTAAAATGTCGCGAGTATCAGGTTCGGACACGGGCGGCCTCCCTTTTGAGAAACTCCCAAGTGGACGCCGGCCAGGGATCGCGCTCGGCGTCAGGCATACCCGCGGCAAGCCGGCTGCAGTGGATGACGGCCGCCGCCTCGCAGGCCGATTCGATCAAACGGCCCCGCTCGTTCAGGCTGAGCTTGCGCAACCGCGCCCACTCGGCCTTTTCCATCGCCCCATGGGCTGCAGCCTGCTTGTCCTTCAAGACCTCAATTTCGTCATCCATGAGGGCCTGATCCCGGTTGATAGGGCATGTATGGCAAATAGACGTTGTTATTTTAGCAGTGACTGATGCAGGTTCAAAGGGACGAGGCGCGCCGTAGGAGATTTCCAATTTTTTATCGGGCCGCCGGCGAGCTTTCCAGCAGCTTGCGATAGCGGCGGCGGAGTTCGAGGTGGATCCCGAGCAGATAGACGAAAGCGGCCAGCGAGGCGAACGCCAGCAGGCAGGCCACCGTCAGCGGCAGCCAGGGCCGGGACGGCTCGGCGGCCGGTTTCTCCTCGGCCGAGAAGACCTGGGCAGAGGAAGAAGACGGTTGGTTTTGGGCCGAGAGAGCAGATACTTTTATCACTCCGGGCGCCGGCGGCGCGTCGACCCGGGGCAGTTTTTCGCTTCCCACGACGATCCGAATCACCCGGATGTCTTGGACGTTCAGCGGGACGTCGCTTTGGAACATCTGGCCGGAGCGGAGCAATTCGCGGGCGTCGGGCGATAGTTGGACGATGTACTCCATCCCCCCCGTGGACAAAGGCTGCCACCCGGCGTCGATCCCCACCGACGCCGCCGTCAGACAAAGCATTGCAGCAAGCATGAAACCGCTCCTGGGAAAAGGGTTTTTCCTTTTTATCCATCTTACTAACCGATGCGGGGGTAGGTAAAGAGAGAGGAATTGCGGGATCGTGCCGGACGGCATATCTTATACCAATCACAACCTGAAATAACGCTTCGCCGCGTGTTTACCCTGCGGGAAAACACGCTGGATTTTTCAAAATGGACGCGCTATTTCACAAGGGAAACCGTATTAGGAGTCGGGATTCAGAACATTGATGAATTCCGGTTTTCAATCCTTGGGCCTGGTATCCTGAACCCTATGAACCGTGCCTTGTGGCATAAAGCGGTTGCCGACTGCTGGTTGCAGTGGGCCATCAGCGCGGCGATTCTGGTCGGCTTCAGTTGGATCTTTATCTGGCTGATGAGCCAGGTCCCCGCCGCCGCGCTGTCGCCCCTGATGCAGGTAGTCGGCAAAGTCGTCGAAAAAGTCGCCGGGCTTCCGGTCGACGATCTCATCAGCACGCCGGGTCGGGTGAGCGTTTTATTCGTTCACGTGGTGACGATGCTCGTCTGCGTCGGCTGGGCGGTGGGCCGGGGTTCGGCGCCGATCAGCGGCGAGATCGGCCGGGGGAGGATGGACATCCTGGCCACGCTGCCGGTCCGCCGGCCCACGCTGCTTTTCATTCCCGCCGTGGTCTCGACCGCCGGTGCGCTGCTGTTGGCCCTGGCCCTCTGGGCCGGCATCGCCCTGGGCATCCGGACCATCGCGCTCGAGGAGCCCGTCTCCCCCGGGCGATTCGCCCCCGGCGCAGTGAATTTGTTTTCGCTGATCTTTTGCCTGACGGGAATGACGTGCCTGGTTTCCGCGTGGATTGTCGACCGCTGGCGGGCGATCTTTATTACCGTGGGTTTTTTCCTGGTTTCGATGATTATCGAGATGGTCTCGCGGATGTGGCCGGGGGGAAGCTGGCTCCGGTACGCCTCTTTCTTGACCGCCTTCCGGCCCCAGCAACTCATCCTCTACGCCGATCCCGGTTCGGAGGTCGCCTTCCGCTGCAACGCGGTGCTGATCGGCCTCGGGCTGCTCTGCTACTTCGCGGCGGCCGTCGTCTTCTGGCGCCGCGACATCCCGGCGGCGCGGTAGGAGGGATGAAAGAACAAGGGGCAAGAGATGAGGGATAAAGGGCCCATCATCTCCAGGACGTGTTGACATTCCACCTGCACGACGCGTAACGGTTTTTTCTCCCCGGTGAATAATTTCACTTTTCTCCGTGGTTCGAAAGAGCCGTGTTTTTACGGTGTTTTTGGAAGCCGGCAAGTGGTGCTTTGCATAAATCGCCTGTTTTTCGAATTGTTGCACAATGTGGGGTCTGATGAACCGTGTTTTTCCGTGTTTTCCGCGAGTTGTAAAACACAAAAA
>JAFGPV010000059.1 GCA_016936015.1 Pirellulales bacterium
GGCCTTCGGCCCGTCGATCATCATCAACATCTCGGAACAAAACCATCATCGGAATACGACTGCCGCATGGTTAAAAATCGCTGCGTTTTTAGCAGCCCAATTCCCGTTCTTTGGCAATACGACTCAACCATCCTCTCTTTGCGCTGAAACTATGCACCGGCAATCCGCGGCGGCGACCTCTTGCCCCCTGCGAAACATTTCATCTCGGCCGTCCCTCAAGAAGAAAGGAGAAGCCCCAAAATAAAAAACATGGAAAAAGTGAAATATGCTGTACAACGCCCTCCCCATAAGAACAGAGAGGCCCCCGTCTGGGTCCCCTCCCGTGCATTTTTCGACTTTTGATGACCAACTGAGAAACACCCAATCCCCAATCCCCAATCCCCAATCCCTATCAACTGATCCCCATTTTTTGCACCCTGCGGAGCATCCATTTCGGAGCGCCCCTTGCGCTCCTCCGGCAAAACCGCGTTCAAAAATTCAAACGAGAGACCGCAAAATACGGCATCCAAAGCCCCCGTCTTGTGCAACAATTCCGAAAAAGGCCGTTTTTTAAAAGATTGGTGTTGTGATGATCCCTTGCCTTTCATTCCCCCGGATATTCCACCCGCACCAGGAACAGTCCCTGCGGCGGGGCGTTCGGGCCGGCGTTACGGCGGTTTTGGGAATCGAGGACCTCGGCGATCCAGCCCTCCGGCCGGGCGCCGCGACCGACTTCGACCAGCGTACCGACGATCGCCCGGACCATGTTGTAGAGGAATCCGTCGGCCTCGACCTCGAAAATGATCCAATCGTCCGGCGACGAGGCGAGAAACAATTCCCCGAACATTCCGCCCTGCCCCCCTGCCCTGCCCTCGTTCATCCTTCGAACAAAAATGTCGGAGATCGTCCGCACGCTGCTCTTCCGCGGCGCGCCGGCCGTCTCAAAGCTGGAGAAATCGTGTTTGCCCCGCAGCGACTGGGCGGCGCGGTGCATTGCTTCGGCGTCCAACAAGCCTTTGTTGTAGTGCCAGCAGTAGTGCCGCAGCAGCACGTCGCGGACCGGGCCGTTGAGGATCAGGTAGCGGTAGCGTTTCCGCAGGGCGTGGCGGATGGGATGGAACGCCTCGTCGGCCGCCCTCACGTCGCGGACGGCGACGTCCGGCGGCAGGACGGCGTTGAGCGCCCCGAGCAGCTCTTCCGGCCCAAGGCGCGTCTCGACCCGCAGCCGCACCACCTGACCCAAGGCGTGGACCCCGGCGTCGGTCCGTCCGCTGCTAAGCAGCCGAATTTTCTGCCCCGTGACCTGCTCGACGGCGTCTTCCAATGCCGCTTGCACGGTCGGCCGCTTCGTCTGCGCCTGCCAGCCGAAGTAGTTCGTGCCGTCGTAGGCCACGGTGAGGCGGAAGGTGTTCATGGAGTTGAGAAACGCAAAACCGCGACCCCTAGTCGCGGTTTTACAGCAAGTATCGTGTTGTTCAATTTGCAATTTGAAATTTGCAATTTACAATTTGCAATCTCCCTACATCCGGCCGCCTTGCAGTCCCTTCGGACCGAGTTTCGCCAGCAGCAGGCCGATCTGGACGGCGTTGGTGGCGGCCCCTTTCCGCAGATTGTCGCTGACGCACCAGAACGCCAGGCCGTTGGAACTGGAAAGGTCCTCGCGGATCCGGCCGATGAACGTCTCGTGGCGCCGGTCGCAGACGTGCGGCATGGGATAGACCTTTTTCTCCAGGTCGTCCATCACGGCCAGGCCCGGCGTGGCGGCGAACAAGGCCCGGGCCTCGGCCACCGTCACTTTCCGCTCCGTCTCCACCAGGATGCTCTCGCTGTGGCAGTTCGCCACGGGGACGCGGACGCAGGTGGGGCAGACTTGGATGTTCTCGTCGTCGAGGATCTTCCGCGTCTCGTAGACCATCTTCATCTCTTCCGAGGTATAACCCTGGTGCTTCGGCCCGCCGATCTGGGGAATGCAGTTGAAAGCGATCGGATAAGGGAAGCATTCGTACTGGTATGCTTCACCGGCCAGCGTGGCCCGAGTGCCGTTCTCCAGGTCGCGGCTGCCGACCAGTCCGGCCCCGCTGGTGGCCTGGTAGGTGCTGACGATCACCCGGCGGACGCCCGCAGCGTCGTGCAGGGGTTTCAGCGCCTGGACCAACTGCGTGGTCGAGCAGTTCGGGCTGGCGATGATCCCCTGGTGCTTTTTGACGGCCTCCGGATTCACCTCGGGGATGACCAGCGGCACCTGGGGGTCCATCCGCCAGTAGCCGCTCTCGTCGATGACCACCGCACCCCGGCGGACCGCCTCGGGGATGTAGTCGCGGGCGACCTCGTCCGGCGTGCTGCTGATGACCAGTTCCACGTCGTCGAAAATCGAGCCTTTGAGTTCCTCGACGGGGATCTCCTTGCCGTCGACGGAGAGCTTTCTGCCGGGGATGCGGCTGGAGGCCACGAATTTCAGACGCCGGCAGGGGAACTTCCACTCCGCCAGCAATTGGCGGATGATCGTACCGACGGCGCCCGTGGCGCCCACGACGGCAACACAGTCAAACACGAGTAAATCTCCTCGGCAAGGGGATCGGGAATCGAATGTAGGACAGGTTGGCAATCTGTCCCACTTCATGTATCGGAACGAGTATTATGTCACATTTTCAAAATATCACAATTGGAAAAAACACGACCCTCGTGCCGGGCAATCCGGCGCGAGGGCCGTTTTTGATTGATTCAAGGAAAACAGAACGCCGGTTATTTTGTCGAGGCCAGACTCTCCACTCCGTGGGTGTCCAGTCCAAACACAACGGCCGTGTCCTCACCCTGGGTCAAAACCACGGTCCGGTTCTCTTCGACGATCTGTCCGTTCCGTGCGATCTCGGCGTGGATTTGATACTTGTAGCTGTAACCGGGCTTCAGGCCGTACGATACGAATTGCCGACGGCTGCCGGTGCTCTTCGTGGCCAGGCCGTTGACGGTTACCTTGGCGTCGAAGGGGACCCAAACGGTGATTACGCCGCTGTTTTCCGGGGTGGGAACCGCGGTGCTCTTCGGTTCGCCGTCCAGCGAGGGCATTGCCGGCTCGAACGAGGGCATGCCGCTCGAGGGAGTGGTGCTCGGCATGGTCGACGGCTCGGTGCTCGGTGTAAGGGGCGCTTCCATAGGAGTCATCGGCATGGGCTGGGGGGCCTCCTTGACCGGCTTATGCGTCTCAGCCGGCGTCGGCTGAGTCTGGGGGGCCGTCCCTTCCACCGCGGCTCCACAGCAATCGACGTCATAGCTCCCGCAGCTCGTGTAACAGCAATTGTAACCACAGCTCGGGTAGCAGCAGCTGCCGCCGTAATACCACCGGTACCGTCCAAACAGCAAACGCCGGATGGGACCCGGCCGCCAGCCAAGGTACCAACCGTCGCAGCCGCAGCATGCATCCCAGCACGAGTAACACGGTGAGCAGCAACTGTAACAACTGTAGTACGTCGGTCCACAGCAGCCCCACCACGCGCTGGCTCGATCGGTCGCCGCAAACAGGGCGGCAACGATTACCAATACGAACATGACGCTCTTCCAACTGGGTCGATTCATAGTCTCCTTCGCTCCCTTTTAAAAGAGGTACAGTATTTTCCCGCTACATTGTCACAACAGTCCTGTAGCTTACCAATCATAGCACGGAAATCAAGTAGGATAGAAAAACCTGTGGAAAACCGGGTTTTTTTCTGCTCGGGGGGTTTGGAGATTTTTCGTAGATTTCACATGATAACAATAAAGTATTGGTTCATATAGCCCATATTGACTGTGTAAAGTGATCTATCTTCGCACTTCATCGATACCGGGTTTTTTGTATTGGGAAAGGGATATCTTCCGGATATAAAGGTTTTACCAGAGGACCACCCGTGGATTTGTCGAATTTGTCTCTCTGAAAATACCTGCCATGGATTGATGTTTATGTACCTCTATGTGGGTATTAATTGAGTTAAGTCAATAGGTCAGTGGAATGCGCATTTCTCAGTGGACGCGCCGAATGCCGTGGTCTTTGGTGGCGGCGGTGGTCTTGTTGGCGGGACTGGGGATTTTGGGGATCGCCCGCGTCGAGGAACTGGAGAACCGCACCGGTTTGTGCTGGCGGCAGGCGGTTTTTGCCGTGATGGCCCTGACGGTGATGCTCGCCGTCACCTGGCCGCACTACCGGTTCTTTTGGCGGATCAGTTACGGTCTGTTCGGCACCGCGTTGGTGTTGCTGGTGATCGTGTTGTTTTGTCCGCCCACCCGATACGCGCATCGGTGGATCCGGTTCGGCCCGGTCGGCATCCAGCCCTCGGAACTGGCCAAGGTGGCGTTGGTGTTGGCCCTGGCCCGATACCTGATGTATCGCGAGAACTATCGGCGGCTGCGGGGATTGCTGGCTCCTTTGGCCATCAGCCTGGTTCCAATCTTGCTGATCCTCAAGGAGCCGGACCTGGGCACGGCGTTGGTGTTCCTGCCCGTGGTGCTGACGATGCTGTTCGTCGCCGGGGCCAAGCGGCGCGACTTGGCCGTGGTCTTGGCGGCGGGTGTATTGATCCTGCCGTTGTTGTGGATCCAGATGAGTCGTGAGCAGCGGTCCCGGATTACCGCTTGGTTCGATCAGCCGCTGCCGGGCGCCCGGGTAAGCGGCGACGCGTATCATCTCGATCAGGCCAAGCAGGTCCGGGCGCTGGGCGGCGCGTGGGGGAGCTGGATCGCCGGTCAGCCGACCGAAGACCCGGCGGCGTACCGTCTGCCCGAAGCCCACACCGACTTCATTTTCTGCATCCTCGGCGAGCGTTACGGACTGCCGGGCATGGCCGTGCTGTTGGGTCTGTATGCGTTCGCCGTATTGCGGATGATCCGCGTCGGCAGCGCCACCCAGGAGCCGTTCGGCCGGCTGGCGGCCTACGGCGTGGCGGCCCTGTTCGCCGTCGAGGTGACGATCAACACGGCGATGACGGTCGGCCTGCTGCCGATCACCGGGCTGGCCCTGCCGCTTTTAAGCTACGGCGGCTCGAACCTGCTGGCCCACGCCCTGGCGGTTGGCGTCGTGCTGAGTGTCGGCCTCCGCCCCACGTTCGAGGCCGCCGGCGAGCCGTTCCGCTTTCGTGAATAATATCCCCTGGAAAGCCGCGACCAGCGGTCGCGGAAGAAAGACGAATCCGGCAAGGAAAGATTTCAAGGGGCCTCTTCGAAAGGATCCTTTCCCGGCGGTTTCTCCGAGACTTGGGATTCTTCCGGCTCCGGGGGCCGCTGTTTGCACGAAATCGCCGTAATGAACAGGCTGGCGAACCGGCCGAGGATGAAAACCGCCACGATGCTGAAGAAAACGGCCGGGGCGTTAATCCAGCGGAGCAGGCCGAAGGCCACCGATGCCCCACCCAGGACGAGCATCATGGTGGCGATACTGAAACGCGAGGCGTCGGTCTTGACGCCGTTGATGTAATGAGAATACTGAAATATGCTGTTGATGATAACGGCAATTGCCGTGGCAATCACGGCGGGAATGAGCAAGATATTCACTCCGGAGAGAAGACCGGGTTCAGGGGATGGTCTTCCGCGGTCTTGAAACAAACCACCGAAAGCGCAACTGACGAATAGCAAGCTATAAATCAGCCAGCGCCAATACTCCGAAACGGCTGGATTGAATTTCAGACCGAGAGCCAGTCCGAGCATCGTGCCGCCCAACACAAAACACAGTAAAGAAATGATCGCAGCCTGGTCCGAAAAATCGTTGTTGACCGCGGCGAAAAGACAAGCGCTCGCGGTCAATCCGAAAATCGCCCCCGCCACCATGCCCAAAAACGGTTGTGGACGATATTTGGCCATGATCGGTTCAAACTGGCATAGGGGCTGGATAGAAATCAGCGGTTTCGGCCGAGTACCTAACCAACTATTGCCTATTACTTCTCCTTCTTTACTGCTGAGATCTTCACGTCATCGACGGCCAGTTCGCCCGTGACGCCAAATAGCCCGATGCGGAGGATGGCCTCGCGGGCTTGGAGGGGGACGGGGAGCCGGGTGGTTTCCGTCCGCCAGGGGAAGGTGCCGCGCCACGGGCCAACGGCGCGGAGTGCGATCGTGGCCCGGTTCTCGTCGTAGAAGAGGATCGCTAAGCCGGCGTAGTGGTTCGGCCCCGGGCTCGGCCGGAGATTCTCGCCGCGGATCTTGAGCGCGACGTCGAGCGTTTTGACCTTCCGCCCGTCGACGGCAAAGCCCTGCAAGATCCAACCGTTCTGATCCGGCTCAGTGTTGCGGAAGACCAGGGTATGGTTCCCCTCGGGGGCGTCGGGGCTTTCGACCCGTTCGGCCAGCCGCCGGTAGTGCCAGGCCAGCGGCTCCGCCGTCTTGCCGGTGACCTCCTCGAAGCCGCCGTTTTCGATCTGCGGATTTTCCGGGTCGGGCTGCACCTTCCGTTCCCCTTCGGCCGTGCCGGTCATGGGGACGAACAGCGTCGGCTTGAGCGCCTCGCGTTCGAGTTTGCCCTTGACCTTTTTCATCAGATACATGGTCTGCTGATAGCGCTCGCCGACGGGAATCACCATCCGTCCGCCCTCCTTGAGCTGGTCGACCAGGGCGGCCGGCGCGTTTTCCGGCGAGCAGGTGACGATGATCTTGTCGAAGGGGGCGTGCTCGGGCCAGCCCTGGAAACCGTCGCCGATCTTGACGTGCACGTTTTTGTAGTGGAGCTTCTCCAAGGTCTTTTCCGCCTTCCGGCCCAGCGGCTCGACGATCTCGATCGTGAAGACCTCCTTGACTAAGTGGCTGAGGACCGCCGCCTGGTAGCCGCTGCCGGTGCCGATCTCCAACACCCGGTCGTTCGGCTGTGGATCGAGCACTTCGGTCATGTAGGCCACGATGAACGGCGGCGAGATGGTCTGCTTCCCGCCGATCGGCAGGGCCTGGTCGAGATATGCCTGGTTCCGCAGCCCCAGCGGGACGAACTCGTGTCGGGGAGTGCGCCGCATGGCGTCGATCACCCGGGCATTCTTGATTCCGGCGCCCACGATGTCCTCGTCGACCAGCCGGTTCCGCGCCTGCTCGAAAGTCCTCCTTGTCTGCCCGGCGGCAGTAATGGCGAGGAGGGACAGCAAAAGGGCGGCTGCCCATGAGAAGTATTTCATGGCACTTTCCCTCGTAAAGCCGCGACCGCTGGTCGCACCTGAAAAACCGCAACCACCGGTCGCGGCTTGATGGAAAATAATCCGTCAACTCATAATTATACGCGAAAAAACTCCTTTCCAAGTGGAACCGTCCTGGGTTTTTTCCGGTTTTTCGGGGATAATCGGTTTTATGACCAACCAGGAACTGAAAGCACAAATAGCCGCCCAAATCCTGCCGCGGATCCAAACGCCGGGGCAGTACGTCGGCGGCGAGTGGAATTCCGTCGTTAAGGACCATGCCCGTGTGCGGGGTATACTCTGCCTGGCCTTTCCCGACATGTACGCCATCGGCATGAGCCATCACGGCCTGCAAGTGCTCTATGCCGTGATGAACCGCCGCGACTGGGCCTGCGAAAGGGTCTTTACGCCGGCCGACGACATGGAGCGCCTGCTCCGCGAGCACGGCCTGCCGCTTTTCAGCCTGGAGACCTTTACGCCGCTTTGCCGGTTCGACGTCCTCGGCTTCACGCTCCAGTACGACCTGTGCTACACCAACGTCCTGACGATGCTTGATCTGGGGGGAATCTCCCTCCTGGCGGCCCATCGTAGCGACGACGAACCGCTTGTGATCGCCGGCGGCCCCTGCGCGGTCAATCCCGAGCCGATGGCCCGATTCATCGACCTGTTCGTCCTCGGCGACGGCGAAGAGGCCCTGCCCGCGGTCTGCGACCTGTGGCTCGAACTGAAAGGTCGCAGCGGTGGCCGGGAGGAGCGGCTGGCGGAGATGGCCCGGCGGCTGCCCTACGTATACGTTCCACGATTTTACACTTCCAACGACGATTCCGGCCGTCCGGCTGGTGTCCGCCGGCTCCGGGACGACGTGCCGGAACGGATTGTGCCGGCCGTGGTCGAAAACCTGGATGCCACTCCCCTGCCCTGCTCGCCCGTAGTGCCGAACGTCGAGTGCGTGCAGGACCGGATCACGTTGGAGATCATGCGGGGCTGCCCCGGCAAGTGCCGCTTCTGCCAGAGCACCACCATCAAGCGGCCCCTGCGGTTCCGCTCCGTCGAGACGCTTTTAGGAGCAGCCCTGGAATCCTACCGCGCCACGGGCTACAACGAGATTTCGCTCTTGTCGTTGGCTTCCAGCGACTATCCGGAATTTGACGAACTGATGCGGCGGTTCCAAAAAACCTTCCGGCCGTTGGGCGTGGCCGTCTCGCTGCCCAGCCTGCGGATCAACGAGGAACTGAAGATGGTCGCCACGTTGCTTACCACCGACCGACACTCCGGCTTGACCCTGGCGCCCGAGGCCGCTCGGGACGAACTCCGCCGGCGGATCGGCAAGCCGCTTTGCAACGAAGACCTCTACGTCGGCTGCCGGCAGGCATTCGCCAATGGCTTTCACCGGGTAAAGTTGTATTTTATGGTCGGCCTGCCCGGCGAGACCGAGGCCGATTGGGAAGGCATCGTCACAATGTCCGAGACCATTGCCCGGTTGGGCAAGGAGGTCCGCGGGCGGTACCCGACGGTGGTCGCCAATGTCTCGAATTTCGTCCCCAAACCGCAGACGCCATTCCAGTGGCAAGGGATGCAGCGGCCGGAGTATTTTTATCAGGCCAAACAGTTCATCAAGCGCCGGCTCCGGCTCCGTTGCGTGGAACTGAAGATGCACGACGTCGAGACGAGCTGGCTGGAGGGCGTCCTCTGCCGGGGCGATCGCCGCGTCGGCGAGGCGATCGAACTGGCCTGGCGCCGCGGTGCCCGCTTCGACGCCTGGCGCGAACATTTTAATATCGCCCTCTGGCGTCAAGCGCTGACCGACGCCGGCGTCGACGTCGAATCCCTCCTCCACCTCCCCTACCCCTCCGCCGCCCCCCTGCCCTGGGACCACGTCGCCATCCGCCAAGGCCGAACGTATTTGGAACGCGAGCGCGATACGGCAGGTTGCATGGATATCTGAACTAGATTTCCATTCAACGAAGAGAGATCCAAGATGTGGATTAAGACAATATATGAGCAGCGAGTTCGTCGAGCGACAGATCCAGTGCGTGCGCGATGCGTGTGGCAATGGACAACGAAGGCTCTCTCTCGTCTTGTTCGAGCTGTGAAAGGTAACCTTGAGAGATGTGTGCGGTTTCGGCCAGACGGATTTGCGACATACCTTTGGCTTCGCGGGTCATCCGAATACGCCCTCCCAAGGTCTGTATGCCCTTGTCAGTCGCTTTCACTTTGCGTCTCTCGGCAATGATGTGACGGAACTTCGCGTTGAGTTCCGGCTTCTCTTTCTCGATCAATTCCCGGACCTTACGATCCTCTTCCACTTCTTCAGGCGTCCGGTGGCGATTGCGGATAATGCGTTTCATGGCTATTTCTTTTATCCGATTTCGTATGCAGTGATCGGACGAACCGTATCGGAATCGACTTCTTGGTATACAATGGCAATGTATCGTCCCGTGTTCGTTTCGCTGAATGCAATGGGCTGGCCCGTGGTTCGGCTGATACTGATTATAAAAGGTTTTTCCAAAACCTCCTCCACTTCATCTCTTGTTATTCCATGTTCGGCAATATGCCGTGTATTGCCGTCCGGCTCATCTTCCAGGTCCCAGAGAATGGCAAAATACCTCATAAAATCCTTGTGAGACCCGCTCTACAATTATAGCTATTGCAATATCACTTGGCAAGACGATTTACCTGGCAAGATGATTTTCATTATCGACTTTACAGGATAATCCCTTGGAGAAAAAAAGATGCGAATTCAGGCCGTAATCCCTTTCGTCAGCGCCATAAACGCCGTCTCCAGGTTGATCTCGTCTTCCTTGAAGAGATTCAATTTGAAGCCGTTTTCTACCAGCACGGTGGCCAGTTCGCTGTAGTCGGTCGCGTCGGGCTTGAGGGTGACGAAGAGCCGGCCATCGCGGGGCTCGATCTTATCGACCAACTTGCTCTGCCCGAGCAGTTTGGCGGCGCCGTCGAGGTTTTCCGCCACGCCCACGTGCAGCAGGACATGCTGGCGGACCTGCCGCATCACGTCGGAGACGTTGGCGCTGACCAACAGCACGCCCCGCTCGATGATGCCGACCTTGTTGCAGATGTCGGCCAGCTCGGGCAGGATGTGGCTGGAGACGAGGATCGTCTTGCCCATCTTCCGCAGCTCCTTTAGCAGCCCCCGGATCTCGATCCGCGCCCGCGGGTCCAGCCCGCTGGCCGGCTCGTCCAGCAGCAGCACCTTGGGATCGTGCAGCAGCACCCGGGCCAGCCCCAGCCGCTGGGTCATGCCGCGCGAGAGGCTGGTGACGAAGGCGTCGCGCTTGTAGCCGAGATCGACCAGGTCGAGGACCTCGTTGCAGATTTTTTTTCGCTGCGGGCCTTTGATGCGGTAGGCGGCGGCGAAGAACTCGAGGTATTCGATCACCTTCATGTCGTCGTACACGCCGAAGAAGTCGGGCATGTAGCCGATCAGGCGGCGGATCTCCTTGGGATGGGTGTAGATCGAGTACCCGGCGACGTAGGCCTCGCCCCAGGTGGGCTGCAATAGCGTGGCGAGGATCCGCATGGTGGTCGTCTTGCCCGAGCCGTTCGGCCCGATGTAGCCGAACAAATCGCCTTCGCTCAGCTCCAGGTTGAGATTATTCACGGCGTGCAGTTCGCCGTATACTTTGGACAGGTCTTGGGTCTTGATCATTTTTTCTTCACGGGAAAGACGAAACGGTAGAAGACGGCGTGACGGTCGTCGGGATGGGACAACGGTTGATTGCCGCGCATCAACTGGGCGCCTTGCTTTGGGAATTCATCCGCCGCCGGTCCTCGGCCGACGAGGATCGCCCGGCCCGTTTGCAGCAACAGGCTGCAATCGACGAACGTCTGGTAGCCGTTGGAGAGCTGGGTGTAACGGCGTCCGCCGGCGGCTTGGTAAAACATCATCATCCGTAAAATGTTTCCGGTATTGTCACTCTCGGGATCGTAGGGCGTGGAGACGATCCGGTATTGATCCATCGGATTCTCGGCGACCATGTGGCGGCCGGTCAACAGGTTGTTCAGCTCGCTGCGGCTGGTCTCGGCACCGATCCGCACCGACTCGCCCGGCTCGATCCGCGGGATCTCGTAGGCCCAGCGGTCGTAGGCCAGCAGGCAATCCGTCAGGGGAAACGTCAGAGGATTCCGCAGCGTTCCCTGTAGCGTCAGATCGTTGTCGCTCAGGTCGGCTTCCAGGGCGACGGGTTCATTTCCTGTCTTGGTGAACCACCGCCCGGTAAAACTCTTCGTGGACCACACCTGGACGGGAACCTTCTCCAGTTCCTTCAAGTCGGGCGAGAAGAAGTACGGTTGGCCCCACGCCGACGGCCCGGCGCCCCGGGGATGCATCCCGCCGAAGCCGTAGCCCGGCAGTCCCAGCCAGGCAAAGTAGCCGCCGTGATCCTTCGCCTCCGCGCCGTCGGGCAGGCGGGGTTTCAGGTGCAGATTGTAGGTCTCCATCCGCGGGCTGAAGAGGTTCAGCCAGGTTGTGCCGCGGACCAGTCCCGAGGAGACGTCCACGTCGACCAGATCGACCTGGTTCAGCCGCAGTTGCCGGCCCTTCAGTGCGTAGGCCCCGTAGTAGGCGGCCAGGCTGACGCCCAGCACGATCAAGGGGAACGTCAGCCAGGTCCATTGCATTCGTTTGACGATCCGGCGGAGGAACAGAAAATCGCCCGGTCCGATCAGCAAAATGTAGATGATAATCAGCAGCGCCACCCAGCCGAAAGAGATCACCCGCACCCCCGTGAACTGATCCAGGGCGCTGCGTAACTGGCCGGCTAGGTCGCTGTAGCCTGAGTAGGCGAGCTCCTGATTCTCCTGGGCCTCGGCCGATTTTTCCGGCGGTAGGTCGATCAACTTGCCCACCAACCGCGGGCGGTCCGCCCATTTCCGCAGCGAAAACTGGTCAAGGCCGGCGGCGAAAAAGATGATTTGTCCCAGCCCCCGCGGCGCACGGACGACCAGCGGCAGGTCGGCCTCCCGGAGTTCGACGACGCCCTCAACGTCGCGGAGCCGGGCGACGGGAATCGCCGCGTCCTTACCGCCCAGCGCCAACGGCGTACTGCCGCCGCAGTAGCTCTCCAGGGCGGCGGTTTGCCAGAGCGACTCGACCTTTTCCAGCTTGCCCGGCAGGAATCGGCGCCAGGGTGACGCGGGGCCGAAGGCCGACTCCGCGTTCCGGCCCGCGCTCAGCACCAACCGGCCTCCCAGCCACACCCACCGGTCGAGCGCTTCGATCTGGACGCTGTCCGGCGGGAGATTGCGGAAGAGGTCGACCTGATCGGTGTCGATCAGCATCGCGTCGATCCCCTCGTAGCCGTACCACCGGGTCGGCAACTCCTCGGCGCGGGCGACGCGGGCCGTCAGCGGCTGCTGGTCCGTCTCCAGATTCAGGCGCGAAATCGCCGCGTCCACGCCGAGCGTAGACGCGCCGAGAACGGCGTAAATCGGCTGCAAGTCGGCGGCTTCCGCGTAATGGACCTCATCCGGCTCCAGGCTCGCCTCAAAGGTTCGCATCGCCGCCAGCTTGTCCCCCACGACGAACCGCGCCGTGAGCCGACTGTCCGTCCGGCCGAAGCGGACGTACAACCGGATCGGCGTGAATTGGCCGGGCAGCACCTGCACCCGCTTAGGGTTTTGAGCCTTACCCGGCAGGGGCACCACGCTGGGAACGCCGTCCCCGTCGTCCGTCTCGACCAGCACCACGCCGGCCAGCGCCTCGTCGCCGCCGCGGAGCGCCAGATCCACCTGCGTCCACAGCCCGGCCTTGTAGCAGTTGCCCAGCCCCACCCGGATCTCGACGAACTTCGGCGGCTTGACGGTTTGACCCGCGGCCGGCGGGCAGGAAAACAACAAAGACGTCGTCGCGAGGAGGAATAGGGAGAGGAATTTATTGCAAACTGCAAATTGCAAATTGCAAATTGCATGTTGAGCGACACGAAGGGGACTTTGAGCAGTGGACAGTGGGCAGTGGACAGTGGACGGCGGGCCGTGCATGAACTCTGTACTCCGTACTCCGTACTTTTCATCATTCATAATTCATCCCTCATCCTTCACTCCTCATCCTTTCGTCACGGTTTTCCCGCGTCGGGGCAGACGCAGACGAAGCGTCCGCAGCCGGGGCAGCCCCGGCCGTACTTTTCCATGACGGCCCGGGTCAGGTCCACGCCCGCCACGTTGGCGATTGTCGTCAGCCAGGCCAGCACATCGGCGAACTCCAGGGCCTGCTCTTCAGGCGAGCCTTTCCGCAGCGCCGCGGCCAGTTCGCCCACTTCTTCCATCAGCCACATGAACGTCCCCTCGATTCCCCGGGCGACGTCCTTCTCGAGGTACATCCGGCGGATCAGTTCCTGGAATTCGGCCAGCGTCACGGCGGGAGTTTCGGCAGAGGGCATGGGATCCTCTCATAAAGCCGCGACCGTTGGTCGCGGAACCATGGGCGACCAACGGTCGCGGCTTGCTGGTTTATTCCTTATTATTATGTCGTTTCGCCTGCCCTTCCGCCAGGACCCGGCGGGCCGGGGCGTTTTCCACGTCAATTTCCAGGGTCTCCGCGGCCCATTTTTTCGCCGCCGCAACGTCTTTCCTCTTCAACGCCAACTCGGCAAGCTTCAGCCGGGCGTCCAATTCGTCCCGATCGGCCTCCGCCAGCCGAGAAAGCGCCGCCTCGAGCTTTTCGCTCTCGCCCGACTCCTGGTAGAGGCGGACCAACGAGTGCGTCCACAGGGGATTGACGGCGTCGAGCCGTTCGCCCAGCACGTACCACCGGGCGGCCGCGGCGTAGTCTTTCGCATTACGTTTCAAATCGGCCAGCAGTTCCAGGGCGTTTGGCTGCGGGGCAGCCGGATCAAGGTCCTTTTCCAGAATTTCGACGGCTTTTCCCGGTTGGCCAGCCTTGACCCACAACCGGGCCAGCACGTAGGCGGCCAGCGGCTGCCGGGGCTGAAGCTGTTGCGCCTTCCCGGCCCACTGCTCGGCCTCTGGCCACGCCCCGCGCTCGACGTAGTAAAAAGCCAAATGCGCTGCGGCCGCGGCGCTGCGGGGATCCTTTTGCACCGCCTCGCGCAGGTCGTTCAGCTCCCGTTTCTCCGGCCAATCGAGGCGCCGCAGTTCGGCCGTCGTGTTTTTCATGAAGTCCAGGTATCCCCGCTCGAATTCCTCTTCGCTCCGGCCGAAGGTCCGGTCGATCGCTTCCGTGGTGGTCCGCCCTGTGGCGTATTCGTTCAGCATCCGCCGCAGCGACGCCTCGCCGCCAAGCTGCCGCATGTAGTCGACGTACAACTCGGCCTGGCAATAGGCCAGGTTCCAACGCCGGCTGGATTTCGCCCTGGTGAATCCGGAGTCGATCGTCCGCAGGTTGAAGAGGTCTCCCTCCGGCACGTGCTCGATCAGCAGCCGGTTCCACACGGCGGGCCGGGGCGTCTCCTCCGACCACACGGCCAGCCCCTCGGTGTACCAGTGGGGGATATTAAAATGCGTCTGCTGCAACGTGATCACGTGCGTCAATTCGTGTCGCAGGACCCGGACCCAGTTGAACCGGTGCGCGAGGTCCGGTTCGCCGGGCGAGACCATCGCCACCAGGCGGCCGGTGCTGGCCGCCACCGTGCCGACAAACGGCAGGCCGCTGACGCGGGTGCTGAACCAGGCGTGGCCGGTCTGGCCGTCCGTCTCGCGGAAGATGTCCACCGGCGCTTTCCGCGGCGGCGTGTAGCCGAACCGTTGGCAGAGTTCCGGATAGATTTTTTCCAATTCCTCGACGGCGGCCTCCGCCAGTTGAACGTCTTCCTCGGCGGTCCGCAGCCGGCAGTGCTCGGTCTCCCGAAGCGGCATCCGCTCCAGTACCTCCAGGAGATTCAGGCTGTTGTGCAACCGGACGTCGAACGGATCGGCCGCAAAGGCGTCCTTCAGGAGCGGTTTTGCCTCCTCGACGCGATCCATCGCCATTAGCAGCAGCCCCCGCTGAGCCCTCGGTCCCGGCAGTTTGGGCATCGCCCGGGCCGCCTCGCGCAGGTATTTTTCCGCCGCTGGCTGCCGGTTATGCCCTTTCAATTGCATTGCCAGCGTGAAATAAAACTCCCCCGGCCGCGGATTCCGGGCCAACACTTTTTCCAGGAGCTTGGCAAAGCGGGAATCCGTATCCTCTGTGCGGAGTCCGTCGAGCAGCAGGTAGCACGCCGCCAATCGGCCGAGCATTTCAGGGTCGTTCGGATGAAGCGGCAGGAGGTGTTTTTCGACGATCTCCCGCGTCTCGTCGGGTTCCAGGCTCCCCCAGGCCAGGTCGGCCTTGACCAACCACGCATCGAGCAACCGGGGATTGATCTCCAACGCCCGGGTCAGTTCGGCGTTGGCCCGCGGGTAATCCCGCTCTTCGAGCCGGCATCGGGCCAAGGCCGCATGGACCTCGGCCGACATGGGGTTGATCTTCTCCGCCTCACCGAACGCCTTCATGGCCTCGGCCGGATTGTGCTTTTCGAGAAACAACAGCCCCATCTCGTACCAGGCCGGCCAATAGTCGGCCTGCAATTCCACCATGCCGGGATAAAGTTCCCCGACGAGGAATTGAAACTGCTCCGCCTGCCGGTTCCACCGGGCCGATTGGGCGGCCGCCCGGCCGATCCACCGCAGCGCCTCCGGATCGCGGACGTCGTGCTGGTTGTAATAGCGGATCAACCGGCGATAGCCCCGCTCCGCTTCGTCGTAGCGCCCAGCCGCCCGGTCCGTCTCGGCCAAAATCCATCGGGCCAGCGGTTGATCCGGTTCCTTCTTCACGGCCTCCTCGGCCTGTGATCGGGCCGCCGCGTAATCGCCCCGCTCGAACGCAAGCCGGGCAAGCTCCGCCAGCAGCAGCGGATGGCTCCCGGGCTGGCGGAGCGCCTTGAGCGCTTCCTTGCCTTTCCCTCGTTGGCTGTAACATCGCGAAAGCCCCAGCGCCGCCTCGGGACGCTCCTTGGCCGGCGGTGCGAACAGTTCCGCCGCCTCGGCGTAGCGGCCCGCCATCAGCGCCTTCCGGGCGTCGGCCAACGTGTCCCCCTCGCCCCGGGCGGCCCCGGCCTGAAGGAGAAGATAGCCGATGCAAATCAAAGCTCTGGAGTTCACCAGCGATTCCCCCGTTAAACCGCTTGCGGTTTAGCAAAAAGAGGATCAGGAAAAAAAGGACCCTTCGTCTCGCCATTTTTTACGTTATCCGATGCCCTGCGGAAATTCAATCCTCGACACACCCCCCTTTGACGGCAACCGAGGAGTGGAATAGGATATTTGCCGCCTGTTTTTGATCTTTCGACTGTTTATACTCCCTCGATGCCCCGGGACGGCGGTCCCGGGGGTGAAAATGGATCAAGCATCACCCCCGCGATTGCCATCGCTGGGCGTTGAAAACTCATGTATTAATTTCCCCTGGTTCCACCAAAGGAAATCTAATAATTCATTTACCAAAAGCGCATCCCATGAAACCGACGATCGCCTACGACGATTTCGCCAAGCTCGACCTGCGGATTGCCACGGTGCTGTCCGCCCGGCCGCACCCCAACGCCGATAAACTGATGCTCCTGCAGGTCCGATTCGGCGAGGAAGAAAAACAGATCATCGCCGGCATCCGGCCGCACTACCAGCCCGAGGAACTGGCCGGCCGGCAGGTCGTGGTGCTTGTCAACCTTGAAGAGGCCATGCTCCGCGGCGAAGAGTCGCACGGCATGTTGCTGGCCGCCGGCGATCCTCAGGGCGTCGTGCTCATCCGCCCAGACCGCGAGTGCGAACCCGGCGCGGTGGTGAAATAGGATTATCGGTCCAACAACCACGCCACCACCTGCACCAGCCCTTCGTCGTCGTGCGTCGGGGCGATGCGGTCGGCGGCGGCCTTGACCTCGGGCAGCGCGTTGCCCATCGCCACGCCCAGCCCGGCCGCGCGGATCATGGGGATGTCGTTCACGTCGTCGCCCACGGCGCAGATCTCCCCGTCGGCGATGCCCCACTGCTCGGCCAGGTGCCGGACGCCAGACCACTTCGACACCCCGGCCGGAAAGACCTCGGTCAGAAATCCGCAATACCGCGGCGGCCGGACCACGTGGCTGGCCAACCGGCCGGGAAACGCTTTGTGTAGCCGCCGCTCCACGGCGAGCATTTCTTCTTTGCCGCCCATCGCGCAGCACTGGAACACGCCCGGCGGAGGGGCGGACAATAAATCCGGCCACACCCGACCGGCGTGAGGATTCAGCGTCAGATATTCCGCCAGTTCGTCGTTTCGGGCATTCGCCCGGGCCAGATAAAAATCGAACCCTTCCGAAAACGTGTCGCCGCTGAGCACCGGATCGTAGCCGCACCGGTCGATCTCCCGCGCCACCTTGCGGAGCAACTCTTCCTCAAACTCCGCCTTGAAGAGCGTGCGATGATCGGCCGGGTCCTTGACCAGCGCCCCGCCGGCGGTCACTAGCGGGACGTCGATCCCCAGGGGGGCCACCAACGGCAGCGTCCGGCGGTATCGCCGCCCCGTGGCTAGCACTACCCGGATCCCCGACCGCCCTGCCCGATCCAACGCCGCTCGGACCGCAGGCGTCAGCTCGTCGCGGCTGTTGACCAGCGTACCGTCGATGTCAATCGCCAGGAGGCGGTAATGGGGCATGTTTTCCGGAGAGGTGGGGGGGCAAGCCGTTGAATCTGTTGATTGTACGGAGTTCCCTCCTCGTAGGGCAGGACAATCCGAGGCATAGTTGATCTTCCCGCTATAGATGGTGCTGTTTTTCTCGCCGCGGGAAATATTGATATCCTAAGAAATCAAAGGTATACCATTGCTCGCGTTATAGCTTTCCGTTAGAATGTTGATAGTAATATATGGTCTATAAATAAAGGTGTTGCTGATTTGTCATTAGGTATACTATTGTGAATCGTTGTCATCAATTTAAGAAGGCCATTGAATATGAAGAAGTCTCTGCAATTCAGGATAACCTGTGTCTTCGCAACAATTTTCGCGATATGCCAGGCCCCGGCGGCGGTACTCCCCGTCACTTCCGGCGCCTGGACCCTGGCGATCCTGCCGGATACACAGAATTATGCTACTTCGTATCCTTCGATCTTTTACGATCAAACCCAGTTCTTGGCGGATAACAGGGACACATTGAACCTGGCGTTCGTCCTGCATGAAGGCGACGTCACGAATAACGACAATAGCGCCGAATGGAGCGTCGCCTCCGCGGCCTTCCAGACTCTGGACAACGCCGGTATCCCTTACGCCATCACGCCCGGCAACCACGATCTCTCCAATACCCGAACGTCGTTGATGCCGAACTACTTTCCGGTGTCGCGTCTGGACAACCAGCCGACTTTCGGTGGGGTGTATCCGGGCGAGCCGACCTCGCCGTTGAACAGTTATTCGCTCTTCAGCGCCGGCGGCGCCGACTACCTGGTGCTGGCCTTGGAATATGGTCCCCGCGATCAGATCGTCAACTGGGCGGACGGCTTGATGAAGACGTATTCCGACCGTCAAACCATCATTGTCACTCACGCCAATCTCTACTGTGACGGCACGCGGCACGATTGGGCCGCCAAGGGAAGTTCGCAACACTGGAACCCTCATACCGACCCCATCGCCAGTCTGCCCGGCGGCGTCAACGACGGCGAGGAGATGTGGCAGCAACTAAAGGACAATCCCAATTTGAAGTTCATCTTCAACGGGCACGTGCAACGCGACGGGGCCGGGTACCTGGCCGACACGGGAGATCAGGGAAACGTCGTCCACAACCTCTTGGCCAACTACCAGTTTATGGACAACGGCGGCGAGGGATACCTGCGGCTCTTGGAGTTCCTGCCCGACGGAAACACCGTCCACGTCCGCACCTATTCGCCGACCCTCGATTCCTATATGACGGCCCCCAACCAGGATTTCACGCTAACGTTGAATTCGCCCCCGTCGCTGGTCAGCCACGCCGTGGGAGCGAATCTCGTGGTCGCGGGCGAAACCAAACCCGAAGATAACATCGTCGGCGAGATCACGGTACCGCAATCGGGCTTGCCGCAGGTGGGAACCACCTTGCAGCGCAATCGGGGCGATTACCAGATCATCGTCGGCGGCGAAGACACCACGTCCCCCACGAGCATCCTCCTAGCCACCGTCACCCAGAACGTGCGCGACGGCCACCGCGCCACCGTCGAGGTAGGACGAGACAGCTTTGATGACTGTCAATTCGGCATTTCCGTCACGGAAGCGGGTAAAACCGGCGCGGAGGAGGTCAATTTCAACGTCGCCACCGCCTGGTTCAAGTTCGACGCCGGTTGGCAGGGTGCCCACGTTAAATCCAACGGCACCATTGAATCAGCCCAGGGGGTCACTTCGTCCATGGTCAGCCACTACGACACCGGTCGCTACACGGTCGATTTGGGCGTCGATTCCCGCAACGACGGCATGTTGTTTGTCATCGCCAACAACAACAGCAATAAGATCGCCAATACGAGGATCCTGAGTGACGGCAGCGCTTGGGACGTCCGCGTCCAGGACAACGTCGACAATTTCTACGACGCCGGCAACGACGCCAACTGGAGTCTTTTGTATCTCCCCTATACCACCGAAAATCTTATCGGCGGCCGCTACGACGGATTCAATGGAATCAATCTCAACTCGGCCGGCGTTTTCACCATGGAACACATCGGCACCGGCGAGTATCAGTTGACCATTCCCGGCGAGTCGCCCGAGACGGGCATGCTCATCCTCTCGATCGCTCATGGAAGAACCTCAGGCGGTATGACCGCGCCCGACGACAACATTTTAAACTACGAGAGCGACGGTTTGGGACATTTCCTCATCAATTCGTACGATCTGACCGGTACGACCACGCTGAATCCTCAAGATACTCACTTCGTCTGGGCGTTCATCGATTTTTCCGATCCGATCCGCGCCCCCGTGGCCCCCCACACCATGACCTGGAATGCCACCCGCAACGGCGTCTGGGGTGAACCTGCCTGGTCCGGTGCGATGCCCATCTATCCCAACTACTCCGCTTACGCCGTCGTGAACACACCCCAAACCGTCACGGTCGTCGGCGATCACGAAGCAATTTCGCTCTCCGTCAGCGGCGGCGGTAAAGTCGTCATCCCCGAGGGCGATTCACTGAACATCGACGACGGCGTCATGGTTGAAAGCGACGGGACCCTCGAAATTTATGGCTCCCTCGTCGTCGACGCCATACAGATTGAAGGCACTTTAATCACGGACGACCTGGACCTGGGAGATGCAACGTTGAATGTGACCGAAGGTGCGATCGCAACCCTGAATTCACTCGTCGGAACCGGCGCCGTTTGCGTCTCCGACGATTCCACCCTCACGGTTTCCTCGATCTGTGTCTCCACGCTGTCTATCGGAGGCGCCGGCAGCGACGCCACTCCCGTTCCGGAACCTTCGGTCGGATTCCTCTTTCTGACCGCCGCCGTCTTCCTCCTCGCAAGAAAAACCTTGATTTTGCGGTAGCGTACATCGCTTGAGCGTCGTCAACGATGGTTTTTTTCTTATCCTTGAAAGGGGTTTTTTCCAGGGATCGTTTGGATAGCTCGGCGGGGACGGCATTTTGATGGTGATAAAACAAGAAAACTATATCATTTTAAATAAAATTTTGTTCCTCCGGAGGCAGGTCGTAAAATCTGCTGATGAGTGTTGTGAAAAACGAACTGGCTCCTTTGATGTGATCTAAAAACCTCGATAATTTCCACGGTTGTCTTTTTTTCTCCTCTTTTCAGATCTGTGATGTCGAGGCGGTCAAAACCGGCGGGCGAGTGTACTTGTAGCGTTTTTTTCGATTTTTTTGGTTGAGCAAGGTGGGGGGCAATGGCTATACTGTTGTAATATATGTGATATGCTGGGCTGCCCCGCCAAAGAGGAGCGGCGACTTTTTGCCGCGACATAAACGAAATTTCGTTGCACCCTGTTTTCATAAAGACCGCCTTGGGGAGATATCGCGCATGAAAAATTCTGCAATGATTGCGTTGACCTGGGCTCTTACGGCGTTGGGTATGGTTTCCCCGACCTTGGCGACGGTGCTTCCCGTAACGCCCGGTGGATGGACCTTGGCGATCCTGCCGGACACACAGTATTACGCCGCTTCGTATCCGTCCATCTTTTACTCCCAAACCTCATTCCTAGCCGCGAACAAAAACACCCTGAATCTGGCCTACGTCTTGCACGAGGGTGACGTAACCGGCAGCAACACCACGAGCCAATGGTCGGTCGCTTCCACGGCCTTCCAGACGCTGGACAATGCGGGCATTAATTACTCGATTGCTCCGGGCAATCACGATTACACCAGCGACTCGACCGATCGGTCGTCGTTGATGGCGAATTATTTTCCCGTAAGCCGCCTGGACAACCAGCCGACCTTCGGGGGCGTGTATCCCGACGAACCGAACTCGCCCTTGAACAGTTATTCCCTCTTCAGCGCCGGCGGCAAGGATTGGCTCGTTTTTGCTCTGGAATTCGGGCCCCGCGACGAGATCTTGAATTGGGCCGACGGCTTGATGAAGGCAAATCCCGACCGCCAGGCCATCATCGTCACCCACGCTAACTTGTATTGCGACGGCACCCTCTATGATTGGAACACCAAAGGGACGGGGCAGCGGTGGAATCCCCACGCCTACGGTTTCGGAAGCATGACGCCGCCTCCCAACGACGGGATGGAAATGTGGCAGCATTTGAAGGACAATCCCAACTTGAAGTTCGTCTTCAACGGGCACGTCCTTTACGACCTAACCGCGTACGCCACCACCGTTGGCGACCAGGGGAACGTCGTCCACCACGTCTTGGCCAATTACCAGTCGATCACCAACGGCGGCAACGGATACATGCGCCTCCTGGAGTTCATGCCCGACGGTGAAACGGTCAACATCCGCACCTATTCCTCGACGCTCGAGTCCTATCTCACGAATCCCAACCAGCAGTTCACCATTTCCCTGTCTTCGCCGCCGCCCCTGATGAGGCATGCCGTGGGAGCGAATATGGTTGTCAGCGGTCCCGCCAAGCCCGGCGAGGCGGCATTCACTCTCACGGTGCCCCAGTCCGGTACGCCTCAGGTAGGAACGACCTGGCAGTACAACCAGGGCGATTACCAGCTCACCGTCGGTCCCGAGGACGTCACTTATTCCAAGGGAATCCTGATGGCCACCGTCGCCCAGAATCTCCGCGACGGCTATCGTGCCACTGTCGAGGTGGGCCGGAACAGCTTTTCCGACGGGCAGTTAGCCCTTTCCGTTACCCAGGCCGGCCAGGCCACGTCGACCGAGGTGAATTTCAACGTCTCCACCGCCTGGTTCGAATTCGACGCCGGCTGGCAGGGTGCCCACGTCAACGCCGACGGCACCTTGGCTGCCGCCCAGGGCGTCGTCTCGTCCATGGTCAGCCGCAGCAACACTGGCCGATACGCGGTTGACCTGGACGTCGATTCCCGCAGCGACGGCATGTTGTTCGCCGTCGGAAACAACAACAGCAATAAAATCGTCGATACGGGCGTGCGCAGCGACGGCAGCGGTTGGGACATCCGCGTCCAGAACAACGCCGCCAATTTCGCGGCCACCGGCATCGACGCCGATTGGAGCTTGTTGTACCTCCCCTACGACACCGAGAACCTGATCGGAGGACGCTATGATGGAATCAACGGCGCGAATCTCAACTCCGCCGGCACGTTTACCATGACCAGGCAGTCCGCGGGCGTTTATCGCCTGACGATCCCCGGTGAATCGCCCGAGACGGGCATGCTGATTCTCTCGATCGCTTACGAAGCCACCTCGGGCGGTGTGACCGCGCCCGACGACAACATTATGTGCTATGAGAACGACGGCCTGGGAAATTTCCTCATCCGTTCCTACGACCTTACCGGATCCTCGACGCTTTCCGCCCAGAACACGCAATTTGTTTGGGCGTACATCGACTTTTCCGATCCGATTTGCGTTCCTGTTCCGGAACCTTCGACGTGGCTCCTCCTGTCGTCTGCTGCGCTGCTGTTCGCCGTTCGCCGAGGGAAAAAGCGGCTCGTGGCGTAAAACGCCCGGACCAGTGGGGAGAGACTTCTCCGTTATTTCTTGGGGCGGAGGATCGCGTTCATGTTCCTCTTGTACGCCTCCACGCCCGGCTGCCCGAAGGGATTGACGCCGATCAGCCGGCCTTCGGCCACCGTGGCGAGCATCAGCATTTGCAGGAGTTGTCCCAGCGAGGCCTCATCCAGCCGGGGGAGACTGATCGTGGCGGTCCGGCGGTAGTCGTCGGCGTAGGCCCGGTTCGTGCCGGTAAAGGCCGCGTGCAGGATCTCCGGCACGGTTTTTCCCGCCAACTCGTTAAGCCGGTCCTGGTCCAGTTCCGACTGCGGCACCGCCAGCAGGTCGCGGTTCGGCTTCTCGACGAACACGTTCGTAATCAGCTTGTCACGTCGGCCTTCCTGGTGCTGCTGTCCCCGGGAATGGAGGTCCCGGGTGTTGACGACGGTGATCGGCGTGGCCCCCTGGCCGTTTTTGCCCAGGCTTTCGGAGAGGAGTTGATCGTACCACAGTCCCAGGGCCTCCAATCCTTTACCCCAGGTGGAGAGGACGCGGGTGACGGCCCCGCGGCGGACTTCCATCAGCCGGCCGACGCCGGCGTAGTCCAGCGGCGGATTACTGGAAAGAAAGGGGACAGGCACCTCGCTGCGCTCGGAGCCAGCCCCCTTTCTTTCGCTACTGCAAAGGGGCGGGGCCGTGCGGAACCGCTCGTTCATCGCGGCGGCCCCTTCCAGCAAATGTTCGACGTCCAGACCCAACAGTGCGGCCGGCAGCAGGCCGACGGCCGTCAACACCGAGTACCGCCCGCCGACGCCGTCGGGGATCGGGAAGACCGCCGGGCAGCCGAGGGCCTGGGCCAGTTCGCGGAGCCTGCCCGACCGGCCGGTGACGGGAACGATCCGCCGCCGCAGTTTCTCCCGGTCGTTGCCGCAGGATCGCCGCAGGGCGTTGATCAACAGCCGGAAGGCGACGGCCGTTTCCAGCGTCCCGCCGCTCTTGCTGATCACGACGATCGCCCAATCGTCGGTCCCCTCGACCAGGTCGAGCAGTCCCTGCAGGGCGTCGTTATCGACGTTGTTCCCCTCGAAGTACATCCGCGGCCGGCCGCCCCGCCGCTTCCGCGGCAGTTCGTTGAAGTAGGGATGGCAGCACGCCTCCATCAGCGCCCGCGCGCCCATGTACGAGCCGCCGATCCCCAACACGACCACCCGATCACACTCCGCGGCCAGCCGGTCGGCCGTCTGCTGGATCGCCTCCAGGTCTCGGCGCCGGGGACCGAGGAATTGTTCCGGCAGGTCGAAGAAACCGGCGTCCAGCGGCTGGAGTTCCGCCGGGACCGGACCGCCTTTTTGAAAAAGGTCCAGCTCTTCCAGCATCTGCCGCCGGACGTCCTCCAGCCGCGGGGCCAACCACTTCAGGTCGGCCGGGACCAATCCGGTCTGCCGGGTGGACTCCGGCTCGCTCTGGCCGGCCAGCAGAGATGAATAATCGTACGTGATCGGATCGAAATCGGGTGTCGTCATGGTTTCTTATTAGACCTAAACGATTATTGAATCTTCGAATAGAGAAAGTAAAAAATAGCCCGAATTCCCCGTTTTGACCAGGGGGCGGGGGGGATTTTAGCGAAGGGGAAAGGGAACTATCATATTCTTGATCCGTAACGATGATCGGCAGGTCGCATCGGTTTCGTTTCCTGAGAAAAGGGAGCCTGTAATGCGTCTTCGCGTCACCTCGAAAAGCCGTCCTTCCCGACGCCGCACGGGATGCTTGTGCCTCTGGGGATTGCTCCTGGCGATGATTATAAGTTCCGGCGGATGCAATCCCTGGAAGAATAAAGCGGAACAATTGCTCGATTCCGTGGAGGACCGCTTTGATGATCTGATCGACCAGCTCCGGAAAATTGATTCCCACGATTCCCTCCACGCGGCCCTGCCGGAAATCAAATCCATCATCCAACGCATCAAGGACCTTGTGGAAGAAGCCAAGCGCATCGATCAGGAGGCGGGTCAGGAACTGGTCTCCAAGGAAGAACTGGACCGTCGCAAGGAGGTGATGGAGGAAAAAAAACAGGACATGAGAAAGGAAATGGAACGAATCCGCAGTATTCCGGGAATCACGCCGGCCGATCTCTTCGCGCTGGCCGGAACGTTTTTCTCCATGGCCGATATCGGCGGGCCATCGCGTGCGACTTCGCACTTTCCCTCGCCGGCCGCGTCTCGCGGGGGAGCGTCGCCGTCCTTGCCTCCTCCCCCGGCATCCTTCTCGAATCCGCAATCCCCTCCGCCTCCGCCGCCGGGCGGACAAGGCGAAAGGATCCAATCCGCCGAGGAGGTCGCGCAAAAGGTCGGGACGAACCGGACCTGCCGTCTCGTTATGCAGGACGCCTCCCCCGGGGCGGCTTTTGAGGCCCGGATGCGCGTCCAGCGGCAAAGTATCCTGGCAACGCGGTCCCCGGCGTCGGGCGGCCCTCCGGCGGCCGAAGCAGGGAACCGGTTCTACGCGTTTCAGGAACTCCAGGGGAAGGACTGGTGCGTCACCTTCGGACCGATCGACGATTTGTCCGTCTTTGAAAAACCGCCGGAGTATTTTGAAGTCGTCCGGCTCGATCCGGTCCGGCGCGAATTCGTTTGGAAATTCCTTCCCGAGCGATATACGCCCTTTCCGCGGTCCCCCCGGAACCGAGACCGGCGGGAGGATCGGAACGCCGATTTGCCGTCCCCCGCCGAGCCGGCAGCCGACGCGGCCGCTCCGCCCCGGAGCGGAGAGTCCGCTCCCGCCGCTCCGGAAAAGGATCTTGAAGACCTGCTCGGCGGATCGCCTCAGGATCAGCAGCGCGCCTTGAATCATCTGAACGTGATCGGCCCCCAGGGCGTCGCGTCGAGCGATCTCCGGAAACAAATTGCCCGGGCGATGAAGCAAATCGCCTTTGATAAACACGCCGGGACAAAAAACCGGGGTGCGGCCATCGAAGGTTTGACCGTCTGGGGCGGAAAGTACAGCGTCCCCCTGTTGATCGAATTGCTCGACGACCAGTCGCTCCGGGGGCCGGAGTATTCGCAGCTCCTTTCCGCTTTGAGTAAATTCCACGACGAACGGGCCGTCAAGCCGTTGGCCGGGCAACTCGCCTCCGCAACGTCCTCCAGGCGTTTCGACGAAATCTTGAAATGCCTGGAAACGTTCGGAGCGAAGGCGGAAGACGAAGTGCTCAAGCAGTTTCCCGCCCGCAGTCCGTTCAACACGGACAAGCTCTTGAGGTTTTTCAGCGAATATGGTACGAGAAAGTGCCTGCCGAAGCTTCGCGCCTATCTCCAAACCCCCGCGGCGCGGCGCCATGCGGCCGAAGTCCGGCAAACCATTCAAGCCGTCAACCATCGAAAACCCCAGTAACCGAAGGAGACTTACGTGGATATCCAATCGCTGGTCAAGGAACTGAAGACCGCCAACGACGCCAAGATCGTGTTCTACGTCGCCGACGGGCTGGGCGGGCTGCCGGTCGAGCCGGGCGGGCCGACCGAATTGGAGGCCGCCAAAACCCCCAATCTCGACGCCCTGGCCAAGCAGGGCGTTCTCGGATTGATGGACATGATCGCCCCGGGCATCACTCCCGGCAGCGGGCCGGGACACCTGGGGCTGTTCGGCTACGATCCGGTAAAACACCTGATCGGCCGCGGCGCCCTGGAGGCCACCGGCGTCGGTTTCAAGCTCGGCCGGAAGGACGTCGCCATCCGCTGCAACTTCTGCACGCTCGATCCCCAGGGCAACATCGCCGACCGCCGCGCCGGCCGGATCCCCACCGACGAGAGCGCCCCGCTGGCGATCAAGTTGCGGCAGGTCAAAATTCCCGGCGTCGAGATCTTCGTCGAGCCGGTCCGCGAGCACCGCTTCTGCGTCGTCTTCCGCGGCGAGGGGCTGGGCGGAAACGTCGCCGACACCGATCCGCAGAAAACCGGCGTCCCGCCGCTTGATCCGGTCCCCCACGACCCGGAAAGCCGGCGGACCGCCGAGATCGCCAAACAATTTTTTACTCAAGCACTCAAGATCCTCGCGGACCAGCCGAAGGCCAACGGCCTGACGATGCGCGGTTTCGCCTGCGCCCCGCACGTCCCGAGCTACGAAGAGGTTTACGGCCTCAAGCCCGCCGCGATCGCCGTCTACCCGATGTACAAGGGCCTGGCCCAACTGGTCGGGATGGAAATTGTCGGCAGCCCGGCCACGCTTGCGGAGGAGATCGACGTGCTGGAAAAGGCGTGGAACGACTACGACTTCTTCTTCGTCCACTTCAAGTACACCGACAGCCGCGGCGAGGACGGCAATTTTCCCGAGAAGGTCAAGATGGTCGAGCAGTTCGACGCCCAAGTCCCCCGGATCGTCAAGCTGGGGCCGAAGGTCCTGGTCGTCACGGGCGACCACAGCACGCCGGCCCGGCTGAAGAGCCACAGTTGGCACCCCGTGCCGGTGTTGCTCTCCTCCGACACCTGCCGCCCCGACGGCTGCCAGAAGTTCGGCGAGCGCGAGGCCCTGGCCGGCGGCCTCGGCCACTTCCCCGCCGTCTGCCTCATGCCCTTGGCCATGGCCCACGCCGAAAAGCTGGAAAAATTCGGCGCATAATGTCCCCTCTCCCCGACCACTGCGGGGTGCCCGGAGAGGGCCTGGGTGAGGGTTGAAGCGGGATGTTCTTGTCCTTGTGAATAATTTCACTTTTCTTGGCGGTTCGAAAGAGCTGCGTTTTTATGGTGTTTTTGGAAGTCGGCGAATGGCACTTTGCATTAATCGCCTGTTTTTCGAATTGTTGCACAATGTGGGGTCTGATGAACCGTGTTTTTCCGTGTTTTCCGCGAGTTGTAAAACACAAAAA
>JAFGPV010000060.1 GCA_016936015.1 Pirellulales bacterium
CGCGGCGGAGTTGACGATCGTCGGCGGATTGTTGACCACATTGACCGTCGCCGTGCCGCTGATTGAGCCGCTGGTCGCATGGACGGTATCGGTCGTCGTACCCGACATCGTGTACAACCCGCCGGATGTGATCTCACCTTCGTCGGCGCTCCAGGTAATGGTGGGCTGAGAACTCAGCGGATTGCCGAATTGATCGTAAGCGGTCGCAGTGAATTGCTGTGTGCCGCCGAGCGGTAATTCGACAAAATCTGGGGCGACCGTGATGCTGGCCAGGGTCTGGTTGACGGTGACGAGGACGGCACTGGTGACCGTCAGCCCGCCGCCGTCGGTGACGGTCACCTGCATGGTGTAGGTTCCCGCTTTATAGAAGGTGGCAACTGTATCCTTTGCGGCGTTGGTGCCGTTGACGCTGTAGGTCGGTGGGGCGGCGCCGGCGGGGAGGGTCGTGGCGGTCCAGGTGTACGTCAAATTGGATTCCCCGTGATCGTCGGTTGCGCGGACGCTCAGCGCCGTGTTCGTGCCGGTAACCGTACTCGGCGTGGCGCTGGCGACCGTAGTAATCGTGGGGGCGAGGTTGTTTGTCGAGACGTTGTCGATCACGGCGGTGTTCAAGTGAGCGTCATCGCCGGCGCAGACCCCCAATCCAATGAGAGCATTCGTTGCTAAGGAAATCGTTCGGGAATAACCTATGGTCCAGGTGCTTCCGTCGGGCGACGTGGAGAACGTGATCGTGTTGCTGCCCGATCGCTCGATCTTGAGCCAATAGGGCATGCTGACGGTCATGATGCCGACCTGGTCGGAACTGCCGCTGGAGGTGGTCCACCGGGAATAGATCATGCCGTTCCCATCGATCCAGATCTGGGCGTCCGCGGAATTGGAAGCGGTCGAGCTGCGAATCATGACGGCCGTCTTGCAGCCGGCGCCGCCTTCCTGGGAGACCACGCGGGCCTGGATCCAGCCGTTGCCGGTCAGGGGCTGATAGAGGTAGCCGCACTCGTCCGTGGATCCCCAAGTGTCGGCCCCGCTGCTGATGATGGTGACGGTGCCGCCGCTGATGCCCGCGGCGCCGGCGCCGCCGACGGTCCCCACGTCCTGATAGACCCAGGGCGAAGGCAAGGCGGTGGAGGCCGGCGAGGCGGCGAAGATCACCATGGGCATGCCAGGGGCGATGCCGTTTTGGGCCGTCACGCGATAATAGTACTCGTGCAGCGGTGAAACATTGTTGTCGGTAAAAGTTGTTCCCGTGTAACTGGAGGAGAGAGTGGTGTACGCCGCTTGATCGACCGAACGTTCGATCAGGTAGCTCGTTGCGCCGGATACGGCGCCCCACTGGAAAACCATCTGGTTGGAGGCCTTGGTGGTGAAGACCAAATTCGAAACGGCAGCCAGTCGCGTGTAGCCGCTGACGACGGCGGAAGTCGCCGTGACAGTGGAACCCATCAACGTTTGCACTTGATAGTAATACTGCGTGGAGGGCGACAAGCCGTTGTTGGTGAAGGCGGGAACGTTTTTGCCGACCGTGCCGGCGGTCGTCCAATTCGTACCGTCGGTGGAACGCTGGATCCGATAGTTGCTCTCGCCGCCGGCGTCCGTCCAATGGAGGATGAGCGTGGTTTCCGTATAAGTAAGTATGCTCAGATTGCTCACGGCGCCAGCCTTGGTCATCGCGTTGAGCGCTTGAAAATCCTGAGAAAAGGAAGCGCCGCCGGTGTACCGGCACCGGAGGCGGTAAAAGTATCGCTGTGCGTCGGCCAATCCGGTGTCGGTGTACGTGGTGGTGGAGGTGTTGCTGGTGGTCCAGATCTGCACGAACTTGTCGCCGTCAACGGAGCGTTCGATGCTGTAGCCGGCATAGCCGGTCCCCGTCGTTGCGGGCCATGAGAGCGTGATTTCGGTGGAGGTTTGGGCCGTGGTGGAAAAAGAGCCGGGGCTGGAAATGGCGGCGGTCAGCGCCAGCGTGGGATTCAATACGCCGGTGCCCGTGGCCGTAACACTGATGTTGCTGAAGGCGGCGGCGTCTAGGACGGCGGTGCTGCAGGACGTGCTCACCAGCCCGATGTAGATTGGCGAAGTCGTGCTCATCGAGATGGTTCTGGATGAACCAACCTGCGACCAGGACGAGCCGTCGATCGAGGTATAGGCTCTGAAGATATTTCCCGATCGGGTGATTTTCAGCCAATACGGACTGGAACTGGAAACCGTACGGTTGGAGGTGCCGGTGGAGCCGCCCACCGAGGTCCGGTATTTGAACGCGGCATTGGTCGAGGAAGTGAGCACCAGCGCGGCGCTCAGTGCATTGGAATCCAGCGAATTGCGGATCATGATTCCCGTTTTAGCGCCGGAGACCGAACCGCGGTCGTCCACTTTCACCACGATCTGGCCGTCGCCCGTGAGCGTTTGATACAAGTATTGGAAGGCGTCGGCAGTTCCCCCGATGT
This sequence comes from Pirellulales bacterium, assembly GCA_016936015.1. GTDB lineage: Bacteria > Planctomycetota > Planctomycetia > Pirellulales > Thermoguttaceae > JAFGPV01. The sequence goes on from JAFGPV010000060.1 coordinate 2,439, forward strand.
CGCTGCCCGAGCCGGCCACGGTGTAGACGCCGACGGAGGAATCGTAACCGGAATAGCCGGGCACGACGGTCCAACCGACGTCCTCGGTGGACCAAAAGCTCGGCAACGGATTGACGAGGAGATTGTATTGTCCCTGGTCGCAATAGTTGCCGTGGGATTCGACGGTGATGTAATAGGTGCCGGCCGAGCAATCCAAGGTCAGGTCTTGATCGTTGACCAAAGTGTAGGGCTGAGCCCGGGGATCACCGTCCTCGCTAGCCAACAGCGTGCCTGAAGAATTGTAAACCGAGATCTTCAGGTCGACGCCGGAGGGAGCGTCGCGCCCGGCCGAGATCGTGTATCGCCCGCCGGCGCTGCTGAAGGAGAAGGTGTCCACGTCGGTCAATCGCTCGATGATGCCCGTGACTGATTGGGTCGCGCCGCTAAACGTCAGAGCAGTGGCGCCGGCGATGGAGCCGGCAGTCCCCCCGAAATCGTCGGGTCGGTAACCGTCGCCGGTATAACCGGCGGGGGCATGAGCCACAATGGCACTGGCGATGATTGCCATGTCGTCTTGAATGAAAGGCCCTCCGCTCCCAAACTCGGTGGACCATTTATGAAGGACGCCGGCGTAGTCCACGCCCATAATCGGTCCGTGCAACGGATCAAATTCTCCTGCATATTCCGCGATTTTTTCGCCGTAGCTGTTATAGGTCGACGTGTGCCAAGCGCCGAAGTTATGTCCGAGTTCGTGGGCGATGCCGGTCTCGCGGCTCTGGGCAAAATAGCTGGCCACGAACGAAGAGACCGCGCTGTTCGGATAGACGCCCACCCAGCTCCAGCCGTTGCCCTCGCTCGGCGTGATCGTGATCCAGGCGGTAGGCGTTGTGCTGACATTGGGCTGAATGGTGGTGACGTTCACGTCGAACATGGCAAAGTAAACCGAAACCTGCCGCCAACACTCGACGATCGTTGCTTGTTCGGCGGCATTGAAAGTCGTACCGTCGCCGTCTTCGGTATAGGGCAATGGTTCCGACGAGTCGGTGCCGTCAAAATCGAGAAAGATCGTCGCGTGTGAGGGAGCAGTTAGATAACTGTTCAGAATTGGCATGCCGTTGGGCAGCGTCGAATAGCTGATCGTCCCCTCGGCGCTCCAAGTGTCGTCCAGAATCGCGGCGGCTTGTTCGTTTGCTATCCGGAGTTCTTCCGGCATCGGGGCCAAGCAATCTCCTTCGGTGGATAATACCAAGGCGGTTGACCTCGTGGCGACGGTGTTTTCATTTGCTTGATTGCCGCCGCCGATGGTGAGGGTGCCCGTGGTGATCGAGGCGGCGGTGAGTTGGCCGGCCTCGACTGTTACGTTGGCGGCGTTGATCGCGGCGGTCTCGGCCGATCCTGAGGTGGTCTTCCACAACTCTCCCGGCCCGGCCACCAAGGCGGTTATCGTGCCGGACTCGATATGATAGGAAGCAGCGGAGAGCGTGCCGCCGGTGACGCTACCGCCTTGCAACACGAAGGTCCCCAGGCTCACGCTCTGGCCGTTCAGATCCAAGGTCCCGCCGTCAACCGTCACGTTGATGCCCGGCGAGATCCCCAAGCCCGTTGCCAGCGTTACCGGCGCGTGATCCACCAGGAGGCCGTTCGCGCCCGAACCCAGGTCGAAACCGAAATACTCCACGCCGCTGTAGCTGACGGCCGTCAGCCCGAGAAGCACTTGGGACGTGTTGACCGTCACGTCGTCGTAGCTCAAGGTGCCCACCAGCACGAGGGTATCGCCGACGGCCTGCGTGCCGCCCTGGAAGACCAAGCCGCCCGCCGGGATCAGAGCGCCACCGCTGAAATCGACCGTCAAGGCGTCGTCCGCGTCGTCCCGGCCAGTGATCTGGACGTCCGTTACGTTGTCCCAGACGTGCGGCGGCACCGCGTCCTCGGCCGTTCCCGTCCGGTAGACGTGCAGTTTGCCGTCCACGTGATGCGTCAGGGTCAGGCCGGCCGCCGTCCAATCGGCTGCTCCGATCAGCAGCGACTCCGCTTGGTCCGTCACCGTCAGGGTAAATTCCTTCTCGAAGTACAATCCTCCATGATCGGTCGAGCGGATCAGCAGCTCCACGCTGGGGGTGGTCTCGAAGTCGATCTTCTCGCCGGGCTTGAGTTGCAGGGTGGCGCCGGCGATCTCGAACTTGCCCGTCGGGTCGGCTTCGAGCGTATAGACAAAGGTCTCCGGATCGTCGGGATCGACGGTGCTCAGCGTGCCGA
>JAFGPV010000061.1 GCA_016936015.1 Pirellulales bacterium
ATTGGGGATTGGGGATTGGGGATTGGGGATTGGGGATTGGGGATTGGGGATTGGGGATTGGGGATTGGGGAATTGAGCTACGGCAGGAATGGTTTCTGTCTCTGACCTCTGAATCTTGACCTCTGATCTCTCTTGCGTTTCTCTCCACCAGGCACTCTCGGACGGAAATACGCCGCTCCACAGTCCGCCGGGGAAGAAGTAACACCACGCCAGCACGCCGGCCAGCATGACGGAGGCCAGCGGGAGGCAGTATTTCAGACAGGTGGTCATCACCTGGTCGATCCGCAGCCGGGGCAGCGACCAACGGAGCGCCATCATAAAGGTCACGCCGATAAACGCCTTCAGTAATAAATTCAAAAAGCCCAGGAAATTTCCCAGGAATCCCCAGACCGCGCCGTGCTCGGCGGTCAGGCCCAGCAGCCGGGCGATCGGGATCGGACCGTTCCAGCCGCCGAGGAAGAGGATCGAGGCCAACGCGCAGACGGCCAGCATCGCCCCGTACTCGGCCATGAAAAACACCGTCCAGCGGAATCCGGAATACTCGGTCAGGAACCCGGCGACTAATTCGGTGTCGGCCTCGGGCAGGTCGAACGGGGCGCGGTTGGTGTGCGCCACCGCGCAGGTGAAATAGATCCAGAAGGTGACGAACGTGAAGGGGTCGTGAAAGAGGAACCAATTCCAGCACCAGCCCTCTTGCTGCTTACCGATGGTGACCAGGTCCATTGTGCCGGCCAGTAGTACGGGAACGATCACGCACAGGCCCAGCGGGATTTCGTAGCTGATCACCTGGGCCGCCTCGCGCATGCCGCCGTAGAGCGACCACTTCGAGCCGGAGGAATAGCCCGCCAGGATCACGCCGAAGACCTCCAGTCCGGAAACCGCCATAATAAAGAAGACGGCGGCATCCATGCGGACGGGCACCCAGCCGTCGGCCCAGGGCAGGGCCATGAACATGCCGAAGCACGTGGCGAAGCTGATGTACGGCGCAATGCGGAAGAGCAGCTTGTCGGCCGCGGCGGGGACCAGGTCCTCCTTGCACAGCAGCTTGATGCCGTCGGCCGGCGATTGCAGCCAACCGAACCGGCCCCCGGTCCGCATCGGCCCCAGGCGGTCCTGGATCCGGGCCGAGACTTTCCGCTCCATCCAGGTAAAGACCGCCGCGGCCGTGACGACCAACGCCAGCAGCAGCCCGCTCTGGACCAAGGCCCAGAGCAAGGCGGCAAGCCACAGCGGCATGTAGGAGGATAGGTATTCGGCCATGTTTTATTCTTCGTGCTCGAAAAAAATCAGTCCCGTCGAACAATACCTGCCGGTATTTTCGCCGCGGCCGATGCTGGCGAGGACTTCGTCGGGGATGTGGTCTTCCTCGACGGTTTGGATTTCCGCCTCGACGACGTCACCCCGGTAGTGGGCCTGCTTGCCGTCGGCGTTTTTCGGGTGCAGGGCGATCTCCTCGGCGATCCGTGCGGCCTCGGAAAAACACGCTGCGTTGACCCAGACGATAATCATGTACCCGGTCGCCTTCTGGTCGCGGTACACGCCGGCGCTCTCGCCCAGCGAGAGGGGCTGATGGAGGCGGACCGTGATGTGCGTCTGATAGTGCATGATTATCGTAGGGTGCCATGCCCACGCTGGCGTGGGCATGGGAATTGCCAAAAAACGCCGCGACATGCCCACGCCAGCGTGGGTATGGCTCCCAATTTGCCGTCGTTGTTGGCTCCGGGTTAAACGTATTTACCGATCGACTTCTCCCAACACAATATCCATCGAGGCGATGATGGCGGTCATGTCGGCCAACATCGCGCCGCGGCAGATCTCGGGCAGGACCTGAACGTGGAAAAAACTGCAACTGCGGATCCGCACCCGCCAGGGAATCGGCGACCCGTCGCTGATGATCATAAAGCCGAGCTGGCCCTTGGGGGTCTCGGTTTCGAGGTAGGCCTCGCCCGGGGGCAGCTTCTGTTTCAGGGGCAGGGGCTTTCCCACGTCGCCGCCGCAACGGGAGTATTTTTCGATCGCCTGGCGGACGAGGTGCATCGACTGCACGACCTCCAGCATCCGCACGTAAAAGCGGTGCCACGAGTCGCCCAGGACCGCCGGCCGGGGCACCGGCGGATAGGGGTGGTCCTGCGGATATTTTCCATCAACTTCTGCAATGACCGACCACTGATAACCGTTGTACATCCGCGTGTAGATCGGCTCGCCGTCGCGGCGGAGGTCCCAGTCCACGCCGCTGCCTCGCAACACCGGGCCGGTGCAGCCGTAACCGGTCGCCATCGCCGGCGAAAGCACGCCCGTGCCGGCCATCCGCCGGATGAAGATCGCGTTGCTCGTCAACACGGTGTTGAGTTCGACCACGACCGGCTCGAACTGGTCGAGAAACTGCTCGACTTTTTTCATCCAGCCGGGCGGGGCGTCGGCCGTGACCCCGCCGACGGTGACGTAGCTGTACGTCAGCCGGGCGCCGCAGAGTTCCTCGAACAGGTTTTGGATCTTCTCCCGCTCGCGGAAGGCCCACATGAAGGGCGTGAAGCTGCCCAGGTCCAATCCCGTGGAGCAGGCCGCCACCAGGTGGTTGGCAATCCGGTTCAGCTCGCAGACGATAATCCGGAGGTGCCGGCACTTCTCGGTCACCTCGTGGCCGAGCAGTTTTTCCACCGTCAAGGCCCAGCCCAGGTTCATGTTCATCGACGAGATGTAGTCCAGGCGGTCGGTGAAAGGGATAAACTGCCGGGGCGAGAGGTTCTCGCCGAATTTCTCACCGCAGCGGTGCAGGTAGCCGACCCGCGGCGAGGCGCTGAGCACCACCTCGCCGTCGGTCCGCAGCACCAACCGCAGGACGCCGTGCGTGCTGGGGTGCTGCGGCCCCATGTTGACCAGCATCTCGTCGGTCGCCAGGTCGAACTCGACCAGCTCGCCGCGGGGATCGAGAGTCGAGGGTCGTCGGTCGTTCGTCGCGTTCAAATTCATCGCTAATCCCTAATCTCTCATCCTGATTCCCTGATACTCCTCCGGCATTTGATAATCTTTACGCAGGGGATGGCCGACCCAGTCCTGGGGGCAGAGGATCCGCCGCAGGTCGGCGTTTCCCGTGAAAAAAATCCCCATCAAGTCGAAGACCTCCCGTTCGTGCCACTCGGCCGTGCTCCACAGATCGCTGAGGCTGGCGATTCGAGGGAGTTCTCCTTCAACGCCGTCCTGCCACCGGGGTAGGCTCGTTTTCAGCACCAGCCGATGGCGGTGCGTGAAGCTGGAAAGGTGATAGATCAGTTCCAGGTGCGGCTGCCACGGCGCCTGGGCGGCCTTTTTCGGGTCCGGCTGGAAGTAATCCACCGCCGTGACGCAATGGAGCATATCGAAGTCCAGGTCCGGTTGATCGCGGAGGAACCGGGCGACCTCGATTAGCGATTCGGCCTGGATTTCGATCCACGGATCCAGGACCTCGAAGTTCCTGCCCGTTACCTTCGGGCCGAACTTTTTTTCTAGCCGGTCGTGAATCTCCTGGATCGTCATCCGGCGGCCCCCTGTCTGGCGCCTCGCGCCCGGACCCAGGCAATGTCGCCGCGATTCCATAAATATGCAAAACCGACCAATAAAATGGCAAAGAACAAACCGAGATCCACGATCACCGCCAGGGCGAGCTTTTGCAGCGCCGCCCCGTACGCCAGCGTGGAAGGAACCGTGCCGGCGGAAGCTTCCGGTACGCCTAAATCGTCAAGCGACTGCTGAAAAGCGGGTGGAGGAACCGCCGTGTCTTGCAGTTCCGGAATCCGGCTCCGCAGTTGATTGACCTTGCCGAAGACCACGGCGGGAGGAAAAAACAGGGCCACCTCCACCTCGAAAATAATGAACAGCAGCGCCACGACGTAAAACCGCAGATCGTATTGCAGAAAGCTCGGCCCGACGGCGATCTCCCCGCATTCGTAGGTTTCCGCCTTTTGCGGGGAGGGACAGCGGGGGCGTAAAAATCGGCCCAAAAGCAACGCGACAAACAAGAAAATAATGCCGACGCCCATGAAGAGCATGAGATAAGCAACCACGGCAATCGGCGACAGGTCCACGTGCAGATTCCTTCCCTCTCCAGGGCCTCCGGGGTCTGGGGAAAAGAAACATTTTAGTATAAAGATCGGGATTTGCAAGCCGGACGGGGGGCTTCAGAAAGGCAAGTCCCGCGACCAGACGTCTTCCGTGAAAAAGGAGATTCGTTGGTCTTTTCGCGGAGATTTCCCGTCCGAAATGGAAAATCCGAAGCCCGGTTCCTCCCCGCGGGGAAGCCACTTTCCAAACAGTTGATCCACCACCGGGGCCGAGAGCGGCGAGGAGGAGGGGAAACGGCGGGCCGATTGTTCGGTGCGGGATTGCTGCGCCGCGGCCACGGCCTGGAACATCGGCTCGACCGGCCGAACCTCCCGGGAAAAGGCGGAGACAGGGCCAGCCGGATCCAACCGCAACGTTTCGGAATCGGAAACTGGGGCTGCGGCGCTGATGCCTACCAAGGACGGTCCGGAGAGGTCGGCGGGAAGAGAAGGGACGATTGTCGTGCGGGAGAGTCCTTCTGAGCCGCCGTCCACGAATACTTCAATCGCCGCCGGCTTGATTTCCACAACGGGAGCCGGAACGATCGGTACGGAAGATTCGGCCGCCGGCGCGGAAGCTGCGATTGTTTCGGCGGATTCGGTAGGGGGAGCTTTGGCGGCGGCGGCGCCGCCGCCGATGGTGAGGGTACCCGTGGTGATCGAGGCGGCGGTGAGTTGGCCGGCCTCGACCGTCACGTTGGCGGCATTGATCAAGCCGGCATCGGCCGATCCCGAGGTGGTCTTCACCAACTCTCCCGGCCCGGCCAGCAGGGCGGCCACCGTGCCGGACTCGATCTGATAGGAATCGGCAAAGAGCGTGCCGCCGGCGACGTTGCCGCTAAAGAGCACGAACTCACCCAGCGTGACGGCCTTGCCGTCGAGATCCAAGGTCCCGTCGTCGACCGTCACGTCCGTGCCGGTCGAAATCGCGTCGTCCGCGTTGATCTTTAAGGTCGCGTGGTCGATGAACAGGCTATTGTTTCCTCCGCCCATGTCGAAGCCGAAGAACTCGACGCCGCTGTAGCTCATGCCGGGCAAGCCGCTTAAGACGACTTCCGTACCCGTCAGGGTCGCGTCGTCGTCCGTCGCAGTACCCACCAAGAAGAACGCGTCGCCGACGGCCTGCGTGCCGCCCTGGAAGACCAGCCCGCCCGCCGGGATCGGAGCGCCGCCGCTGAAATCGACCGTCAGGGCGTCGTCCGCGTCGTCCCGGCCGGTGATCTGGACGTCCGTTACATTGGCTGGTACGTGAGGCGGTACGGCGTCGTCCGTGGTTCCCGTCTGATAGAGGTGGAGTTTGCCGTCCACGCCGAGTTTCAGGGTCAGGCCGGCCGCCGTCCAGTCGCCCGCCGCGGCCACCAGCGACTCCGCCGCGTCATTGACCGTGATCGTCAACGATTTCTCGAAGTACAATCCTCCATGATCGGTCGAGCGGACCAGCAGCTCCACGCTGGGGGTGGTCTCGAAGTCGATCTTCTCGCCGGGCTTCAGTTGCAGCGTCGCGCCGTCGATCTCGAACTTGCCCGTCGGGTCGGCTTCGAGCGTATAGACAAAGGTCTCCGGATCGTCGGGATCGACGGTGCTCAGCGTGCCGA
>JAFGPV010000062.1 GCA_016936015.1 Pirellulales bacterium
GGTCGAGGGTCGGAGGTCGAGGGTCGAGGGTCGGAGGTCGAGGGTCGAGGGTCGGAGGTCGAGGGTCGTAAGTAGTTATTCGACCTTCGACTCTCGACCTTCGACTCTCGTTAGGAGGAGCGTGCCAGAATAACGGGAAATTTGTAGACCGCCGCAGCGGGTTTGGGTTTATTGGTCTTCTTCCGGACCATGGGGAGTTCGTTGTCGGCCAGCCCGGGATTGCTCTGCACCGCCCATTGCGCCAGGGCCATCAAGGGAAAATAGATGGGATAGTAATGGTATTTCAGATAGAAGACGCGAGGGAAACCGGTGCCGGTGAATTCCGGTTCCTCCCAGGTGCCGTCCTCGTTTTGCATTTGGGTGAGGAAACGAACCGCCTGAATGACGGCCGGGTGCCGGGCCATTCCGGCGGCCAGCAATCCCAGCACCGCCCAGGCGGTTTGCGAAGCGGTGGGAGTCCCCTGCCCGCGGAGATGCGGATGGTCGTAGGTCTCCGGCGATTCGCCCCAACCGCCGCAGGCCTGCTGGTGGGCCAGCAACCAGTTGGCCCCGGCGACGACGGCCGGATCGGTCGTCGGCACGCCGACGGCCCTCAGCCCGATGATTGCCTGCCAGGTTCCGTAGATGTAATTCACGCCCCAGCGGCCGAACCAACTACCGTCCGGTTCCTGGGTGCGGCGGATGTAATCGACGGCCCGGGCGACTTGGGGATCGCTCAGCCGCCGGCCGAGCGCGCCCAGGGCCTCGAGCACCCGGCCGGTCAGGTCGGGCGTGCTGGGATCGATCATCGCGTTGTGATCGGCGAACGGGACGGCGCAGAGGAACTGGGTGTTGTTGTTGCGGTCGAAAGCCCCCCAACCGCCGTCGTCGTTCTGCATGGCCGTAAGCCACCGCTGGCCCCGCTCGACGGCCTGGACGACCGCATCCAGCGAGACGACGGCTTCCTCCTCGTTGTCCCCCCGCGATTGCCATCGCGGGGCGTTTGAGGAGAGTGCGTCCGGATGAAAGACCCGCAGCGGCGGGGGGAGCGTCTCGGGCGGAGGATTCTCGAACTGGGTCTTCAACGCCAGCAGGGTCATCGCCGTGTCGTCGCAGTCGGGATAGAAGTCGTTGGCCCATTCGAAGCACCAGCCGCCGGGGGGGGCCGAAACCGTCTCCGCCCAATCGCCCGGGCGACGGATCTGCCGGTCCACCAGCCAGGCAACGGCCTTGCCGACCGCGGGATCGTCGGGCCGGATGCCCCCCGCGGAGAGCGCCCGGAGCGTGATCGCCGTGTCCCAGACCGGCGACTTGCAGGGCTGCAAGCGGAGCGTGTCCCGGTTCTCGTCGCGGAGGATGAGGGCCTCGATTTGCCGGAAGTTATACAGCAACTCGGGACTGTCGTCTTCGCAGCCCAGAGCCTTGAGGGCCACGATGCTCCAGACGATCGGCGGATAGATCGCGCCCAAGCCGTCGCTTCGCTGGAAGCGCGTCCGCATCCACCGCCTGGCGGCCTTGATCGCCCGGCGGCGCAGTGGCGTGAGCCGATGCCGCTGGCACCACTTCAGCAGCTTGTCGAATCCGCGGAAGAAGCGGTCCCAACTGAACGTCCCCGGCCGCTGCGCTCGGCCCGGACAATGCAGCGGGGGCCACGCTTCCGGTTCCCGAAGGAACAACTCGCGGATTCCCCGATCCGGGGCGACGGTCCGCACCGGGCGGAGCGCCGAAACAATGGACAGCGGCACGATGATCGTCCGCGACCAGGCGCTGACGCGGTAGAGACTGATCGGAAACCACTTCGGCAGCAGGACCAACTCCGGCGGGACGGCGGGGCAGTGTTCGTAGGAAATCTGGCCGAGCATCGCCAGAAAGAACCGGGTGTAGCTGTTGACCGCGTCGGCGCCGCCCCGGGCAAGGATCGCGGAGCGGGCGCGCTGCATGTACTCGGCGCCGGGATCATGTCCGGTGAGCTTCAGCGCGAAATAGGCCTTGACGCTCCCGCTAACCTCGATTTCTCCGCCGGGATACATCGCCCAGCCGCCGGTGGGCAATTGCCGCTCCAAAAGATACTCGGCCGCCTGCCGGGCCTCGTCGCTCTCCTCCCGGCCTAAAAAGGCCCATAGCAAAATCGTCTCGCTTTCCAGAAGACAGTCCCCTTCCAACTCGGCACACCAGGCGCCGTCGGGAAGTTGTTGATCGAGCAGCCACTGCCGCGTCCGACCGATCGCCCGACGTACCGGGACCCCCAGTTTTCTCAGAGTCCGGGGATCAGAATCCCCACTACCGGCAATCGCGCCCGGGCGGTCCGTCGCCGGGGCGAAAACATCCGAGGTCGAGAGCATTGCAGGCTCCTCCTGTAGCCTCACGGTCATCCATGACATGCCCAGCCGGGAAACCCAATGGGCATCTTAATCTAGGACATCTAAATAAATGGCACAAGAGCAATATTGGGAGGGGTAAGAGACTAGGGGCAAGGGGTTAGGGACCACGGGCCGCTAGCTTTGCTGGCGGTGTTGCAAGGGAACAAGAGATTACGGGATAATACTCTTCCCTCACCACTGCCATTAAATCCTTTGCTCTCAATTCCCTGACCCCTCGCCATCCACTTCCATGTCCGCCGAACTGCCGGAGACCGTCGAGATCGCCTGCCCCCGCTGCAAGGTCCGGATCGCCGTTCCGAGGACCTCGGCCGGCACGTCGCGGCAATGTCCCGAGTGCCGCACCGATTTCCTGATTACCCAGAAAATGCTGGGCCTGCCGCGGAAGATCGACCCTGCCAACGTTTCTGAAGACGATTTGCAGATTGATCTCGATTCGTCGCCGGACGACGGGGACGAGTATGCACTGGCTGCTCCTCCACCTTCGCCTCCGGAAGAGGCCGCGTTCGGACATAGGGAGGACGAGGACGCGGAATCCTCCGACGCCGTCCGCCCTGAAGAGGATCTTGAGGATCAGGAACCAACTCCTGCGACTTGGGCACCGACCACCCCTCCGAACTGGGGATTATTCGTATCGGGATTGGGGAGTTTTTTGGGCAATGGAGGGATCTGGATGCGGGGAATTCCCCTGGGATTCAGCTTTTTTTCGGCCCTGTGGCTGGTGGGCTATGGTTTGTTTCTCGGCCGTGCCCCGGCCGCCGGATTCATGTCCTTCGGCGCATGGGCCGGCTCTCTAATTCTCTGTTGCTTCGGCGGAATCATTGGGCTGATGACGCTGGCGTCCGCCGCGGCCTTTGCCGTGGCCGTCGTCCGTGACACGGCCGAGGGATTGGACGTAGTGGAGAGCTGGCCGTCGGGTTTTATCGTCGATTGGGGTCAAGAGTTGCTCTACGTCGGCGCCGCGCTGCTTTGGGGCCTGGTCCCCGGCGGAATAGCCTCGGTTCTGCTCCCCCAAGGATGGCGAGCCGTCGCCTACGGTTTCGGCGAGGCCGTGTTCTTTCCCCTATTGCTGCTGGCGGCCGTCGACGCCGTCACGCCGGCGCTGCCCAGCTCGACCGCCGTGTGGCAAAGCCCTTTCCGCCGCCCGAGCGTCTGGCTGATGTTTTATGCGTTGACCATTCCGCTGGCGATCGTAATCGCGGGAATTTGCCTGGCGGCGTTCATCACGGCCAATTTCATATTCTGCCTGGCGGCCGCCGCCGTCTTCATCTTCGGCTGGATGCTCTACTTCCGCCTCTTGGGTCGTCTGGCCTGGTACTGCTCCGGCCGGTGCGAGCAAATGGAAAATGACTAACGGCCAAACTCTATATTCTTTCCAATTTACCCGGTCTTTGCCGTTTTAACGGAATTAATATTGTCTACGCTTGTCGGAAGTCCTATACTCCCAGCCCCAATTCTCTTGGATATTCCAGAGATCCGTTATCCCGAGATCCTCACAACGGACCAAGGAGGCTGGAAAATGCTGCCCAGACTAGCGTTGGCGTCGGCGATGGTGATTGTCTTTTCCGTTCCCATCTGGGGACAAACGCCCGGCAACGCGCCGACGGAATCGAACGGGGCCTGGCACGCGGCAAGCGAGATTTCGCCGTCCCCTCCCGTGGCCGAGACCGGCACGGCGAAGACCGACAACCATTCCACCGCCGGTCCCGCCGCGTTGACGTCCTGGTCCGCTTCCGGCGCCTCGTCCGACGGCGCCTCGCCCGGCAACGTGACCCTGCCCAGCGACGGCGGCCAGGTGTGGCGGGAATACGACATCAGCGGTTACACCACCCGGGTGACCAACACCAACCGGCCGGAGCAGGCGATCATCGACTGGATTCTCCGCGAGACCGGCTACGAGGCGTGGCACAGCGATCCGCTGGGCGTGCTCTCGGCCAATCGGCGGACGCTGCGGGTCTATCACACGCCGCAGACGCAGGCGGTGGTGGCCGACATCGTGGGCCGGTTCCTCAGCAGCGAGGCCGCCACGCAGACGTTCAGCATGAGGGTCGTCACGCTCGATAGTCCCAGTTGGCGGTCGAAAGGGCAGGCCCACCTCCGCCCCGTGCCAGTCCAAACCCCCGGCGCATGCGCGTGGATCCTGGCCAAGGAAGACGCCGCGATCCTCCTGGCCGAGCTTCGCCGCCGGAACGACTACCGCGAACACAGCTCGCCGTACCTGATGGTCAACAACGGGCAGTCGACGGTGGTCTCGGCGATGCGGACGAGGCCCTATCCCCGCGACGTCCTCTCCCGACCCGATCTGCCGACGGGCTATGAGATCCAGCCGGGCCAAGTCGAGGAGGGATTCCAAATCGATTTCAGCCCGCTGCTGACGGCCGACCGGCAGATGATCGACGCCACGATCAAGTGCGACATCGACCAGGTGGAAAAGATGATCCCCGTGACGATCGAGGTTCCCTCGGCAGTCGGGGCGCGGAAGCAGGCGGACATCGAGGCCCCGCAGATGACGCATTACCGCTTCCATGAGCGGTTCCGCTGGCCGGTGGAGCACGTGATGCTGATCGGGCTGGGAATGGTTCCATTGCCGCTGCCGGTCAATGGCCAGTCGACGATTGCCGGCCTGCCGCTGCCCTTCGGCCAGACCGCCGCCCGGGGCGACCTGCTGATCTTTATCGAGAGCAAGGGCCAACTCCCCGCCGCCACCACCGCCGGCGCCCGCACCCCGGCCGGCGACGCCCGAACCTACCGGGGGCGGTACTAAAATCTCCCTCTCCCGCCGGGAGAGGGTCGGGGTGAGGGCTTCGGACAAGCCGCTTGCGGCTTCGCAGCACGGAGTTTAAAACGGGAAACAATGGAATCGTCGGTGGATATTCCTCCGTCAATTACATCCCTTCGAAAATTCCTCCGCGAGGTTCTTATGCCCACGTTCCTCCGTTTTTCCGGTGTGATTCTGCTTCTTCTCATCCCGGCGGCCTCCCCGGGATTTTCACAAACCAACGATTCCAAACCGTCACTAAATCCCCAATCTCAGGACCGACCAGTGCCCGATTGGGTCCATGCGCGCAGCCTCTCCCAATGGGCGGAATTGTTGCAAAGCCCGCAGAAAGAGGAGCGTTTTAAGGCAATCGAGGCGTTGCTATGCTTGTACCGCTCGGATCCCGAAATAGACACAACTCCCCTGGGCTTTTCGCCGGAGCTTGATACGGATTGCGATTTGATGCTGGATGTGATGCGGTGGCAGAGTATGGGAGTTCTTCTGCTCTACGGTCAACCGAAAAAGCCGGTTGTCCCCAAGCTCATCGATCTTTTACAAGATCCCGTCGCCCTGTTTCGAGTGACGGCGGCCGAGGCCTTGTGGATGATCGAGAAAAACCCGAAGGCGATCCCCGTGCTCCAGGACGCCCTGGCGGACAAAGAACCCTCCATCGCCGACCTGGCCGCCATGATCCTGAAAAAGGTCGGCCCCCAGGCCCGCGGCGCCGTTCCCGGTCTGTTGAAACTCCTTAACGATCAGGAAGAAAAAACCAGAAGGCACGTGGTCGAAACGCTCGGGGCGATCGGCGCGGATACCCCCGAGGTGATCGATGCGTTGACCATGGCCTGCCGTGATAAATATAAATCCGTCCGTGCCGCGGCGGCCGAAGCGCTGGGGGCATTCGGGCCGTCGGCCAAACCGGCGGAAAGCACTCTCATGAAAATGCTCCGCGACCATCAGGGATCGGTCCGCGTGGCGGCCGCGGAGGCCCTCTGGCAGATCGGCCGCCACCCGTGGGCGCTGTCCGCCTTGATCGCCGAACTGAACAACGACTTCATGACGGCGTCGAAACGCCCGTATAATCCTCAGGCTCCCCAGGATGATTTTTACGAAGACATCGCGACGGAAGACCCCTTTACGATCCAGTACCTGTCCGCCGAGGCATTGAAACGGATCGGACCCCCGGGCAAGGCGGTCATTCCCGATCTTCAGCAGATCCGCAATCAATCCCACCGTCCCGCCCATATTTTTGCCGCCTCAGCCCTAGGCAAAATCGATCCGCAACAATCCCCACTCCCCACACTGGTCGCCGGCTTGAAAAACGACCGGTATCTGATCCGCAAGGAGGCGGCAAGAGAGTTAAGGGAATTAGGTCCCGAAGCAAAATCCGCCGTCCCCGACCTGGTTGCCGCTTTGCGGCGTTTTGCCGTGGAAGATTCTCAAATAGACCCGAAGACTACCCTCCACGATTTCTCGCCGGGCAACCTCGCCAATTCCTATCATTCGCTCCATCAAGCATGGAAAATGACGGAAGAAGCCTTGAAAACCATCGATCCCCAGGCCGCCCAAGCGGCGGGAGTGGGCGAAGAATCAAAAGCCTTCCTGAAAAGACACGCTCCGCAGCAGCCCAATTGGAAAAACAATCCGCCGACTATGCAGGTTCCGCCTTCTTTAGAGAAAGCCAAGTAACCAATAGCATTAAACTTCCTTACCCGTCAAAAGACGATATCGGGCATCTTGGCGGCGGTCGATGGAGCGAATGACAAGAATGGTCAGTATTTTTGAGATTGTTGTCGTGCAGATACAGCAGAGGGCGACGGAACAGGCGGTCAATTGCTCGGAAATCGAGACTGCCCGAATACTCAAGTGATAAGAGACAAGGCCGATGAAAAACGGCAAAAGCCAAAAAGCCCACCACCACCTGATCAAAGATGATACCGGGACAGACACGGATTTCGTTTTCAGGTTCGGCTCACTTTTCTGCCAGATTTCCTTCATCACCTGATAAGGACGGAAAAGGTTCAAGATAGGGATGAAATAGTATCCCACCGCCCAGCCTGGCGAGCAATTCAGGTTTTTCACATTCAATCCCGCGAGATTGCGATAGACCCGGTGAAGCCACATCAAAAAGGCAATGAAGGCAACAATGGTGAGTACTCGGAAGACTGAAGAGCTTGGCAACTGACGAAAGAAAATGGGGGGCTCTGCCAAGTCGAGACTTTGCTTTGCTTCAATCCAACCAAGCTGCTGTTGAATGAGACAGAATAATTCTTGAAATTTCGATACCATCGTCCCTAAATAGGTGAGGAGACATCCTGCCATGAGCCAAATAGCCCAAAGAGCGCGAGTGTGGCCGGATTGATAAGGGATGGTGCGGTTCAGCCCTCCCGAGCGTGACCTGGCAGGATCACTCGGCACGTCATTATTCTGAGAATTCTGATGAGATTTTTTTGCTTTTTTCATGACACTGCCAGTGCGTTCTTCTGCCCCTCCGCATGACGTTGCCAGATGCGACGCTCTAATTCGTTCCAGTCTTCGGCGGTAACTTCCTTTGGCTCGCCCGAATTGAGTCCTTCCAGCAGGAACGCTTCGATCTTTTTCTGGGCGGTCTGCTTCTGTTCTTCCCGGATAAGCTGGCGGACCTACTCGCTGACGGTGCTGTAGCCCCCTTGGGCGACCTGCTGATTGACGAAATCCCGCATCGACTCGGGCAGCGAAATATTGATCGTGGTCATGGGCGATCTCCTTCTCCAAGAATCATACCACGTCCTCGGTGAATCGCCGCAGCCCGTGGACGAACAAGGCCATTCCGCCGGCCACCGCGTAAGGGATCTTGAGTTCCTGGAGCCGAGTGGTAATTTTTTCCAGGGTACGGCTGACCGTGCTTTTGCCTTCAAAGTGCATGCTCCCCTCCCGCAGCGCCCACGGCAAATCGTCGTTCAGGTGTTGTTCGTAGGCTTGGCTCATAAAAGTGATTATACTCTTTTACACTGCAAAGGGAATCCATTCATGTCTCGATCCGAAATCTTGAACCTGCCCGAGTTATCTGACGCTCAACATGCCGGTTTTTAAGTAGGCTTTTCGAATCCAGCCTCGGCCAGTAACCGATACCGGGCATCTTGACGCCGCTCGACGTCCCGAATGACAAATATTGCCAGCAATGCGGCGATGATGGAAAACAGATCGGAGACAATACTGGTATAACTCCCTAAAAAGAAGTCCTGGATTTGTGACGCCGCTAAATTCAACCGCATGGATATTTGAGCCAAAATGTTCATGAAAATAAACATGCCCCACCACCACCCGACTAAAGATGAAGCCTTGATATTTTTGGGATCAACGCTCAAATCGGGAACACTGTGCCGCCAGATTTCTTTCATAATTCGATAAGGATAGAACAAATTAAGAATGGGAACGAAGAACGCCCCTACCGCCCAACCGGGAGAATACTCTAAACCGTCGGCTCCCAAAGCGAGCAGATTCTTATACGCTCGGAAAAACCATAAAAGAAAGGTAACAGCCGAAGCGATATAGGTGACCGTTTGGAAAAAGCCTGCAACCATCTCACGGACGTCATTCGATTGGGCCAACAACCACAGTTCCTGTTGGTCGAACTTGCCAGAGCGGACCTTTTCGAGAAAACCGATTTGCAAGGAAGTCGAAGCAATTCCCAAAACGGAGGCCAGCAAACATAGCGATAGGAGACTGATCGCCCAGATCGCTCGATGGTGGCCGGATCGATAAAGCGCCACGGGGCGGGCGCCCCTGGAGGTGTCAACACTTATCGACAAATCGTCCGATTTCGGACTATCATAGGGATTTTCTACGTGATCCATAATGACCCCTGGGAATAGAGATGATTGATCAACTCATGATTCCTGATGGAATATACCACTTCGGAGGTTGAAAGGAAACCCTTCCTGACGGTTAACGCGGATGACGTTGACCGAGTCGATGACCTATTTTATTGACTGCGCCCCTTCCTATGCCGTTCTCCTGTGAAAAGAATCTTCCTGAGTTGGTCGCCCCGGCGGGGAGTTGGGAGGCGGCTCGGGCCGCCGTGGAGAACGGAGCCGACGCCGTGTACTTCGGCCTGAAGAGCGGCTTGAACGCCCGGGCCAGGGCGGAGAATTTTCACGAGGAAGAGCTGGCGGAACTGATGACCTTTCTGCGGCGCCGCGGCGTCCGGGGATATCTCGCGCTGAACACGTTGGTCTTTTCCCGCGAACTGGAATCGTTGGAAGCCGTTGCGCGGCGGGCGGTCTCGGCCGGCGTCGATGCCGTCATCGTCCAGGACATTGGGGCCGCCCGATTGCTTCATCACCTCTGCCCTGCCCTGCCCTTGCACGCCTCGACGCAGATGACGCTCTCCGACGCCGAGTGTATCAAGGCTACGGAAGGGGACAGTCCCATTTTTTCTGCGAAAAAATCGGGACAGTCCCCAGATCAATCGCTTGGAATCCGCCGCGTCGTGCTGCCCCGCGAATTGTCGATTGCCGAGATCGCCCAGATTCATCGGGAAACTCCTATCGAGTTGGAGGTCTTCGTCCACGGGGCGTTGTGCATCAGTTACTCGGGGCAATGCCTGGCCAGTCTGGCGCTCGGCGGGCGGAGCGGCAACCGCGGCCAGTGCGCCCAGGCGTGCCGGTTGCCTTATGATCTGGCTTCCTGCGAGGTTGGTTGCCAACCTGCTCTACGTAAGCCCTCACCCCGGCCCTCTCCCGGCGGGAGAGGGAGAATCGCGTATCCGCTTAGTCCGCGGGATTTGGCCGCTTACGATCGGTTACCGGAATTGATCGCGGCCGGCGTGTCGGCGTTGAAGATCGAGGGCCGGCTGAAAGAGCCGGAGTACGTGGCGCTGGTCACCCGGCGTTATCGGGAATTGCTCGACGCCCTGGCCGCCGGCAAGGAGGCTTCGCTCGCACCGCGGGAGGTGGAAGAATTGGAAGTGGCGTTTTCCCGGGGCTTCTGCCACGGCTGGCTCGACGGGCCGAATCCCCATGCCCTGGTCGGCGGCGACAGTCCGGGCAAACGGGGATCGCATCTCGGCATGGTCCGGCAAGTGCGAGGCGGTCACGTCGTCGTGGAACTTGCCGCGCCGGTCCGCCGCGGAACGGGCGTCGTCTTTTCCGGCGGCGAGCAGGGCGGACGAGTGTTCGAGGTTTTTCAGCAAGGCCGATCCGTCGAGGAGGAAGTTACCACCGGGTTGGTCGAGTTGACCTTCGGGCGAGATCAACTCGACCTGAGAAAAATCCAGCCCGGTCAAGAGATCCGGAAGACCGACGATCCGCAGCTCCTGCGATCGCTCCGCCACACTTATTCCGGCAAAAAACCGCTGCGCCGCGTGCCGCTGCGGATTACGGCATTCGCCGCGGCCGGCCAAAAGCTGACCCTCGACGCCCGGGCCGACTCGGGAGCGGCGTGCCGCATTCAATCGGAGGAAATGCTCGTCGAGGCGGAGAAGCATCCGCTGACGGAAGAAGTCCTCTGCCAGCAGCTTGGCCGGCTGGGCGGAAGCGTTTACGTCCTGGATCGCCTGGAGGCGACGATCACCGGCCAGCCGATGGTCCCGCTGAGCGTTTTGGGCCGGCTCCGCCGGCAGATGATCGAGGCCCTGGACGCCTCGCTGGAGTCACTCCCGCCGCGGGAATTGGCGCCCGCGCCGGTGCTGGACGCACTCCGGCGTCAGGTTGCGGAATCACCCCCCTCCCCTGCCCCCAAAATACTGGTCCTCTGCCGCACGCTGCAACAGCTCCGCGCGGCGCTCGACGCCCGGGCCGACGCCGTGATCGCCGATTTCCTGGAACCGGGGGATCTCTCCCCTGCCCTGCACTCGGCGCGGTCGGAGGAGATTCCGCTGTATTGGGCAACATGTCGCATCCACTCCACCGAAGAGCAACGGCGCTGGCGGGATTGGTTGGAACTCGGCATCGACGGGGTCCTTGCCCGAAATCTCGCGGCCATCGCATACTTTTCCGGAAGGGTCTCATCGCTGATTGCCGATTTTTCGCTCAACGCCGTCAATGAATTGACCATCAATTGGCTTCTCGAACAGGGTACTGACCGTGTCACAACGGCCTACGACTTGAAATCCAAAACGCTGGAAGACTTATTGGACCGCACGCCGCCGGGGCGGTTGGAGATCATCGTTCACGGCCGGGTCCCGATGTTCCACACGGCCCATTGCCTCTTCTGCGCGGCGTTTTCCGAGGGGAGCCGTCGCGAAGACTGCGGCAGGCCGTGCCGCCGGCGGATCCTGCGGCTGAAGGACCGCAAGGGCGTCGCGCACCCGGTGCTGACCGACGCCGCCTGCCGCAACACGGTCTTCCAAGGCCGGCCGTTTTCCACCGTGAAAAACATCCCCGCCTTGTTCCGCCGCGGCGTAAAACACTTCCGCATTGAACTGTTGGACGAATCGCCCGAGGAAACCGTGAGGCTTGTCAATAAGGTTTGAAACCGCTGAAATCGCCGTGTTAAATCATAAAGCCGCGACCGGTGATCGCGGTCCGTGGTGCGACCACCAGGCACGGCTTTATGACAATCGCACCGCGACCATTGGTCGCGGCTTTTCATCTACGGCTCGATCAAGTACGCCTCGTTGTCCAAGTTCAGCAGCACCGGCTCGTCGAACACCAGGTACTGGGACAATGTGCGGCCGTGGCGGTTGGCCAACTCGAAATACTCGGGGCTGAACTGCTTGATCTTCCGGGCGTTTTTCCCCTGCTCCTTGGTGACCAGCGAATCGATCCATTGGTGGTTCCGCTGATAGAACGTGCGGTTGCCCACCTGCCGGACGTTCTGCCGGGCGTTGGCCAGTTCGTTGGCGGCCTGCGGGGCATAAGCCGCCGCGGCCGGCATCCGGTAGGGCGAGGAACCGGCGGGAGCCATCGAGGGAGCGGGGGAAGCCATCGCCATTCCACGAACCGCCTCTTCGGCCGCGGGAGCGGAGCCCCCGTAACCGTAACCGGAAGGGGCCTGTGTCATACGCTTCAACGAACCTTTATAAGCCCGCTGGGCGACGCCAGCCTGTCCGCCGGAGAGCGACAACGAACCCAGCCGCTCACCGGCCCGCCGGGAATTGGCCGCCAGGTCGTGAATGCTCACGTTCTCGTCGGCCATGAAGGAGGTGTACGGCGTGAGGATGCCGTGCCGGGTGGAGAGTTCCACCAGTTCCTTGATCAACTCGTCGTTCTTCCCCTTCAGGTCGATCTCGTCGAGGATCTCGCCCACGCGGCGGACCGCCCAGAGCTTTTCGACGAAGGCGAAGCTCTCGTCGGGACTTTTTTCCGCGAACTCGGCGGGGAAGTCGAACTTCTGCTCCCGGTCGCCGATCCGGCCGGTGACGATCACCTTGGCGGCCCCGGTCTTTTTGTACCGCCCGACCAGCACCAACTGCTCGCCGGAAAACAGGTCGAACGATCCCCTGGGATAGACGCGGTCAACGGGATTGCCCTCTTCGGTCTTCACTTCGTCGAAGAGGAACTGCAGCCGCACGTCGGTCAGCACGGGCGACTCGATTCGGCGGTAGAGCCGGCTGACCGCGGCCTCGATGTCCTCGTCGGGCTTGACAAACTCGCTCTGGCCGAAGTTCTCGCGGACCAGCTTGTCCAGCAACCGGCTGTTCAGGTCGTAGCCCACGCCGAAGGTGAAAATCCGGGCGTGGACCTTGTTCGCTTCCTTGGCGTTGGCGACGATCTTCATTTCGTTCGTCACGCCGGCGGTTGGCAGGCCGTCGGTCAGAAAGACCACGTAGGCGGGCCGCTTGTCGTCCTTCAGTTGGCCCAAAGCGGTCCGTAGCGCCGCGTCGATGTCGGTCATCCCGCCGGCGTACAGCCCCTCGACGAATCCCAACGCCGCCTTGCGGGTCTCCTCGTCATACTTCTGTAGCTCGGGGCGGAAGGATTCCACCGCGGAATCGTAGGCCACGATGTTGAACGTGTCACCGGGGCGAAGGTTGTTCAACACGTACTTCAACGCCGCCTTGACCTGCTCGATCTTCTTGCCGGTCATGCTGCCCGAGCGGTCGATGACGAAGAGGACGGTCTTGGCCGCCGGTGTCCCCTCTCCCTTTGGGAGAGGGTTAGGGTGAGGGCTGTTTGCCTGCGCGGCGGCCCTCACCCCCTGCCCCTCTCCCACAGGGAGAGGGGAGATTTGGGGACTGGCCAGCAGCAGGAAAAAGCCCTCGTCCTCGCTCGAAGGCCGATAGCTTAAAACCTTCGCGCTCAATTTGCCTCGGCCCACGTCGTAGAACAAGCGAAAGTCGGAGCCGGGAAGCGTGTTCTTGGCCGTGTACGAGACCACCGCGTGCTTCCCGTCGGGGCGTTTAATCTCCACCGCGTGTGTCGGGCTGTAGAGATTTTTGATCTCCTCCTGCGACTGGATCGTCACGCGGACGCCAACCTTTTCGACCGGCGTGGATGTGTACTTGGCGGTGCTCAGGGGCAGGAGGAAATCAGTCAGCCCCTCCTGCTTGCGGCAGATCTGCGAGTAGCGGAGCGAGACCGTGCGGCTGGCTCCCGGCGGGACGGGGAAGACGCTCGTCTTGAACAGACCCGTGCCCAGCCATTCCAACAGGGCCGGGTCGCGGTTCTTACGGACGATCTCCTCGTACATCCGCCGGGCTTCCTTCGCGTCCAATAGCCGGGCCGGGAGCTCCTTGCCGTCGACGAGCAGGGTCATCTGCTCGATCGCCCCGTCGTAAGGCAACGGAAAGACGAACGCCACTTCCATCGGTTGGCTGCCGGGATTGGCGAACGTCTGCGAGAGTTGCACCCGGGCCACCTGATCGACCAGCCGGACCTGGACGTCGAGGTCCTTGATTTTGTACGCCATCGGCGGCGGAGGCGGCGGCGCCGGCCGCGGATGCGGATACGGCGGGTAGATAATGATCGGCCGCGGCAGCCGCACCGACCGCTCCGGATCGACCACCACCAGCACGCCTTGGGCGTGCAGGACCGTCGAAAACAGTCCCAGCAGGGACATCCCTAAGCAAAAAGTTCTGGCAGCCATTTCGTCTTCTCCTTTGATAATCGAGTCCGCCGGGGGAAGCGATTTTCGTTTCCGGGGGCTGGTAAACCAAACTCATTCCGACTGGATCGCCCGGTTTGCATACCACGACTGGGGCACTTCGGAAAAACGCTCGTGGGAATCGTGAAACTGGTCCGGGCAGGCGACCAGGGCGATGAGGTTCAGCATCTTCCAGCACCTCTTGAACGCAAGATGCTGGGGTTGGGGATTGATGTTGATGCCGTAATTCGGCGACTCACTCTCGTCCCAAGAAAGCGTTCGTTTTTTGTTGCCGATATTCACGGTTATACAATAGGCCGGCGCATCGGGCACCAAGTACGTGGTCCCCTTCAAATCGAAGACGCCCGTACTCAAGAGGGCTTTTTTCAACAGCGCGATCCGATAAGGGGCGATTCGTCCTTCCCGCAGGGAATGCCCCCATTTTGCCGGATCTTTGGCAAAAAGCGCTCGACCGTCTTCCCAGATCGCAACGCGAAGGTAGGGAGCGGAGGACATTCTCATTCCTTCATCCCGACACCAAATTGCGACCAACGGGCAGGTCTCGTTGGAAAGAACTTGAGAGGGCGAATCCTCGGCCATCGACGTTCCGACGCCCGTCGGCGGGCCGAGCAATACGGGGACGAGAAGCACAATAGAGCCGCATCGAAGCATGGGGTAATTTATCCTTCTCTTTGCTAAATGCCTTGATTTTCTCCGCACCATTACGACGCAGTCATACCCCAAAGAGTTCCCCAGATTCTGAATCCCTTAAGCCCCCCCTCTCCAGGCCGGGTCCCGAGATCATCTTGGGCAAATTGGGGGAGATGTCTAGCCGCATGTTATGCGGAAATGCCGCCCGAATTTGAATTTCCCGCCTGGAAAGATATGATCGAATAGACGCTTTTCCGCCGCAGTCTTTGCGGGTATTGGCACGTTATGCTGAAGCATAACCTATGGATTTCGGAACCGTTTTACCCCGGAAAGGAAAAATCGCCATGCAAACGGCCAAACAGCTCTCAGTCACGTTGGTCAACAAACCGGGTCGCTTGGCGGACATGCTGGCCGCGCTTGCCAAGGAGAAGGTGTCTTTCAAGGCCCTCTCGGTGATGGATTCCGGCGCGCGGGGCACCGTGCGCTTTGTCCCCGACGACCTGGACGCGGCCCAATGCGTCCTCCAGCAGATCAACATTCCCGCGGAAATAACCGAGGTGTTGCTGGCCGAGATTCCCAACCAGCCCGGCGGCTTCCGGCAGATTTGCCAGCGATTGGCCACGTACCATCTGAATATCGGTTACGCCTATTGCTCTTTCAACTGCCCGGGCAAGGCTAAAGGGAGCGTGCTGGCCGTGATCAAGGTAAACGACCTGTCCAAGGCCCGGCGGGCGATCGCCGGAAACGGCCATTCTCGGAACAAACACCTGCCGGTGCGGAGACCGTTGAAGCTCGTCAGCCGGCTGTAGGCCGGCGAAACAACGGCAGGAGGACAGGCATTCCTGCCTGTCTTAAAAAACCAAAAGGATGGGCATTCTTGACTGTTTATCCGCGTCAGACAAGAATGTCCGGCCTCCTGTTAAAAACTTGCCCATCTTGACAGTTTTGGTCGGCATTGTAAAGTGAAGGGATACCGTTCTTCTCCTCAGAGGTATTCCTACGGTGACGGCGTCCCTTCCACCGGATCTATTCCGCCAGATCGATCCGATTTGCCAGGCCTTCGAAGCGGCGTGGCAGTCGGGCAAGCGGCCTCACATTGGCAAGTACGTGGCGAAAATGGCGGAACCCGGACGCACCAACCTCTTACGGGAACTTCTCCTCTTGGATATCGAATACCGGCGGAAGGCCGGGGAAGAACCCCAGGCGACGGACTATCTCTCCCAATTTCCGGTGAACGATCAAACCGCCATCGGCGAGGTATTCCGCGAATCGTCCACCCCGGGCAGCGAGGTCCGCGCCCCCACGCAGTCTTCCCGTTCGGCAGATCGCAAGACCGCGCCGTCGTCGGAGACGGTCAGCCTGGAAAAGTTTGTCGATTCGCTGACGGAGTGCGGATTGATGAGCCGCGGCGACGTCGAGGAATATTTGGATTTGTTTCCCGAAGAAGACCGACCGCGGGACGGGAAGCAATTGGCCGAGGCCCTGTATTACGGCAAAAAACTGACGCGATTCCAAGTGCAGGCGGTTTACCAGGGAAAAACCCGGGGATTGGTCGTGGGAAACTACATCGTGCTGGACCGGCTGGGCAAAGGGGGCATGGGACAAGTCTATCAAGCGCGGCACCGCAAGATGGACCGCGTTGTGGCCCTGAAGATGCTCCCCACGCAGTCGACGAAATCCGACGAATCGGTCAAGCGGTTCCAACGCGAAGTCAAGGCGGCCGCGAAGCTCTCCCATCCCCACATTGTCACCGCCTACGACGCCGACGAATATAAAGGCGTCCACTTTTTGGTGATGGAATACGTCGAGGGGAAGGACCTGGCCCACGTCGTGAAACAGCAGGGACCGCTGCCGGTCGGCCAAGCGGTCGAGTGCCTTCTGCAAACGGCGCAGGGATTGGACTACGCCCACCGGCAAGGCGTGATCCACCGCGACATCAAGCCCCACAACCTGCTTTTGGACGTTCGGGGAAACGTCAAAATCCTCGACATGGGCTTGGCGCGGATCGAGCAGACCGTCGGCGCGGCCGACGCCGCCGGCAACGAGGCGTTGACCCTCGACGGCCAGATCATGGGCACGCTGGATTACATGTCGCCGGAGCAGGCCCTGGACACGAAAACGGCCGACGCGCGGGCGGATATCTACAGCCTTGGCTGTACGCTCCACTACCTGCTGACCGGCAAACCGCCCTATCCGGGCGACACCATCGCCAAGCGGATCCTGGCCCATCGGACCAATCCCGTGCCGTCGCTCCGCCGGCAGCGGGACGACGTGCCCGAGCCGTTGGACGCGTTGTTCCGGAGCATGTTGGCCAAGCGGCCGGACGATCGGCCCCGGACGATGGCCGAGGTGATCGCGGCGCTCGGGCCGTGTTCCTTGTCGGAAACGACCGTTTCAACCCCTCCCCCGCTGCCCCCCTTCCCCGCCGGGGAAACGCCCGATCTTGCGGAAGAACCTCTGGAAAAATTCCTGGTCGAACCGGCCTCCGGAGACTCCTCGTTCGTGCGGCAGCCGGTCACGATCACCGAGCGGCTGCTAGGCTCGACCCACACGCTGCTTCGGCGCTTCGGCAGACCGACGAAAATCGCCGCCGCCGTCGCGGTGGGCCTGGTGTTCCTGTTCCTCCTGTCGGCAGTCGTCCTGATGCTGAAGACCGACGAAGGCACCCTGGTGGTCGAAATCAACGAACCCGGAGCGACCGTCCTAGTATTCAGCTCAGAAGGCAAGGTGCAGATCGAGCGGGAGATCCCGGGAGAAACGCTGACCATCGGCGTCGCCCCCGGCCGACACCGCCTCCGCCTGGAGAAAGATGGATTCCAAGTCTTTTCCAAGGATTTCACCCTCGCCTCCGGCGGGAAAGAAGTCATCCGGGCAAGATTGGAGAAAATCCCGGTCCTGGCAGAAGCTGAAAAGAAGAAAACGGAAGAAAGCGGCAGCCAAGCCACCCACGTCGCGCCGCCCCCGCCGGCCGTCGCCCCGTTCGACGAGAAAAAGGCCAAGGAACACCAGCGGGCCTGGACCGAGTATTTGGGCGTGCCGGTCGAGTTGACCAACTCCCTCGGCATGAAACTAGCGCTCGTTCCGCCGGGCACGTTCCAAATGGGATCCTCCCGGGAGGAAATCGATCGCATCGCCTCGTCGGAAAACACCGACGCCTCCGATGAATCGCTCGACTGTGAAACGCCGCGGCACCTCGTCCGGATCGTGCATCCCTTTTACCTCGGACGATACGAAGTCACTCGCGCCCAGTATCGACAAGTGATGGGCATCCAGCGGACCTCCTTTCCGGCAGAGACCGACACGTATCCCGTCAACTCCATCACCTGGAACGAAGCCCGGGAGTTCTGCCGCAAGCTGTCCGAACTGCCGGAGGAACTGGCCGCCGGCCGCGTGTATCGTTTGCCTACCGAAGCGGAATGGGAATACGCCTGCCGGGCGGGCACCACCACGCCGTTCAGCTTCGGCGGCGCCTGCAACGGCCGACGGGCAAATGTGGATGGAGACTTCCCTTTCGGCACCGAAGAAAAAGGGCCTACACTGGACCATCAGATCGCCGCCGGTTCCTATGCGGCCAATCCCTGGGGACTGTTCGACATGCACGGAAACGTCGGGGAGTGGTGTGCGGATTGGTATGGCGCGACGTATTATGCCGACGCCCCGACGGAGGATCCCCAAGGCCCGGCCTCGGGCACCTACCGTGTGGTGCGCGACGGTTCCTGGCGTTACAAGCCGATCCGCGCCCGTTCGGCCAGCCGCGGAAAACTCATCCCCGCCTACCCCAGCCTCGACGTGGGCTTCCGCGTGGGCATGTCCCTCCACGCCCCCGATAACCGCGGTCAGCAAGCGCCCGGCAGCATCCTGAGCGACATCTCCGAGCCGGTCCGTTCCGTGCCGTAGCGATCCAGGCGGCCGACGAAATATCGCAACTCGTTGAATTGTAAGGAATTATGCAATCGGCCTGTTCTCTTCCCGATTCATTTTCTGCTCTTGCCCCGGAGTGCGGTTTTGGGGAGACTATGGCCCCTTATCCTTGAATGCCGAAACTCTCGGGCAAGCCGCCTCGACTCCTAGGGGTTTGACGTAAAGAATGTTCAGCCGATTGCTTATCGTATCGGGATTGCTTTTGACGCTGAGCGGTTGCGGCGGGCCGTGGTGGGCGCCGCCGGAGGAACTGCCGCCGGTGATGCAGACCCCGCCCGGGCCTGCGGCCTTTGCCAATCCCGCCTTGATCCCGATTACCGATCCGCAGTGCGCTTGGGAAGTGATCGCCGACGTGGTGGACGATTACTATACGATCGAGCGCGAGGAACCCGTCCGGATGATCGGCAACGTTCTGACGCAGGGACGGCTGGACACGTTGCCCTCGATCAGCCCCACCATCTTGGAACCGTGGCGTAAAGACGCCGTGGGCCCCGAACGGATCGAGAACACGCTACAGACCATGCGGCGGCGGGCCGTGGTGCAGGTGTATCCCGACGTCAACGGCGCCGGATACTGGGTCGATGTGGCGGTGTTCAAGGAATTGGAAGATCTCCGCCGGCCGGAGCAGGCCTCCGCCGGGGCGGCCACGCTCAGTTACGATTCTTCCTTGGACCGGGTGGAAAATCCGATCCAACTCGACCAGCCGCCCCAGGGCTGGATCCCCCAGGGCCGCGACCCCCTGCTCGAACAGCGGATCCTCGAACATCTCATCGCCCGGGCCAACGAAGTGCAGATGGAGATGCTGCCGGTGATCCGGTAAGAAAGACGAGTAGAATGACGAATGTCGAAGTACAAATGACGAAAGAAATCCGAAGATCGAAATCCGAATGAAGTTTTTCCCTAGGAGGCTCAATGCCGATTAGAATTTCGGATTTAGAACTTCTTTTGTCATTCGTCCTTCGTCATTCGTCCTTTCTCAGCCCCTTATTCCACTCCGTCCCTGCTTATACCGGTGGTGGATGCTTCTTCCCGACTTTGCAGGCGACGCAACTCCGGTAGAGCAGGAGCGTGACGAATGCGCCGGCCGTGGCGGCCACAAAGCCCGGGGGACTGATGGGATTGATTTGCCGGCCCGGCAGCAGGTACGTCAGCCCCCATAATCCCACCGCGCTGCCGACAATGCCCAGCAGCAACATCGCCAGCGGATGGTCGGGACGTTTGATCGGCAAGAGGACCATCGCCAACATTCCCGCCAAGGTGCCGAATCCGATCCAGATCAACACGACGTTGACCCAGTGTTGGGCGACGGGTGAGAATTCCAATTCCGGCATCGGTTTGTGATTGGGGAATTGACGGAGAATGACGAAATCTGAATGACGAAGGAATAACGAATGCGAAATGTCAAAATTCCGCATTCCGCATTCCGCACTCCGCATTAAGAAAACTCCTGCGCTGCTGACGTCCAAGAGGTGCCCTTGGAAGAGCACATCGCATCTTGGACGCCAGCAACGCCGGATGCCGTCCCCCCCCGCGGTAATGAGGGCCGCGATCGCGTCTCCCAAGGTCTCCCTGGGGAATCGCTTCCCTCTGTCCCTCGACACGCGGCAAAATCACTCCACTGAATTCATCCACGCCCATTCGGGCCTGCGCCAAGACGGCTATCGTTGTTGGGCGGCCGCTTCCGCGGTGTATGCCTTCTGGGCTGCCGCTTCGCGGGCAAGCGGGAATTCAGGACCGTCGGGGAAATACTGGACATCGTCCTGGAGATAATACGCGCTGGGGAGCGTCTGACCGCCGACGTCCACCTGACAGCCGGTGGCGCTGATCATCACCAACATCCCCACTCCCAGGGCGAGAGTCCGCCACGAATGGAGCAGCTCTTTCAAGCCCGACATGGACCACCTCCAAAGAGAAGAAGGCTTCGCAAATTATCCATTTTTCCCAATTGATACTGGACGCAAAATCACATGGTCCGATACAATCGGTGCGATTGTTATCGTCAAATAACCTGGAGAAACTTTAAGGGATGGAGTTTCGTTTGAAATACCGACATCGGATGGTTAAACTATAGATTCCACCAACTTGAGGGAGAAGCCATGAAAGTCCGACACCCATTACCTGGAATCGTTTGTTTTTTCGTTCTCGTTGTATTGTTTTGTCCTTATGCTCGGGCCGCCCAGAAGGGTCTGACTCCGAAGACCCTGAAGCGGCTTCGGGATTCCTGCACCATGAGCGGTCCGACGCGGGCGTTGTACAACGCCGCCTCGAACAACAATCTCCTGGCGTTGGTGCGCAATCGGGAGATCGTCCAAGGCGACAATAATTTTTTCAGCAATTCGCTGAAGACCTACGGCGTAACCAACCAGAAGATGAGCGAACGCTGTTGGCTTTTCGCCGGGTTGAACGTGCTGCGGCCGGTGGTGATTAAAAAATACAAGCTCGACAACTTCGAGTTCTCGGAAAACTATCTCGCCTTCTGGGACAAGTTGGAAAAGGCCAACTGCTTTCTGGAGCACATGATCGAAACGAGCGATCGGGACCTGCTGGACCGGGAGGTGGAATTGCTTCTGAAGAGACCCTTGCCCGAGGGAGGGTGGTGGGATTACGTCGTGGCGCTGATCGAGAAGTACGGCGTGGTGCCCAAGGACGCCATGCACGAGTCGCCCAACAGCGAGTCTTCGTTCCTGATGTTCTCCCTGCTCCAGCACAAGCTCCGCGGCGACGCGATCGCGCTGCGGAAGCTGAAGCAAGAGGGGAAATCGGCCGAGGAACTGCACGCCGCCAAGGAGAAGATGCTCCAGGAGATCTACCGGATGCTGGTGTTCAGCGTGGGCGAGCCGCCCCGGGAGTTCACTTGGCGCTACGCCCGGAAAAAAGGCAAACCCAGTCCGCCGGAGACGTTCACGCCGCAACGGTTTTACCGGGAGGCGGTCGGCGTCGATCTGTCGCAGTACGTGAGCCTGATGGACGATCCCACCCATCCGTACCGGAAACATTATTACTTCCGTCGCTCGCGGAACATGATCGACGCCGCCGACGTGCATTTTGTCAACGTCGAGGTCGGCGTGTTGAAAAAGCTGGCCGTCAAATCGATCGTCGACGGCCAGCCGGTCTGCTTCGGCGCCGACGCGCTGCACCAGCAGGACAAGCAGGATGGCATCATGGCCCTCGGCGTCTACGACTACTCCGCGCTGTTTGGCGTGAAGTATCCCATGACCAAGGCCCAGCAGATGCTGACCCGGGAGAGCACGGCCAACCACGCGATGGTGTTTGTGGGCGTCGATCTCCGCGACGGCAAACCGGTCAAATGGCGGGTGGAGAACAGTTGGGGAGCGGACAAGGGGAAGTCGGGCTATTGGAATCTCTACGATTCCTGGTTCGACCAGTACGTTTACGGCGTGATCGTCCGCAAGGCCTACGTGCCGGAGGAGATCCTGACCTTGTTCAAGGAGGAACCCGCGCCGCTGCCGATGTGGCATCCGTTGTACGAAATGTTTCAATAAGGGCATCATGCGTTCCGTTTAGCAGCCGCCGGCACGGCGGCTCCGGAGTGCGGATCACTTCAGGGCCGCCATGGCGGCGGCCGCTAAACTTCACAAATTCCCCTTTGACCATCCACGTTTCGTGGAAGTGACGGGCTGCGCCAGGAGGGACGCTCATGGACTCTCGGAATAGAAGACGTACCTGGCGGCGAGGATTCCGGCCCGGGGCACTGATTTTGTTCTTCGGCGCCCTTCTGTTTCCGGTTCTTTCCGCCACCCCCTTGTTCGCCCAGAAGCGGACTGTCCCGGCCCTCTCCTATTACCTAGGATTCCGGCCTTTTCATGCCGGAGAATATCAGGACGCGTTGAAGTTTTTCCAAAAGGAAGCGCGGAGCGCGATCAAGACCCCGCAATCGCGGTGGATCGACTCGATCTGCTACGAGACGATGATCGGCGAGTGCTACTATCAAATGGGCGTCCTGGACCAGGCCCTGGAGCATTACACCGCCGCGTTGCAGTTATACCTGGCGTTCCCGGATTGGATGGTGCGGGTGCAATTCATGCCGATCCGCCCGGCGGGCATCGGCGCCCGGAAGCAAGTCCCCTGGGGCGTCCCGACACGGACTTCCAAGGTCGGTGATTTTGACCGCACGATGTTGATGACCCTGGGAGAAAATATCACCCGGGAACGGCTCCTGCAAGGCGGGCCCCTGCAGACACTGGTGTCGATTTCGGTCGCGCCGCAGGAGATTATCCGTTGCACGGCGTTGGCGATCCGCCGCCGGACCGAGCTGCTCGGCCCCTTGAGCAAGCACGATGCGATGACCGGAAAACTCCTCAGCACGCTGCTGGGAGCGGTCGGGCCATCCAATCACTGGTCCGAGGCTTGGGTTGATCTCGAGCGCGGGCTGGCCTACGTGGCCGCGGGCCGCGCGGACCAGGGAGTGCCCTACCTGCAGCGCTCGCTCCTGGCGGGGGGCGAATACGACCATCCGCTTACAAGCTACGGGCTTCTGGAATTGGGCCGTTTATCATTCGTCGGCGGCGATTACGCCGCCGCCCTGACCTACTTCCAGGAAGCGACCTACACGGCGGTCAATTACGAAAACTGGGACGTCCTCGAAGAGGCCTTCCGCCTGGCGTCGATCGCGCATCTGGCGGGCAACCGGCCGGGAGTCTATCCGTCGCTGGCGCCGGCCCTGGCCTGGATCAACAAGGATTTTCGCGTCTGCCGCGCTTCGCTGCTGATCTCGGCCTCGGAGAATTTCGCCGTCGCGGGGCAGAACTCCCGGGCCGCCGCCCTGCTGGACGACGCCCATACCGTGATGGGACGCACGGACATGGGAAAATCCCGGATCGGTGCCCGGCTCCATGCCATCCGGGCGATGGTTCTTTTCCAGCAGCGGAAGATTGCCGAGGGCCGGACCGCGCTGTCGGCCGGGCTGGCCTACATGCGGCGCGGCTCGCACTGGCTCTTCCATATCGCGTTGGCCGATCAGTATTATTTACGCGACGGAGGCCGGGCGACCACGTCCCGCGTCGCCGCCGACTTGTTTGCCGAGGTGCTCCGCGACCCCTTGCCGGGCGACTGGGCGCTCGATCCGCTGGAGTGTCTCAGCGCGCTGACCGTGCCCCATCCGCCGGCCTTCGACCACTGGTTTGAGACCCTGGTGCGGCGGAAGGATTACGACCAGGCCCTGGAGGCCGCCGATTACGCCCGGCGGCACCGCTTCTTCACCTCGCTGGGCCTGGGCGGCCGGCTGGAATCGCTCCGTTGGATCCTTGAAGCGCCCGAGGAGATGCTCGATCCGCCGTCGCTGATCTTCCGCCAGGACCTGCGCGCCCGTTACCCCGGGTACGCAAAGCTTTCGGACCAGGCTCGAAAGCTCCGCGAGAAACTGGCGGCCGGTCCGCTGCCGCCGCAGAATCCCGCCGCCGAGAAGGCGCTGACGGCAGGTTTGAACGAGTTGGCCGCCTTGAGCGCCGAGCAGGAAGCGATGCTGCCGGAGATGGCTGTCCGCCGCGAGGCGGCCCCCTTGGTGTTTCCTCCCGTGCGAAAAACCGCGGAAATCAAAAAGGGCCTGCGTGAGGGTCAGGCTGCGCTGGTCTTTTTCGCCGCCCCGCCACGGCTGTACGCCATGGTCCTGGACCGAGAGCAATACTCCTTCTGGGAAGTCGCCCCCCTGCCGGCCATCGGGCGGCAGATGCAGTCCTGGCTCCGCGATCTGGGACTGTTTCAGGCCAACAACAAACTAACGCTCCGCGACCTGGCCGACGCCAAATGGAAGACCTCCGGCGCGAAACTGCTGGAGCAACTGCTAAAAGGCTCGCGGATCGTCGATTTCTGCGATTCCTCGCTCAAGGAATTAGTTATCGTGCCCGACGGCATGATGTGGTACCTGCCCTTCGACGCCCTGCAAGTGGTCGTCGACGGCCGGCCGCAATCGCTGCTGAGCCGGTTCCGCATCCGCTACGCCCCGACCTTCGCCCTGGCGACGCCGGTCTATCCCACCTTGCACAAACCACAGCCGAAAACGGCGGTCGTCCTGGGCAAACTCGCGCCGCAAGAGGACGACGCCCTGGTGCAGACCGCCTTCGCCGCATTGCAGCGTTCCGTGCCGGGGGCCATGGCGCTGCGGTCGCCTCCGCCCGCGCCGGCCTCGGTCTACGGCGTCCTCTTCGAGCGGATGATCGTGCTCGACGACCTGTCGCCGGAGGAGAAGGATCCCTACGGGTGGTTCGTTTCGCCCCAGGACCGCGGCCGGCCCGGCGGCACGCTGGCCGACTGGCTGCATCTCCCCTGGGGCGGTCCCGAGGAGATCCTCCTGCCCGGCTTCCATACCGCCGCCGAGGACGGCCTGCGGCGCCGCGGCCGCGGCCTGCCCGGCAACGAGGTCTTCCTGACCGTCTGCGGCCTGATGTCCGACGGCGCCCGGACGATCCTTTTGGGCCGCTGGCGGACGGGCGGGCAATCCAGCTACGACCTGGTCCGCGAATTCGCTCAGGAGTTGCCGCACGCCGCCCCGGCTGACGCCTGGCAGCGGGCGGTGCTGTTGGAATCGGAAACTCAATTGAACCTGGAAGCGGAGCCGCGGCTGAAAACCGCCGCCACCGACGAAATCCCCAAAGGGGATCATCCGTTTTTCTGGGGGGGATATCTGCTGATCGACAGCGGCCGCCCGCCGGAGCCGGCGCTCGAGAAGCCCGCCGCCCCGCCCATCATGCACAAACTCCCCGCCGCCAAAGGAACCTAAAATCTTGATTCAACGTCGGATTGAAGACGTTCCTTGCCTCACGCCCCGCGACG
Organism: Pirellulales bacterium; assembly: GCA_016936015.1. GTDB lineage: Bacteria > Planctomycetota > Planctomycetia > Pirellulales > Thermoguttaceae > JAFGPV01. The sequence goes on from JAFGPV010000062.1 coordinate 25,483, forward strand.
GCGGCCGCGGGGGTGGAATCAGGCAAAATTTACCCCCGCGGCCGCCGTCGCAGGGCGTTGATGCCCGGTGAATTGCCACCGGGGCAAAAAAAGGAAAAAGACGTTTTCTTCCCCCCCCGCCGAGAATACGGTATAATTCAACGCTTTCCATCCTTCCACGGGAGTTCTTCGATGTCTTTCACGCGAAATGTTTGCTGGTGGGGAATACTGTCTTTCCTCCTCGCGGCGGCCCCCCTCCGCGCCGCCAACGAAGGGCAGGAAGACCTGAACCAGGCCACCGACGCCAAGCTCTCGGCCAATTCGCTGGCCGATCTGAATAAAGTCATCCGCCTGACGGAAAGCGCCCTGAAAAAAGGCTTGGAGGATTCCCGCAAGGAGTTTGCGGAAAAACTGTTGGCCTCGACCCGGATGCAGCGGGGGATCCTCATCGCCCAGCTCATCGGCAAGACGCGCCCGCCCAATTGGCAGGAGCACCGCAACCTCGCCTTAAGCGACCTCGAACAGGCCGTGAAGTTCGATCCGAAGCAGCCCCGGGCCTGGCTGGTGATCGCGCAGTTGAACCTCCTGCCGGAGGGCGACAAGAAACGGGCGAAAGAGGCGTTCCAACAAGCGATCGAGACCGCCGGCGACGACACGGCCCTCCGCGCCAAGGCGTTTCAACTCCGCGCGGTAACGGAAGACAATCCGGAAAAGCAGCTCGACGACCTGAACGAAGCCCACCGCCTCGCGCCCGACGACGTGGAAGTCCTGCGAACCCGCGGATTGGTGCTGTTCCAGTTGAAAAAATACGAGCAGGCCCTGGCCGATCTGGACCAGTCCCTGCAGAAGGAGCCAGCCAACGCGGGCACCGTCCTGGCCAAGGCGATGATCCTCATGCAAATGAAAAAATACGACGAGGCCCAAACCGCGCTGGACGAAGCGCACCGGCTGGCGCCCAAGATGCCGATCCCTTTGGTCCAGAAGGCACAGATCCACATCCTTCAGAAAAAGCTGGACGCCGCCCTGGAAGATCTGACGAAGGCCTACGACCTGGACTTTGGCAACGTGCAGATCCTCCTGCTCCGCTCCCGGATTTACGCGGAAAAAGGCAACCGGAAAAAAGCCCTGGAAGACGCGGAAGAGGCCTTCCGCCTGCGGCCCTACAATCCCGAAATCACCCGCGTTCTCGCCGCCCAGTTGGTCGAGGACAAAAAAACCGGCAAAGCCCTGAAACTCCTCAAGGAACTCCAAAAACGGCATCCCGACGATCCGCTGACAGTCTACCAACGGGGCCTGATCCTGGTCCAGGAAAAGAAATCGGCCCAAGCCGCAGCGCTCTACACCGACTTCCTGAAAGAGCATCCCGACGCTTCGCTCCTGATCCGCGCCCGGGGCGACGCCCTGCTGAACGTCGGCAAGCACGCCGAGGCCCTGGCCGATTACGAAAAGGCCTACGCCCTGGAGCCGGAAGACTCCGGGCTGCTGAACAATTTCGCCTGGGTGCTGGCCACCTCGCCGGAGGAGAAGCTCCGCAACGGAAAGAAGGCCGTCGAGCTGGCCACCAAGGCCTGCGAATTGACCAACTATAAACTCCCGCACATCCTCAGCACCTTGGCCGCGGCTTATGCCGAGTCGGGCGACTTTGAAAACGCCCGGAAGTGGATCGCCAAGGCCCTGGAAATCGGCGACGAGGAAAACGACGCCGAACTAAAAAAGGAAGCGGAAAACTACCAGGCCGATAAACCGGTCCGCGAATTGATGACGGAAGACGCCCAGCCCGTCGCCGAAACGCCGACGACGGACAAGGCAACGCCGGTTGCCGAAACGCCGCCGCCGCCCGCTCCGGCGACCGTCGTTCCGTTCAACGGCAAAAACCTCGACGGCTGGACGCTGAAAGGCCCCAAGGACCGCAGTCACTGGACGGTCGGCATCGCGGCAGTCGATCCGAAGGATCCCGCAGCCCTGTCCGTCTCGCCCTCCGACGGCAAGCCGGGAGAACTGATCAACGCCAAAGAAGGCGGCGTAGACATCTATACCAATGAAAAATTCGGCGATTGCATCATCGATCTGGAATTGATGATCCCCAAAGGCTCGAACTCCGGCGTGTACGTGATGGGCGAGTACGAAATCCAGGTCTTCGACAGCGCGGGCAAGGAGAACATCGGGCCGGCCGACATGGGCTCGGTCTACGGCGCCGCCGTGGCGAAGCTGAACGCCGCCAAGCCCGCCGGAGTGTGGCAAACGCTGCACGTCGAACTTCAGGCCCCCCGGTTCAAGGACGGCAAGAAAGTCGCCAACGCCAAACTCCTCAAGGTGGTGCTCAACGGCCGGACGATCCAGGAGGACCTCGAACTGGAGCACCAAACCCCCGGCGGCCTGACCGGCCGTGAAGTCGCCGAAGGCCCCCTGCTCTTCCAAGGCAACCACGGCCCAGTCGCCTTCCGCAACATCAAAATCACCCCGCTGAAGAAATAAAAAGCCCCCTCTCCCTCTGGGAGAGGGTTAGGGTGAGGGCGTCTGCGGCTTCGCAAGATATCGGGAAAAACGTCACCCTCCCGGACCGACACGGTCCGGCTCTGCCGGATCCATTTTCTCCGTGGTGCCTCTCCTCCCCCGCCGCGGCCGGTAAATCAAAACCAGCGTCGAGACCGCCAGCCCGAAAAGCGAGCACAACCGCGACCAATCCAACTCGGGGGCCGTCAACTTCTCAAGATCCACCTCCTCACCTCCGTTGCGGGAACAGAGCACTGGCAGATACTCTGCTAAAACCTCTTTGGATAACGAGGCGTAATGTCCGTCGGCAAATGCCACGTTGCCAAACTGCTGTTCCTTGTAATACCAGGCCGGACGACGCCGATGCGGGGCAATTTTCGCCAAGATCTTCTCCTTGTTTTCCGGCGTCCACTGGGCAAGCGAAAAATCCCGCGGCTCCAGCCAGTTGATCCCCGAGTCGTGCATCTCGATCAGCCTAATAGTGTTCTCCGCACCATCTGGAATGTCTTTCGACGAGATCTCTCCCTTCTCCGGCCAAACGGTATTCGGCCCCGTCACGGCGACATAATTCGTCTCGCAAGTGCTGCCCGTAATGGGATCGCTCGGACATCGGAGCCAGAACAGCGGCATCTTGGAGAGTCGAGAATTATGAGGACCGTCCCATGGTTCATTAAAGTTATATTGACTGTAGAGTTTGAGCTGCTCAACAAATGGCAAGATTTCCACCCGCCAAGAATACCTTGGTTTATCGTCTCGTAGAACAAGAGTGGAAGAAGGAATACTTCCATTCGTAAATTCATAATTACGCAAAGCGAAATTGAGTTGGAATATTCTGCCAAGGCAACAGCTCTCCCGAGCGGCTTCGCGGGCCTCCGGCGCCTTAATAATGGCCCAGCTAAAAAAAGCCGGCATGAGAAAAAGCAGGAAACCTCCGAGGAACGTTGTCCGAAGCATGGATTTTGAGGATCGGATGATTTTCGTAATCACCAAAATCGATCCGGCAACGAGTAGTCCCGCCGCGCCAAACGTTCCCAAACAGAGACCGACGACGACGAATGCGATCAGCAGCGTTTGGAGGGTGAATTGCATGATTTCACTGTTCTGGAAAGCCGCGACCAGTGGTCGCGGGAAACATGGACGTCGGTCAATCTTCCGCAACCGCGACCACTGGTCGCGGCTTTCCATGTAACTTTTTCACTTGCGGATCACCCGGGCGCCCAGCCAGTCGGCGCGGTCCTGCACGTCGCCGCGGTCGGCGTAATCGACGATCAGTTCGAGTTGCTTGGCGCCGGACACGTCGACGGAGACCGGCGTGGGCGGCTGGCGGCCGTGGACGATCTCGCTGGCGAATTTCTCATGGCCGTCAACCAGGACGTGGAAGCGGACACTACCGCCGCCGTCGGTGGAATCGTCCACGGCCAATTCCGCCTGGAATTTTTGATACTTTCCCTCCAGGGGATACGACAATTGGGCGGCGCTGTGCACGCCGAGTCCCTTCAGATACAGCCGGCCGTCGTTTCTTAAAAGCCCGCCGTCCACGTTCCGGTCATTCTGATACGGCCAGCGGATACTCAGGTACGGTGTGAAACGGTATGTGCCCGGCTTGCAGTCGGAGAGATACACTGCCCGGCCGCTAAGCGCCTGGAGGAATACCAGGCGCGTGAGGGCGGTCTTCCACGTTTGGCCGAAGACCGTAACCTGCACCGCGCCGTTTTCGATGCGAATCTGGTCGACCAGGAGCCGGCTCCCGTCGTCCCAACCGGCCCAGGCCAGCGGATGGGGCGCCGGCTTGCGGCGGAGCGCAGGATTGAACGATACGGCGGAAATCCGGGCGAGTTCCACATCCGTCACTCCGACCTCACTCTTCCACTGAACTGCATTCCTGTGTAAAGCTTCCCAGGCGCCCGAGAGGGCGTCGCCGTTTTCCAGCACCAGGCGGTCGGCATCGCCCGAGGCGTGAAGGATCCGTTCCAGCAATGCGTCCCGCCCGGCCGCGGAGTTGGGCAGTTGAAACATCACGCCGGCAAGCATTTCCAGTGGAATCGCCAGCGGCCCGAACCGGTCGCTCTCGGCCTGGAGGGCGTCCTTGTCGGCAGCCAGGACCTCGGCCGGCAGCAGTCCGCCGTCAGTCAGGACGAGCACCGGCCCTCGCCGCGGCTCAGGACACGTGCCCCACGTGACCAGATCATTCAATGGAAGCAGTTTCGTTTGACCTTGCGTCTGAAAGACAAGATTTTTCGCGGCATCCAATCCGGTCAGTTCGCCCGTAAACGGCGGCCCATCGATCGGCACGGCCTGCGGCAGTTTCGGCGGGGCGGCGGAGAGGGGAAAGGTGTGAAGAGCAAGAAAGGTCAGAAGGGTAAGAAGGGAAATTGCAAATTTCAAATTGCAAATTGCAAATTGCAAATTGGGATTCCGTTGCATCGGCATTTTATCCTACTCCACCCCGCGGATTGCCATCCGCGGGCGTTTTCTAATCCCTAATCCCTCATCTCTGAAAAATCGGCAGGTAGTCGTTGGGCAGTTGGAGGACGATGCAGGCCATGGCGGTGGCGTACTCGATGCCGTTGGGCGACATCCAGGCGCCGTCGGGGCGCTGGCGGGAGAGCAGTTCGTCGCGGACGGCGGGGAAGTAGCGGCCCCAGCGTTTCCCGCCCGCCTGCCAGAAGGCCTGGACGGCGTAGTATTGGCCGTAGTAGTAGTAAGTCTCCCGCCGTGGCGTGGCTTCGGCGGAGAGGAAGCCCGAGAGATAATCCAGGCCCTTCTCGATCTCCGGCCCTTCGTAGACGCCGGCGCTGTAGAGGGCGACCACACCGGCGGCCGACCGCGGAAACGCGCTTTCGCCCCCTTGCAGCATGTACATGAATCCGCCGTCGGCGTTCTGGCTCCGCTTGACGTAGCGGACGGCGCCGTCGATGGTCTCCTTGGGGACGAAGATCCCGACGTTCCGGGCCGCCCGGAGGGCCATCACCTCGCAGACCGTCACCGAGATGTCGGCGTCCTCCGTGATGCGGGGGAAGTACCGCCAGCCGCCCTCCTTGTTTTGCGTATTGACGATCAACCGGACCGCGGCGGAGAGCTTTTCGTGGAGATCGGGCCGGGCCGACATGCCGTAGCACTCGGCCAGAAAGAGTGTGGCGAATCCGTGGCCGTACATCGGACCGTGTGTGGCGGTGTCGGGGCCGTTGATGAACCCGCTGGGCTGGGCACAGGAGAGGAGGTAATCGACGCAGCGGTCGACGTTCCTGCCGTACGGTCCCCGGCCGGGCGTGCTCCCGGCGGAGAGAAACGCCATGCCCGCCAGGCCGCAAACGGCGGCGTTCCCTCGGGCCGATCCCGCGGCGAACGAGCCGTTCTCGTGCTGCTGATCGGCCAGCCACCGCAACCCCCGCTCCACCCCCTTCTCGACGGCGGGCGTGATCCACCGGTCCGCGTCCCGCTCGGGACTCCGCCGCTGCTGGGCGCCGGCCTGACGAATGCCGAAAATCACGATCAGCAAAATGAACCATCTTCCGCACATAAAAACCATCTCCCCTGCCCCCTATCCCCTATCCCCTATCCCCTATCCCCTGTCCCCTGTCCACTACTGCTTCTTCTCCTCCGCCAATCGCCGATAATACTCCTCGAGCAGTTCCTGGTACTTGGGCATGAACTCCTCGGTGGCCGATTCCAGCATCTGTTGGCGGAGTTGCGGAGGCAGTTCGCCCCAGTGCTGCTTTAAGGCCGCGCGGACGTCGTCCACGTTCGGTCGGCCGGAGGGTGATTTATCGGAGGACCGCGGGCCGGCCTTCACGGCGGGCCGGGAGCCGGGCTTGGCAGGCGAGGAATCCGTAGGATTTCTGGCCGAGGACGGCGAGCGATTCGGCGAGGGGGAGCCCCCGCAGCAGCTCTTCCGTGTTACGCGGATCAGCCGGTCCAACTCCTCGACGACCTGCTGCTGCTCGGCCTGTGTAGCGGGACCGGTCTGCGCTCCGGCGATTCGTTCCTGAATCCGGAACATCCGCCGGGCGACGTCCAGCAGCGGCTGTTCGGCCTCCTTTTCCGCCGCCGCGCCCAATTCGTGGCGGAGTTGTTCCTGGAGTGCCGAATCCTTTTCCGCATTGTCCGAATCATCGGGTAATAGATAATAGGCGTCAGATAGCCGGCGGCTAACAGCCGCCGAGTCGGTTTCTACATTCTGCGCGGCTGTTAGCCGCCGGCTATTTAATCTAGCTCTCGTATTAGTTATTTTCGGAACGTCGCTCATCCATATCTGCTCCGCGTCGGCCGGCGCATCCTGGAGATTTTCTTCGGGGGCCTCGGCGGCGGGGGGAACGAGTTTGAAGACCATTTCCGCCAGACGGCCCTGCTGCCGGGCCAATTCGGCCAGCGCGGCGCGCTGGGACTCAGTCGGCTTGGCCTGAGGATCGAGCGTTTCGTACAGCCGGGCGGTCCGAAGGTTCAATTCCTGCTGCAACAGGCGGAGGAGCTTCAGTTCGGCCATTGTGGCGACGGCCCCGCGGGGCGCATGGCTCGGGGGTTTTTTTCCGGCGCCGCCGGCATCCCCGCCGGCGTTCTCCTGATCGCTGGGCGGTTCCGGCTGGACGGCCTCCATCAACAACGCGAGGCAGTCGAGCGCGGTCTGCTCGGTCCGTTGGGTTTCGGTGCCGGTCCGGCGGCGATTCAGGCCCGCGGCGGCCTGCCCCATCGACCGGGCGGCCCGGGTCAGCGTCCAGGCGAAGGCGTCGGCCCCGCGGAGATCGGTGGCCAATCGCCGGGCGTCATCTTCCAGCATTTCCTGCCGCCGGGCGAGATCGTGCAGGCCGGCTGCCTGCGAGCGGGTGAATTCCCCTTGGGTCTGGCGAAGCCGCTCGTAGCGCCGCGTCTCCTCCAGCACGCCCTGCTGTTGCTGCTGAAGATGTTTCACGGCGTCTTCGAGCCGGGCAATTTGTTCCAGGGCCAGATCGAGTCCGGCCCGACGCCCGTGTTCGTCGAGCCGGCGCCGGGCGTCGGCCAGGGCCTTCCGGGCGGCTTCGGCCTGACGGCAGGCCCCCTGCCCTTCCCCCGCGGCGGCCTCGCGCCGGGCCTTGTTCATCGCCGCGGCGGCCTGCTGTGCGGCCTGGGCGGCGCGGGCCGCCTGGAGCCGTTCCAGGCGCCGGGCGAGTTGTTCGGTTTCCTGCTCCAGACGCCGCTGGGTCTCGGCCAGGGATTCCCATTGCCGTTTGTCTTCCGCGGCGCCGGATTTTTCCGCGGCCTGCGACATCGCCGCGTGGAGTTCCGTCTGCCGCCGCTCCAGTTCCGCCGCCTCGGCCGTCGCCGTCCGGAGTTTCTTGTGCAGTACTTCCAACTCCTGATCGCGGCGCCGAGAGAGGACGTCCAGCAATTCCTGCAACTGGCGGGCGATCTGCTTCTGGGCGTCGGCGGCCTGGCCGATCCGGTTCTGCAACAGAAAATCGCCGCAGGATCGCATGCGGTTGCTGGCGCCCTGGCGGTGGGCCTCGTCGACGGCGTCGGCGACGTTGCCGGCGGCGGCGGGATCTTTTTGTCGCAGGTCCGGCAGCGACTGTTCCATCGTCTGCAACACGCGGTCCAGCGTCCGGGCGTGTTCGGCCTGCCGGGCGGCGAGGATCCGCAGTTCGGCGGCCTCGGGGGGCGCCAGGTCCCGGAAATCCCGGGCGAAGGTCCGCCGGCCGACCGCCGTAGTCCGCCGCGCCGTCTCCTCCTGATCGCGCGTAAGCTGGATCAATTCCCGCTGGAAACGCTGCGAACTCTCCCACTGCGAAAGCCGGTTGATCCACGCCGTCAGCACGGCGATCACCTGCTCCTGGTTCTTTCCGACGGCCTGCAACGCCCGCCGTGCGGCGGGCAGATCGGCCTCGGCCGGATTGCTGAGCGCGATCTGGCCGGTCTTCAGGGCCGCGGTCAGTTCCCGGGCGACGGCCGGCAGCGATTCCCGTTCCAGCCGCGCCAGGTCCGAGGCCAATTCCTCCAGCCTATCTTTCAGCCGGGACGCTTCCAGCCGGTTGTGCTCCAGGTCGGCCAAGAGGTTTTTGATCTGCCGGGGTATCCCCTCGCCGCCGCGGCTCAACAGTAGGGCCGCCTGCCGTTGGCTGAGTTCGGCCGCGCGAAGCTGGTCGATATCGGCCGGGGCAACGGGCACGGACTCTTCCCAGCGGATGCGCACCGCCTCGACCTGGCCGCGGACCGCGTTCTGCATTTTCAGCACCCGCTGCAATTCGCCCAGCAACAGGTTCTGCCGCGCAGAGAGCCGGTCCTGAAGTTCCTGCGGCGTGACGACGGTCAGTTTCCGCGGCTCGCTGCGGCCGGTCCGCGGGCGGTAATCCGTTGCGGTCACGGCAAACTCCAGTTGCCCGCCGGGACGCAGCCCCAGCGGCTCGAGTTCCCAGGCGAAGTCGATGGTCCGCAGGTCGCCGCCGCGGTCGAGCAACGATTCCGCCTGCGGAGGAACTTTCTCCGGACCCGTGTAGAGCGCGACGCGCGTCTCGGGCACGTTCGTCCCCTCTCCCTTTGGGAGAGGGTTAGGGTGAGGGCTGATGTTAGTAACTAAACCACCTCCTTTATTCCCCGGCAACGACGCCCTCACCCTGTCCCTCTCCCGGAGGGAGAGGGAATCCTGCACCGGGTAAACCAGCGTCACCGCGCGGAGCGCCAAATCATCCTTGGCCTGCACCCGTAGCGGGAGGACGGCCTGCGGTGTGACGTAGAGATTGGCGGGAGGCTGCTCGATGGTCACGGTCGGCGGGGCATCGGCCACGGCGTGGACCTCCCAGCGGTCGTTTTCACCTCCGCCGATCCCCGCGGTATCCTCCAACGCAAATCCATACATCCCCGATTCGGTTACTATCAGTTCAGGCGCGCTGACGGTAAAGCCGCGCCGGTCGGAATGCATCCTCGCCGGGAACCGCCGCTCATCCACCCAGACCAGTACGGCGGAGCGGAGCGGCTTGTTGGCCCGGCCGGTGAATTCCAGCCGGGTGCCTTTCAGCGCGCGGACGTCGCCCAAGGATCGGGTGGCCGGCCAACCCGTGTATGCCGGGGAGATCAGGCGGACGGAGACCGCCGCGACGGCCGGCGGCTCGACCACGGCCACTTCCCGCCAGGTCATCGAGCGGTCGTCGCCCCCTTCGATCCGGTAGGCGAAGGGCCGTACGACGTTCTCCCGCCGGACGACGACCGCCTGCCCGGCGGGCCGGAGCACCGTGGTTTCTTCCTCCGTAGGGCCGTCGGCCGCGGCTACGCGGTAGAACACGCGGACCTCGCGCGGCAACGGTCGATGATTGGCATCCACGATTTCGATTTCAAACGTGCCGCCTCGCGCGATGCACTTGACCGGATCGCTGACCCGGAGGTGATTGGCCTGAGGAAAGACCGAGCGGTTGAAGGGATTCAACAACCGGACGACGGCGGTCCGGGCGACGGGGGGATCCCAGATGAAAACGGCGGCGGCCAGGGCGAGGACGGTCCCTGCCAGGACGGCTGCGCGTCGCGGCGGCCGGCCGTCGAGCACCGCCTGAAAGTCCAGCGTCTCGGTCTGGGCCGTCGTTTCGGCAATCACCGTGCGGCGCAGGGCCGGCGAACCCGCCGTCGGATCGTCCTCCTCCTGCCGCAGGAACTCCACCGTGCTCAGCAGCCGGTCGCCCAAAGCGGGATAACGCCGTTGCAGCCGGCGGGCCAGGTCCTCGTCGCGGAACCGGATCTTGCCCGGCAGATACAGATACCGATAACCGAAACCAACGACCGCGGCGAAAAAACCCAGCGAAATCAAGATCCGCAGCCCGGGATCCTGGAACCGCACGGTGTAGTCCAACGCGCCCAAGAGCAGCAAAACGCCCAGTCCGCCCGCCGCCAGGAGGCACGCACCGTGAACCCAGACCATCCGCCGCACGCGTCGGCGAAGGCTACGGAGTCGTTGAGGCAGCGGGGAGAACATGGCAATTACGGGGGTGTCATGTTTAGCGGCCGCCGGCACGGCGGCCTTGGCATTTCCCTTAAAACAGAGCCGCCGTTCCGGCGGCTGCTAAACGGAATTTCGTCTTTCTGTTGCTAAGCCGCAAGCGGCTTTTCACCTTTTATTTTAAACCATTCCCCCGCGTTTTCGGAACAGCCATTCGGCCGTCAGCAGTCCGAGGAACAGCAGCAGCACGGGCCAGCGGTTCCAGAGGGGGATAGGCGGCAGGGTTTCGACGGGCACCTGACGGCCGGGGGGCAGGTCGGCCAGCAAGCGGCCGGCCTCCGCGAAGTCGTAGCAGCGTCCGCCGGAGAGCTTGGCGGCTTGGCGGAGCGCCGGGGCGTCGAGCCGGATATGCGCAAATTCGCCCGGCGGCGGTGCAACCGTAAAATCGACCGCCGGCGCCTGACCTTGCACGGCGGGAACCGCCAACCACGCGTGGTAACTGCCGGGAGCGGGCCGGGACAGCAGGCCCTCGAACGTCCCATGGCCGACCGTCGTGCGGCGGAGCGTCATCCGCCGGGTCGGCCGGCCCGGCTGCTCGATGACCACCTGCACGCCGCGGTCGTCGGCCGGTGCCTGCCGTTGGTCGGCAAAGCGGACCCGGATCCGGACGCTCTCGCCGGAGACGTATTCGCGGCGGCCGGTGCTCAAAACCGTGGTCTGCCCTTTCTCGGCCAGTTTCGCGCGGCAGAGCCAGCGGAGGGTCTGAATCCAATAACGGGCGAAATACAGGTCGCCCACCCGCCGCCGCCAACGCCACGTCTCGTCGGTGGCGTGGAACAGGACCTTGCCGGCCCCGACGTATTGCAGAACGAAGACCGGCAGGGGATTGCCGCCGACGGGGGCCCAGGTCGTGTTCTCGGCCAACACCCGGGCGGCCGGCTTCAGCGCCGAAACCTCCACCTGCCAATAGAGCGGAGGCAAGTTCCGCCAGATGGCCTGCGTCTCCGCCGGCGAGTCGCCCAACTGCATCGGCGGCATCGCCAATCCCAACTCGGTGGGCACGACGGTGAATCCCTGTGAGAGATCCTGGTTCGGATCGGGCAGACGGAGGCGGCTTAAGTCGAAGGGGAGCAGACCGGCCAGCGGCGTATCGTGGAAGGCCTGCGGCATCCAGCGCGGCCCGGCAATCACGACCAGCGCGCCTCCCTTGCCCGGCTGGTCGACGAAGTCGGCCACGTTCTGCAACGCCGCGGCGCCGAGCAACTGCGGATCCACGTCGCCGAGAATCACGACGTCGAAGGCAAACAACTCGTCGCGGCGTTCGGGAAAGACCCGCAAGGCCAAGGGATCCTGGGCGGCGTGTTCCAGGTCGGCCTCCTGCAAGACGGTCTTCAGTGCGATCGTCTCGTCCCGGGCCAGCAGGTTCCGCAGATAGCGGTACTCGAAACTGGGATAGGCATGCGCCAAGAGGACGCGGATCTCCTCCTTCCGCACCTGCACCACCCGAGACTGCCGGTTGTTGTCGGTCCGCGTCTCGCCTTCCGGCGGCTCGACTTCGACGACGTACTCGAACGTTCCGACCTCCGTGGGGCGATAGATCAGGCGGACCGGCTGCGGCTGGTCGTCGGCGCCGACGGCGGCCTCGGTGCGAGCGAGGACCTCGCTGCGTCCATTTTCCCGGAGCGTGACGGCAACCTTCGTGCCTTGATAGCCGACGCCGGTTAGCTTGCACTCGAAGACCACCGCGTCGTCGACGAAGACCACGTCGTCGACCAGCAGATCGGAGAGGACCAGATCGCGGCGGGGCGTTTCGCTGCCCAACCCGACGCAGAACAGCGGCACGCCGCGGCGCTGGGCCGTGGCGGCGGCCTCGGCCAACGGCGGGCCGACCGTGTTGACGCCGTCGCTTAGCAGAACGATCGCCGCGGGAACGGCGCCCCGGAGGTCGTCCAACACCGCGCGGACGCCCTCTCCCAGCCGGGTCTCCTGGCCGACGGGCCGGGCATGGCGGATCGCTTCGGCCAGCGCCGCCGGATCATTCTTCTCGGCTCCCCGGGGACCGGTTAGATAATACAGCCGCAACTTATACTCCCCGGCGATCCCCCGCAGCAAGGCGGCGTTCCGCTCGCAAAGCAACGTCTGGGCCAGGTTCCACCGGCTAATCCCCTCTCCCTTTGGGAGAGGGTTAGGGTGAGGGCGGTTTGTCGACAATTTAGCCCTCACCCCCTGCCCCTCTCCCAATGGGAGAGGGGAGCCAGTCCCCGGCGATTCGCCGGGGGTTAAATAGCTGTCCGGCAAACACCCCGCCTTCCGCACCCGCTCCTCCAGGGCCGCCTGCTGCTTCGGCTCTGCGAGGTCCACGACCGTCATGCTCAGCGAATCGTCCACCACCACGGCGGCGTAGGGCAGGCCGGTGCGCTGCAAGACCAGGGCGACCTGGGCGATCATCAGCGCCGCCAGCAAGATCAGCAACAGGCGGACCGCCGCCAGCGTCAACCTTTTGCGGCGAGAACACTGCCGGTTCTCGCGGAGGTAGATCGCCACGACGAACGCCGCGGCCGCCGCGGCGGCCAGGAGCGTCAGCCACGGCGGCCAGCGCCAGGTGTGGCTCAGACTCCACACCGTGCCTTCGCCCGGCGCGGAAGGGAGTCCCAACCAGTGCTCCATCCAGGAGGGCAGTGTTCCGCTCATGTCGGATGGTGGCCGAAGCGCCACGCCAAAAGGGTTTCAAAGAACAACAGACACAATACGCCGTATAACAATTCGACCTGCAACCCGGTCGGCGCCGCCCAGGATGGCGTCGCACCGGGGCGGTCGAGGTCCTGCCAAGTGGTTTGAATCGTGCAGGCCACGCCCGGCCAGACGTCGTTGCGCAACCGGTCGGGCGATACGGCCGCCAAGTTCCCTTCCGCGGGATTGACGTTGACGGCGTACAACCGGCGTCCCCGGGCGGGATCGCTGAAGCGGAGTTCGTAAATACCGCTTTGCCACGTCTCGGTAAACCGCCACGCCGCGGCGGAGGAGGAGGTCTCCGGCGTCAGAGCGATCAGGCGTCCGTCGGGAGTTTGCAATTCCGCGTCCAGTCCGACCGTCGCCTCGGGCAGCCGGACGACCAGCGGCTGGCCAACCCGCAGGTTGTGCTGCTCCGCTTCGCCGGCGACGCAAAACGCCAGGATTTCCTGGATTAGCGGCAAGAAACTCGGCCAGCGGGGCAAGGGAGTCCCCGGCTCATCAATCGGAATCGCCAGCAGCACCACGCGGCCGCGATGAATCGTCTCTTCCACAATCAAGGGATCGCCCCCCGCGGCGGCCAAGGCCACCCGGGCGGAAGAATCCTTGGGGACGTCAAGTTTGAAGTATTCAAACAGCGGGGTGGTCAGCAACGCCTTCTCGCCGTGGTCCCGAAAGGCCGACAGCAACGGATGGCGGTAGCCCCGGGGATCCAGGCGATACCGGTCCCGGGGAACGAGCTTGTCGATCCGGGCGGGCAGGAGGCGGATCCTTTCAGGATTCGTTGGTCGTTGGTCGTTGGTCGTTGGTCGTCTTGGGTTCTCGACCATCGACCATCGACCTTCGACTGACGCCTTTCCCGCCTGCGGCGCTCCCAGCACGCGGTTGTAGCGATCCGGCTTCAACTGGTCGCCGGGGAGAATCACGAGATTACCCCCGGCCTGCAGGTAGGCGTCCAGCAGTCGGGCCTCGTGGTCGGTAAACTGGGCGACGTTGCAGAGGAAGACGCAATCGTAGTGCGAAAGCTCGCGTTCCAGCAGGGCCGACTCGGGGGCCGCTTCGACCTTCACGGGAGCCGGGACGCCGGAGGGCTGCGGGGCCAGGGCCAGGGAGACGTAATCCGCCGTCCCTTGAATGCCTCCGCCCGAGGGCCGGCCGTCGATGCACAGCACGCGGAGCGCTGCGCGGACCGGCACGATCCGCCAGCGGCGGTTGTCGACCTCCAGGGCGTCGCCGGGGGCGTGGATCTCGACCGCGTGATCGCCGGGCGCAATGAACCGATACGTAAAGTCCACGGCCGTCTCCGGCCCCGGCGGAACGTCGATCAGCTTCTGCTCGACCTTCCGGCCGTCGACGAGCAATTCGACCGGCTGATTGGACTTCGCCTGGCCGCCGAAATTTCTCAGGAGGGTCTCGAAATGGATCTGCCGGTCTTGCAGGGCCGGAAGATCAAACGCCCGGAGCGCCGCAACAGCCAGGTTGGGCGCGGCCGGCTGGCCCACGTCGAGGACTACCAGCGCCGCCCGCTCCGCCACGGCGGCGCTGCGGCGGCGAAAGGCGGTCAAGGCCGCGCCGGCAAGCTGCGGCTCCCATGTAATCCGCTGCAAGTCGGTCAGAAAGAACACCTGCTGCCGCGCTAGCCGGGGATTCTCCCGCCGGGCCTGGGAAAGGTGTTTTTCCAGAAGCGTCAGCGCGGCCGGCAGGTCGGCGACCGACTGCGGCAGCGCCAGAGACTCGATCTCGCGGAGCATCTCCGCCCGTTCGACCGTCGGCGCAGCGACGATCGCCCGCGGCGGGGAAGACATCAGCAGCAAGGTGAAGGCATCGCCCTGCGGAGAGTTCTCGACGATCTGCCGGGCAAGCTCCTTGGCCCGATCGAAGCGGCTCTGCTCGGCCGGCCTGTAGGCCATCGAGTACGAGCCGTCGAAGACCAGCACGCGCTGGGTGTTCTCGCCCGGGGCGAAGATCAGGGCCGTCCGCCGCCGGTACGGCTCCGCCGCGGCCAGCACGATCAGAATGATGATCGCCGTCCGGACCGCCAGCAGCAGCCACTGCTCGAAGAGCATCCGCCGCTTATGCCGCCGTACGGCCGCCAAGAGGTACTCCATCGCCGCCCAGGACACCTCGCGATACCGCCGCCGGCTGAGCAGATGAATGACCACCGGCACCGCCGCCGCCGCCAGCCAGCCGAGCATCGGCAGGTGGGCGAAACCGAAGGCCAGGGGCGGTGGCAAAAACATGACGGGGGTAATGTCCTTTGGTTTAGCGGCCGCCGGCACGGCGGCCTTGGCGTTTCTTTTAAATTGGGGCCGCCGTACCGGCGGCCGCTAAACGGCGTAATATCCACAACTACGGCGGTGCAAACTGCCTCGTCCGCGAGGCGAGGTACGTGGAAAGGACGACTTCCAGCGATTGGTCGGTCCGCAAGAGGACGTAATCCATGCGGTGACGACGGCAGGCGGTCTTCAGGCGGCGGAGATAGGCGTTGAATTCGGCCAGGTAGGCCTTCCTGAGCGCCCGGGGTTCGACCAGCGCCTCGGGGTGCCGCTCCAGGCCGCGGAAGAGCGTGGTCCGCTGGAAGGGGAAATCCAGTTCCGCGGGATCCAGCACGTGCATCAAGATCACCTCGTGCCGCCGGTGGCGGAAGTGCTTCAAGCCCGCCGTCAGGCCGTCCACGTCGTCGAACAGGTCGCTGAGCACGATCACGATGCCGCGCTTTTTGAACCGCTCCGCCAGGTCGTGGAAGATCGGCCCCATGGCGGTTTTTCGCCCTCCCGGGGAGTGTTCCATCGCGTGGAACAGCTCGTTTAAGTGCGAGGGATTGCCGCTGGGGCGGACCAGCTTCCGGATCTCGTCGTCGAAGGCGACCAGCCCGGCGCTGTCCTGCTGGTGGAGGATCAGGTAGGCCAGCGCCGCGGCGGCCGACTGTGCGTATTCCAGCTTGGAGAGCCTGGCGGCCGGGTTGCGGTAGGTCATGCTCTCGCTGACGTCCAACAGCAGGTAGCAGACCAGGTTTGTCTCCTCCTCGAACTGTTTCAGGTAGAACTTGTCGGTCCGGCCGAAGACCTTCCAATCGAGATACCGCAGGTCGTCGCCGGGGGTATACTCGCGGTGCTCGGCAAACTCGATCGAGAATCCGTGGAAGGGGCTGCGGTGCACGCCCGAGACGTATCCCTCGACGATCAACCGGGCGCGCAACGGCAGGCCGTGCAACGCGGCGAGCAACTGCGGATCGAGGTATCGGGCGGCGGGGAGCATGGACGGCTGTCGCGTGGTAAGGGAAGATTTGTTAATCAGAAAAAAGGATTGAATAGCCGGCGGCTATTCGACATGATGAAAATATGACCTTCGCCTTTCCCACCGTTTCACTCTTCCTTAAACACCGCCGGCAATACGGATGCGTCCTCGTTGCCTCCCTCGGCGGGGACCGCGTGGAGCAGGCGGCGGATCAGGTCGTCGGGCTTGAGCCCCTCGGCCTCGGCGTTGAAGTTGGTCATGATGCGGTGCCGCAGCACGGGGAAGGCCACCGCCCGAACGTCGTCGATGCTCGCCGCGTAGCGGCCGTAGAGCACAGAGCGGGCCTTGGCGCCGAGGATCAGGTACTGGCTGGCCCGGGGACCGGCGCCCCAGCTCACGTAATCGCGAATGAAGTCGGGCGCCTGGCCCTTGTGCGGCCGGGTCAGGCGGACCAGGTGCAGGGCGTAACGGACCACGTGGTCGGCCGCGGGCACCCGGCGGACGATCTTTTGCAGTTCCAGGATCTTCTCGCCGCTTAAGGTGGGCGTGATGCTGACGGGCACGTCGGCCGTGGTCCGCTTGACGATGGCGAACTCCTCCTCCTCGTCCGGATAATCGACGAAGGTGTTGAACATGAAGCGGTCCAATTGCGCCTCAGGCAGCGGGTAGGTCCCCTCCTGCTCGATCGGATTCTGCGTGGCCAGCACGAAAAACGGCGGGCTTAACAGGTGCCGCTGGCCGCCGATGGTGACCTGGTATTCTTGCATCGCCTCGAGCAGCGCGGCCTGAGTCTTCGGCGGCGTGCGGTTGATCTCGTCGGCCAGGATCACGTTGCCGAACAGCGGCCCCGGCATGAACCGGAACTCCCGCAGGCCCGTCCGCTTGTCTTCCTGGATCACCTCGGTCCCGGTGATGTCGGAAGGCATCAGGTCGGGCGTAAACTGGATGCGGCGGAACTCCAATTGCAGGGCCTCGGCCAGGGAGCGGATCATCAGCGTCTTGGCCAGGCCCGGCACGCCCACCAGCAGGCAATGGCCCCGGGCGAAAAGCCCGATCAGCAACTCCTCGATCACTTGCTGCTGGCCGACGATCGCCCGGCCGAGTTGCTCGGTGATCAACCGATAGGCTTCGTGAAGTTCGTGGACGGCTTGGAGGTCGTCGGAGGGTGGCATCATGGTTCCTCATCCACTAGCCGGCGGCTAACAGCCGCCGAGAATAATGGTAAAATCCGCGGCGGCTGTTAGCCGCCGGCTAATCAAACCTGAATGAAAAAACTCATCGGCGCTGCGAAGCCGCCAGCGGCCCTTTTTCCTCTCGCTGCTTCGCGGAGGCCGCCGGGTGGAGATACATCAATTCCGATCCCGTGGCGATCAGCAGTCCGCCGCCGGCCGGGAGGACGTTCCCGCCGACGGCGCCCAGCGGTCCCAACTCGATGCCGTTGCGGAGCTGCGCGGTCCGTTGGTCGAATAAATAAATTGTATCGCGCGTGGGAAAAACCACGAGGCCGGCGGCCAGCACGCCGCGGCCGTAGCCCGGTTTCTCGGGGCTTTCGGGCCAGAGATGCTTCACCCGGCCCTGGTCTGCTCCGTGGAGTCCGATCCAGTACAACCGGCCGCCCGAGGCGATCAGATGCTCGTCGGTTACGCCCAGCAGGTGGACCACGTCCTCCACTCCCGTCCCGGAGTGCCAAAGGATCATTCCCGTGGCGGCGTCGAAGGCCATCAGCCGCGGGCTGTCGGCGGGGGCCGCGTACAAGACGCCGCGGCCATAGACGCAGGGCGTCAGGTCGCGATGCCAATGCGCCGCCAGGCGCGCCAGGTCGCCGCGCCGTGAGCGGGGATAGAGGCTGATCCACCGCACGCGGCCGTCCTCCTTGTCCAGGGCCGCCACCGCGCCCAAGTTCGTGCTGAAATAAATGGAATCGCCGGCCAGGGTCAGCAGCCGGTCCGCGCACTCGGGGATCCGTCCGCGGGCGGGAGTCTCGGCGCTGCAGACGAATTGACGCCACCGCAGCCGGCCGCTTCGCGGATCGAAACAGGCGACGTACGCCTGGGGACGGATGTCAATCCGCCGCATGGCCACGTAGACCCCCGCGCCGTCAGCCACGGGATCGCCGTCAAAGGCCCAGCCCTCCTCAGGAAAGACCTTCCACAGCAGTCGGCCCTGGGCCTTAAGATCCAAAGCCACGAGGTAGTCGGATTGCCGGCTGGGCGACGGGTTGGAGAAAGCGACTCCCGCGCCCATCCGGGCGTGGAGTTGGTTCTCGCAGACGGTCAGCGTGAACCGCGCCGCTCCAACGTGCTCCGGCGGCACGGCCATCGCCGGTGCGACGCCTTCCAGCAGATCCCGGTAAAGGACCGGCGAAACGCCCGACCACAAAGGCTTGCCGTCGGCCAGCCGCAGGGCGTTGATTTCGCGTCCGGTGCTCACCAACACCGCCTGGCCGTCGAGTACCGGATGATAACTCAGAGGCTCCGCCCCTTCGGCGACGGGACGCATCCAATTCCAGCGGACCGGCGGCAGCGCCATTTTCCACACGGGACGTCCCGCGTCGAATCCGCTCAACAGCCGCCCGTTACGGGTCGGGGTGCCCGCAAAGGTCGGCCAGTACGTTCCCTCTCCCTTTGGGAGAGAGAAAAATCCATCAGGATTCGGCCAGGCCGCGCTTTCGGCCAGGATTTGCGTGAGGATCTCGACGAAATTCCCCTCCCGACCCGCCAGCCAACCGCGGGCGTCGCGGTGCAGGCGGGCCATTTCGGTCAGTTCTTCCCGCGCCCGATCCCGGGCGCCCTCGAAAATCGAGACCAGGACCAATCGGGCGAGGATCGTGCCCGGATCCAGATCGGTGTCGGGATAACCAGGCCAGGCCGTGACCACGCCGGCCGGCGCAGGATGCGGCAGGATCCGCTCCCAATGCCATCGCGCCGCGTCGAAATCGCCGGCCTCGAAGGCCAGGTCGCCCAGGGCCAGCAAGGCGTCGTCGCCGAAGCGGCTGGCAAAGGCCTGCTCCACAACGTTCCGCAACAACCGGCGGTTCCGCGCGGACAGGCCCCGCCGGTACCAGTTTTCCGCCACGGGATCGACCTGCCCGCGATACAGTTGCAGGGCCTCCGGCGGCAACGCCGCGATTTGCCGATTTCCGTATTCCCGAAGACCCACAAAGCGGTGTTCCGTGATCGCCACCAGCTTCTCCTCAGGCGATTCCATCACCTGGCGCAGGGCCGCAACCGCCTCGGCCCAGCGCCGGTCGGCCAGCAGGGACTTGATCCGTTCGAGCTGGGCGCGGACGGCGCCGCCGACCTGGTCGATCTGCACGGTGTCAGAAAGCTCGAAGGACGTGCCGGCCGAAGGATCGACGAACTGGGCCTCCGACAGGGCCGTAAGCCACAGTCCTATCCCTGCGAGAAACAGGAAGATCCCCATCCTGCGGCAACGATGGAACACCTTGGAACTCCGTTATCCTGAGCTACCCGAAATATGCCCCGAATTACCCCCACTTAGGTTATAAGCCGTCTGAAATCAGTTTTCAAGGATCGTCAGCACGAAGTGGACATTGTGACAAAGAATTTAGCAATCCATGATTTATCCCATTATCTCACAAAAAGATACTGTTTTCCCCCACCCAAGACAATCGTGTCCGTTCGGTAAACTCCATCTTCAATCTTGTCGGCTAATTTGTCAAGATTGGGCCATCGCAACTTGCATACAGGAGAAAA
>JAFGPV010000063.1 GCA_016936015.1 Pirellulales bacterium
CCCAGGCGTCGTTGAAGTAGTCCTCGCTGCCGGTCCCTTGCAGGCTGGGCACCTCCTCGCCGTCGATGTAAAAAAAGTCGTCGCCTTCGCCGAACCAGCCGTTCTGCGCCAGGGTGACCGACATCACCGTGCCCACGTAGTAGCCGCTCCCCTGGAGATCGGCGATCACGTAGTCCCGGCCCAGGACGGCCGGGTGTTCCCGGCGGTAGCGGGCGTAAAAGTACGGCGTCTCCGGCGGCAGCTCGTCGAGCTGCACGTAGTCGATCTGCCAGTAGAGGCCCGTCGAACGGTCCGGATGGTCGTTGGTCACCGTGATCCGGGCGTTGTGGCGGAAGGGCATCCGCCAAAAGCAGGTCAACGAGCCGGTGGGCGAGACCTGGACGGGAAAGCTCTCGACCGGGGCGGGTTTGCCGTGCCCGACGGCGAAGAAATCGCCCAAGGGAACCTCCACGCCCGGCTCGGTCGCGTCGTCGTAGTAGATCCGCAGCGTCAGCGAGTTCAACTCGCCGGTCCAGCCGGAATGGCTCGTCATCCAGATGTGCGTGATCACGCCCGGGCCTTCCAGCAGCGGCACGTCGACCGATTGGCCGGGCATCAGCCAATTCATGTCGAGGTTTTCGGAGTGCCAGCCGGGCTGCTGGTTGCTCGAGACGCGGCGGTTCCGCCCGGTCGGCCCGTGGCCCAAGGGACCGAGCACGTCGCGGAGGGTCGGCGCCGCGGCGGACTTCAACTTGGTTTTCCCGGCGTCGATCCAGGCGGCGTCGTTCATGTACGTCCGGGCGTACTCGTAGGTCATCGCGCCGTCGTGACCGGAATTTTGCGTATTGCGGAAGAGCAGCACCCCGCCGCCGGGCTGTTTCGGATCGTCGCGGTAGCCGACCAGCAAGACGCTGTGCCCGTCGATCACGTCTTCCGGCGGCACCGCCTGCATGACGCCGTCCTTCGATTGGAATTTATCCTCCTTGGGCCAACGGAAGCCGCCGCAGACCGGATATTGCCGGTTCAGCGCGTCCTTGATGGCGCTCAGGTGTGCGTCGTTCAGTCCGGTACTTGGATTCCAGGATTTGATCCAATGCAGCCGCAGGCCCATTTGCCGGATGATCCGCCCGTGGAAAAGCGCCAGGGCGTTGGGCTGCAGTCCCTCCTCGTATTGGTCGCGATACGGCAGATCCTCTTCGAGACAAGCGCCGTAGTGTTTGAATCCCTGCCAGAGGTCCGAAAAGTAGGCGCCGTCGTGCCGGTTCGGCCGGCACTGATTCGCCGCCCAATTGAGAAACTCGACGCTCAACCGCGTGCCGTAGTGCTGCTTTTGCGCCAAGGCGTATTCCATCGCCCCGGCCATCGTAAACACCGAGCACGTGCTCCGCTCGCCTTGAGACCGCGTGGGGAGGTTCCATTTCTGGAAAATCGGCCGCAGGTCGACGGAGTACTTTATGGAAGATTCGTCAGCAACAGGTTGTGCTGCCGCCAACCCTGCAAATAAGATCCCGCTGCAAAACACTGTAAGCATCATCCTGGGGAAGGGCCTCATCCGCATTCTAGGGTCCTCGTTGATTCAAAGGTGGGGTGTCGGGAAGGCGAAAATACCGCAAAGACCTCGTATCCTCTATACCTTACCTTATTGTGAGGGATGAGGGGACGGATTGCAACTGACGGGCAAATACGGCGATCCTGTGATTTTTTGCCGCATTGCTTAGGGATGAGAATCCCGTATGCGTGGGATTACTGTCCCAACAGAAATCGGGGTAATGCGGAATTCGCTCCGCCGGCCCCGAAGCAGTGCGGTCGATGCTCTCGCAACGGCTGCCTTTCGATTCCCCGTTCGAGAGGGGAAATCATGGTTTCGCGCGGGGGAAATCGTGTTCCCAGATCACCGGATCCGATCGGTCCGCTTCGATGGTCAAGGTGAGGCCGCTGGTAGTGGGATTGCAGAATTTTTTGGGAAGATAACCTTTGCCGTCGCTGCTGCCCGTGGGCACCACTTCCCAACAGGATACGGAGATCCGATACTCGCCGGGGATCAGCCCTTCATACTGACCGGTCTCGGCCACAAAGGAACCGTCGGTATTAAAATGGCCCACGCCGGGTCGGCTGGGGAATCCTTTAGCGGGTTTCAGGGGCGCAAAGGTGATCGTCCCGGGTTTCGGCCAGGCGCCTCCCTCCAGCGTCACTTTCCCGGATACGGGGACTATCTCGGGAATCTTCCGTCCGCAGCCGACGCCGAGTAAAAGACTGCCGGCGATGACGAGGAATGCAAAACGCGCCGTTCGGGAATGTCTGATCTCCATGGGAAACGTTCCTTCCAACGAATCTCGACCGGTCAGGTTGACGAAATGCACAATAATTACTGGGGCACCGCCGCGTTGAGCGCTTCGGGTAATTTGCCCGGGAATTTTTTACCCGCCCCGGCGCGAGTTCCCAGGGCGTTATAGAGTTCGTAGCTGATAAAATCGTTTACAAAGTGCACGCTGGCGTCGCCCATCAGAAAATTAGCGCCTCCGGGATGGAGGCTCTTAAAGCCTCCGCAGCGATAGACGGGCTGTTCGGCTTTCGTCGCCGGTTTATCCTTGCCTTCCATCAGGTTTAAAGGAATCAGCGTGCTCGAGACGTTCACGTTTTCTCCGAACGTCACGGAGTGGTAGCTGTGCCTGGGGAGCGTTTCGCCGACCATGAACGTATTGCTCAGTCCGTCAAGGACTTCCTTGAACTTGATGGCCCGGGCGTACCGCTCAAAGATTCCGACGCCGCTGTCTTCCGGGGAGGTCCCGAAACTTCCTCCCTGGCAGCAGCGCGAGGGATCGGAATGGCAATCCGTCCCGCTCTCAGAGCAAAATCCGTCGTTGCGGTCGGGTTCGGTGGGGCCCGCACTCCCCAGATACCAACCGGCCAGGCACGTGCTGGGATTACTGCCGGGGGTGGCCCGGTCCTTCATGATCGGATCACTGGCGGCCGGGTCGGTGGGGCAAATGAAGAACGCAACGGGCGTGGTGACCGCCCGGGCATTGTTGGCATGACCCATTGGCTTTGTAAAATCAAATTGCTTGAAGAGCTGCATATGCTCGGCGTAGGCAAGAATCAGCGCGCCCCAGGGACCGTGTTTTTTATCGGGGCCGTAACCGGGATAGACGCCGCCGATCGGCAAGGCTCCCAGGGCGGCATGATGGTTATGCAGCGCCGTGCCGATCTGTTTCAGGTTGTTGGTGCAATGCGCCCGGCGCGCGGCTTCCCGAGCGGCCTGGACCGCCGGCAACAACAAGGCAATCAAGATGCCGATGATCGCGATCACCACCAGCAACTCCACCAGGGTAAAACCGGGTTTGCGGTAAAGGGCAACTGATGTTCGCATGGGATTGATGTTTTCTTTCTTTACGCCGTTGGGCGGACGGGTGCGTCGGAGGGCGCACCCGCCCGCGGCAACGGAAATTATTACCGCTTCCCTATTCCGGGAGGTCTATCCTCGGGAACGGATTTTTCGCCACGCGAGGCAACCGGACAATCCGATCAGCAACAGCGCCCAGACTCCCGGCTCGGGTACGGGAGTGGCGCCGGCGGCGGCAGCCGCGCTGCCGCCAATGATCAAGGTTCCCTGCGTGATGCTCGGAGCCGTGATGGTCGCGGCGTCCGTCACGTGGGTCGTGCCGGCGCCGCTGACCGCGCTGAGCGTATGGGCGCCGCCGTCGATGACAAACGTTGCGTCATTGACGATTGCCGAGGAGGTTTCGATCTGGCCGGTGCTGGCCAGGGTCAGCGTTCCCCCGGTGATCGAGGTCGCGCCGGTGTAGGCGTTGACGGCGGTCAGGGTGGCGGTGCCGGGGCCGGTCTTGTCCAGACCGACGTCTCCGGACAGTACCGCCTGGACGACGCCGCCTTGGACGTCATAAGTGGCATTGCTGGTCAGCACGCCGCCGCCGCCGGAAGTGTCGGCCTGCACCGTACCGCCTGTGATCTTGAACGTACCGATCGCGGCCGAGAGGTTGCCGATGTTCAGTGTCCCGCCGGTGATTGTGTAATCGCAATTGGGCAGAACGCCGTTGACGATCGTGTCATCCGGCCCGCCGTTATAGGAGGGGAACATTCCGCCGGCGTAATTCAGGGTGCCGTCTTCCACGGTCAGACCGCCGGTGTATTGGCCGGACTTGCTGCCCGCAAGGGTCAAGGCGCCGGAACCTTGTTTCCGCAGTTCCAGGGTGCCGCCGCTGTCGCGGATGACCGATCGGTATTTACAGTCCGTATCGTTGTCAATGGTGAGGACGCCGTTGGAGTCGTCGCTGGCGGCATTGGCGATCACCGCCTGGGAATCAGTCCAGCAATAACTCGCGTCAAGGCCGCCGACGGTCACGTCATTCCCTTGCAAATAGAAATACATGCTTCCCCCACCCGCACCGTAATCGAAACGGACGGTCGTCGCATCGGTGAGCTGTCCGTCGCGAGCCAACTGCAGGAATTTTCCGTTACTGCTTCCGTAAAGGGTAATATCTCCGTCGGTGATGGCCGGTCCCGTGGCACAGTTCAAGGAGAGCGTGCCGGCATAAAGATGCGAGCCGCCTTCGTGGTCGCTGCTGCCGGTCAATTCGAGGGTGCCGTCGGTGGTCTTCTCCTGGTTGACGCTGATGCTGCCGGTGCCGGTGAAGTTGTGAGCGAGGGACAGGGTGTCTCCCCCCGACATTTTGGCGTTCAGATTGCCGCCCAGTTGCCCGGAGTTGGAGCCCGGGCTTCCGGCAAAGACGGCCGTTCCGTTTTTGGCGACGATCGTGCCGCCGTTGCCGGTGACGATCAGGTCTTTCTGATGGGCGACGGTGGAGCCGTTGAACGAGAGTTCGGCGACGCCGCCCGTTCCTGCGTTCACGTTGTCCAGGGTAACGGTGGAACTGCCGATCTCCGTATCGCCGACCAGTTCCAGACGGCCTTCCTGGACGACGATGTCGCCCAGGCCGGTTCCACCCATGTTGTCGATCTTGACGGTGCCGGCGCCGACCTTGGTCAAGGTATGGCCGCCGCCGACCATGCCGCCGGGATTCCCGCCGATCTTCCAGTCGGCGGCGCCCCCGAGGGCGGCGTCGGCGTCCAGTTCGAGGTTTTTCACGTTATTGACGATGACCGTCGGGTCGGCGGAATTCACCAAAGCGCCGGCCCCCGTGCCGTTGCCGGAGATGCGGACCACCTCGCCCAGGGGAAGTTCCTGATTCCCCAGGTCCAGGACCCCCGTGCCCGAGACGACCGTGGCGCCCTCGGTGTTGCCCAAGGCGTTGGGCGCCCCCAGGATCACCGTTCCCTCGGTAATGGCCACTTCGCCGGCGAAGTTGTTGCCGTTGTTGAGATACAACGTTCCGTTGCCGGATTTGTCAATCCCGGTTCTTCCGCAAATGCTCCCTGCTCCCGTGCCGCTGAAGAACGTGTAGGGATGCGCGACGTCGTTGTCAACCGTGACGGAGCCGGGATAGACCGGATCAGAGATGTCCACGGTGCAATAGGTGGAATTATTGTTGAAGGTGACCGCATCCATCTCGTAGAAGGATTCGTCGTTGTTGCCGCCGTCTTTCCAGTTCGTCGTGGTCTTGGAGTTGTCCCAATAGGCGCCGTATCCGAGGGAATCGTTCCACGTCAGCGCGATGGGTCCCGTGCCGGAGAAGGAGATTTGGAGCGTGCCGGAAGTGGGAGTTCCCGTCGTGCCGCCGGTCAGCGAAAGCGTGGAGTTGTACCGCGTGTCGTTGGTCACCGCGAACTGCGTATTCGCATCCAAGTAGGTCGACGGCCCGAAGGTGACCAGAGTATAGGGATTGCTCGTGTCCAAGGCGGCGTCGAAGGCGTGGAAATCCACGGCCACGGCGCCGTAAGACGGTCCGCTGAGGGCGTCGGCGACGGTGAGCAAATCGTTCTCCGGGCCGGTGGCGTCGCCGGAGAGCTGGAATTCCATCGTGGCGCCGCCGGCGTTGCTGAGATCGAGGTTGCCGTTGCTGCCGCCGTACGAGACGATGGCCAGCGTGCCGGCGGTTGCAGGGGTTCCCGGCTTGAGGGCGCCGGCGTAACCCAGGGCCAGGGAGCCTCGGACCGTGCCGGAACCCGTGAGGGCCTGAGAGGAAAAAGAGCCTAAGTTGTAGGTCGAGTACAAGCCCGAGACGTCGAAGATTCCGCCGGACAGACGGATGGCCGGACTGGAGTCGATCGAAGCGGCCCCGGACAGGACCAAGGTCCCTTCGCGGATCTCCGTCGGTCCATAATAGTAATTGTAATTGGTCAGGGTGGCGGTTCCCGTGCCGGTTTTGACCAGTCCCACGGCGCCGTACAGGTAGGCGTTGATGATGCCGCCTTGGACGTCGAAGTCGGTGGTGTTGTTGGTCAAGCTGCCGTAGCCGTTGAGCGCACCGTCGGTGATTTGGAAGGCGGCGACCGTCTGGGAGGAATATCCCATGTCGAGCGTGCCGCCGGTGACCTGGACCAGTCCTGTAGCCGGCAGGTAGCCGTTGTTGACGTCCAGCGTTCCCGCCGAAACGGTCAGGCCGCCGGTGAATTCGCCGGTTCTCGCGCCCCAGAGGGCCAACGTGCCCGGACCTTTTTTCTCCAAGGCCAGTTGGCCGCCGTTGTCGCGGATGATGCCGCGGAAGTTATGGTTGTTCTGGCTGTCGAGGATCAGCCGTCCGGTCGTGTCGCCGACGGTGTTCTGGAGGGCGACGTGATCGTCGCCGATGATATCGTAGTTCGGGATGTCGATCCCTTCCAGCGTCAAGGTATGGCCTCGCAGATCGAGGTACTGGGAGCCTGCGGTGTCCGTAAAGGTGACGGTGCCGGCGGCGGGGATTTGGGCCTGCCCACCGTCCTCCTCGCCCTGGTACAGCCGGATCCTGCCGGAATTCTGGAAGACGATGTTGCCGGGGACGGCGTAGTTCGTTTCACAACTGAGCGACAGGATGCCGCCCGGTGTAGTCGAAGTGCCGATGTAGGTATCACCGCTATACTGGTTGGCGCCTTCCAGCCAGAGGGTGCCTGTGCCTTCCTGGATGATGCCGCCCGTTCCGGTAATGGCGATTGGGATTTCCGTAACCGTGCCGGAAGCCGTCGAGATCGTGGTGTCGCCGTTGATCGTAATCGGCCCGCTCAGGACGACGGGGGTGGCGCCGCCTCCTTCGTTGGAGATCCGGCCGCCGTTGGAGACGATGGGCCTCGTGATTTCGTAGCCGGGGGCCCAAAAGCCGAAGGTGCCGCCGGAGGAGATGGTGACGGTCTTCGACATATCGCCCATGGTCGAACCGCCGTCGAAGGTCAGCATGCCCTCCTCGATGTTGATGTCGCCGAGTTTTTCGGTCACGTTGCACCAGGAGATGCCGACCGTCCCGGTTCCCTTCTTGGTCAGCGTGATGCGGTCCTCCGGGTTGGAGAGGTTATCGTCCAGATCGCCGAAGGTTTCTGCATCTTCGCCGCGGACGTCCCAACGCCCGGCGTTGCCGCCCAGCGTGAGGTTGGTCCCGGTGACGGTCACGTGGTTCAGGGCAAAGATTTGATCGGTGGCATTGGAGCTGATGATCGCTCCGTTGCCGTTTGCGCCGTTTCCTTGGACGAAGACGTGCTCGGCGCTGAGGTCCCGGCCGCCCACGTCCAGGGTGCCGCCGCTGACGACGGTGTCGTGGGCCGTATCGCCCAAGGCGGTATCGGAGCCGGCCAGCAGGATTCCGCCGGTGACGATGATCGGGCCGGCAAATCCGGAGTTGTCTCCTCCGAGCAGAAGGGTCGCCGACCCGGTGCCGTTTTGTTGCAGGCTGCCGGCTCCGGTCAGGTCGCCCCTGATCTCGGTATTCCCGTCATCCTGCTGGAAGAGCAACGTCCCTTGGGTCAAGGTCAGGCCGTCGATGATGGTGTTCGGTCCGTCGTTGGCGACGGTCAAGGTCCCAAGGCCGTCTTTCGTCAGCGTGCTGGCGCTGAAGGATCCCGTGCCGAGGAACGAATAGTTATGGGAAGCGTCGCAATCGACGAGGATGCCCACCGGCTGTACGGTGGAATTGATGGTCACCGACTGGTTGCTCGACGAGTTGTCAAACGTCACGTCGTCATAGTTCTTGAAAGTCGTCAGCGGCGGCGCGCCGTCCTTGTACCAGTTGGCCGTGGTTTCGACGTCCCAGAGATTTCCGCCGGCCCCGCCCACCCACAGCAAATCCGAGCGGTTCAGGGGCGTGAAGTTCAGGAGGATGTCTCCCGCGCTGACGGCGGTCTCAAAAAGCCCTCGGGGCTGGATGCCGTTGAGGAGGCTGTAGAAATCGGTGTCGCCCGTGTTGGTGGTCGTATCGATGATTTTCCAACTGTGGGCGCTCGACCAGAAGGCATTCGACGAAGCAGGGCCGTTTCCGCCCAGGAGCGTGAAATCGAGCGTCAAACTCGACAGGCCGCCCAGCGCCAGGTTGCCGCCGACGTAAACCTGATCGTAGGCCGTGCCGGCGTCAAATTCATTGTCGGAGAGCAAGGCCATCTCCCAGGTCATGTTGGCGGCCGTGCCGGCGTCGGAGAGATCCAAATCGCCGGAGATGGAGAGCAGGCCGGCGCTCGAGCCGGGCTGCAGATCGCTGCCGCCGGCCATGATCACACTCCCGAGCACGGTGCCGTCGCCGCCGAGGGACCTGCCGTCGGGGATATTAAAGCCCGTCCAAGCGGAGACGTCCAAGACCCCCGGGCTGTTGACCACGATCGACGATTCAAGGTTCGTCCGATTGGCGATATTCACGTTTAGCGTTCCCTCTTCCACGGTCAAGCCGCCGCTAAAGGTCACGTAGCTGGAACTGCTTCCTCCCGAGAGATACTGCGTTCCCGTCCCCCTTTTCACGATCGCCAGCGTCCCGGTCTGATCCCGGAGTCCTCCGACGTAGGTGTAGTCGGTGTCGTTGTCGATCGTCAGCGTGGAGGGTCCGTCATACCCGTCGATAAAGGCCGATTTGGCCGATGTGGCGTGCGTGCAATCCAGACCGGCCACCGTTTGATCGGAATCCACCAATTGGACGTATCCCCGGTAGCCGGTGAAATGGAGGACCGAAGAAGACGAAAACTGGTTGTCTTGAGGGAGCACCAAATACACGCTGCCGGTGCCGCTGGTGGAGATGAAATTGACGTCTCCTGAAATGGCCGGTCCGGTCGTGCAATTCAATTCCACGTTTGCCCGGTAGATCTGCAAAGCGCCGGTGAAGGTGTTTTGGTTGGTCAGGACCAGGGTTCCCGTGCTGGTTTTGGTCAGACTGTAATCGCCGGAGATGACCCCGCTGACGGTGCGGGGATTGGTCAACGGGGCAATCGAAGCGTCGGCCGTTAACTCGATATTGCCGGCTAATTCAACATTTCCATCGAGCATCAGTGCGGCGCGGCTGGAATGGAGGGTGTTTGCCGTCCCAAAGCCGTAACCGCCGACGGAAATGTTTTGACCGTAGGTGCCATCGGCTTGAATTCTCACGCTGGCTCCTTCATCGATGGTCACCCCGGTGGTGCTGTCCAGGGCGGCCGCGTTGTTGACGTCGCAGAGTCCGCCGTCGGTGACGGTTAACGAATGATAGGTGTTGGAACCGCCCAGGATGAATTTGGAGTAGCTGGTCGAAGGGGTGGCGTAGGCGCCGCGGAGGACCAGGTCGCCCGTGGTGGAGATGTTCGAGTTGAAGGTTGGCGCCGTGGCGGAAACGGTGCCGTCAGGAACGACGATCTCCGGTGCGGTTCCCGTCAGCGTGATCGGGCCTCCCTGGAGGGTGTACTGGCGGAGGAACGTCAGCCCTGTGGCGGAGACGCCTCCGGCGTCCACGGTGACGGTGTAGCCGGTGCCGTCGCCGACGTCGTAGCCGAACTGCGCCGCGCCGCTGTCCCATTGGACGTTTGACGACGTGCCCTCGTCCCACCAATTGTCATTCGTGGCGTTCCAATCGCCGTCACCCTCGTCCACTGCGCCGGAGCCGGGTACGGAATCCCAGATCAAAGCTGCTTGCGAGAAGGAAGGTAAAAACGCCAGGCTTGTCGTGATAAGGGCTAAGAAGAAAAACCGCTTGTTCATGATCCAACCTCCCAATGGGTGAACGAGAGTAATTTGAAAATACCAATAGGTTGAGCAAACAAGTCCTTTGGAAAAGGGTGGACTCTTCCCGCGTCGAATGCCGATCTTCCTCTTCGCTCTTTCCGAGATGGTTTACGACTTTGTTTATGATGTTGCCTCATTAGCCCCCGGCGATTCGCCGGGGGCTAATGAGGTTGAAAACCGTTTCTTAACGCCGTCGCCGCCAGGCTGCCAAAGCCAGTCCGGCGAGGCTCAATAAAATCAAGACCGAAGGCTCGGGCACGACCACCAAGGCGGCGCCCTGGCCGCTGTTGTACGCCCAGTCGATCGTGGCGCCTGACGGGGGAGTCGGCGGGGACGCCGGCGCCGTAAAGGTGCCGGTGCAAAGGGCAAACACGTAAGTTCCCGGGGCGAGGCTGCCCGCGCCCAAATCGGCAAACGTGACGGTCGCATCGGCCAGGTCGAGGTCGCCCGTGACAGCCAACTTATCGATGGTATCGACATCACTGTCGTATTCGACCTCGAAGCCGCCGGCCACGGTCACGTTGCCGGTGGCAGTCAGGGCGCCGACGCTTTCGCCCGGCTCGATGGAGCCTCCAGCGGCGACCAGGACGTCGCCCACCACAGAGCCCGTCCCGCTCAGCGACCGGCCGTCGGGGATGTTAAAGCCCGACCAGTCGGAGACGTCCAAAACGCCGAGGCTTTTCACCACGATCGACGATTCGAAATACGTTCGCTTATTGACATTGGCGTAGCCCAAGTTACGGAGTTGCGCGATAAAATTCAAGGTTTTGGGCTGCGTCGTTGACGTAAGTCCAATGGCGATGGGCTTTCTTTCG
>JAFGPV010000009.1 GCA_016936015.1 Pirellulales bacterium
AAATTCCACCCCGAAAAACCCCGTTTTCACCGAGAAAAAACACTGCACGGCCTTGCTTCGTCCATTTAAAAACGTCAAAAATTCACTTCCGTGGAATCGAACAAAAGATCGCCAAACATCGATAAACACCGCACCAAACAGCCTTCGCACGCCCGAAGTGCTCAACAATTCACCCACAACAATTCACGCGCGGCCCCGTAAAATCCGGCACTTCGCGCCCCCCTATTGTGCAATAAATCATTCCGAAAAGGCACAACAACGGATGGCGGTCGAGAGAATGAAACCGGATCGTCCCGGGGAATGCCGCCCTGCCCAGATTCACGGCGATGCCGCAAGCGGCTTCTTTTCAGGTCCCTTATCCCTCATCCTTCATCCCTCATCCTTCATCCTTTTTTGGCAATTGTTCCTCCAGCCGGTCCTTGGGGCAGATCAGCAGGAGGACGCTTTTGGCGTCGGAGTTGGGCAGAAAGTAGGAGTGGAGCTTGCGGAGCGCCAGGTTGTTCAGGTGGCCGTAGTGCCGGGCCTCGGCCCGTTCGTCGGTCCAGCTTGGACCTTTCAGCAGCAGGAGCCGGTCGAAGCATTTCCAATGGGGTTTCAACCACGTGAGGATTTTGCTGAGCGGCGCCACGGCCCGGCCGATCAGCGTGTGAAACCGTTGCCGGGGGAGCAGGTTTTCGGCGCGGCCGGAGAAGACCAGCGATTTGAGTTCCAAGTTATGGACGATGTCGTTGAGAATCCGGGCTTTCTTGGCCACCGATTCGGAGAGCGTCAGCCGCAAGTCGGGCCGGAGGATGGCCAGCAGAACGCCCGGCACGCCGCCGCCGGAGCCTACGTCGAGAACCCATTCGCTGCGGCGGAGAAACCGGGAAAAGACCAGGGCGTCGACCACGTCGCGGCCGACGAATTTTTCGTAATCCGCGTGCCGCGTCAAATTGATCTTCCGGTTCCACTCCCAGAGGAGCGCGCAGTACCGGCCCAGCAGCACGATCTGCTCCTCCGGGAGCGTGATCTGGTGCCGATTGAGCGCGGCGTCAAGGGTGTCGTCCGGGGGACTCACGGCAGTTCCCTATCGGGGGTAAAATAACCGAAAAGAATCGCCATACCTTAACCGTTTTTTCGTCCCGGGGGGAGACCAAACTTCATTCCATGCTGCTCGAACGCGAAGAATACATCGAACAGGCCTACTTTTTCCAGACCCTCCGGGAGCGGATGCAACAGGATATGTCCACCCAGGACCTGCTGGCCGCCGCCCGGCAGGAACTGCTGGCCACCACCCGGCTCCCCTTGGCCGTGGACTTCCTGGCCGACGAGCTGCGACTGACGGGCCAGTTTGCCACGGCCATGGCCCGGCTGCCGCACTATTTTACCTCCTTTCAGACCTTCGTCGTCTCCGAGGCGGAAAAGGCCGAGGGCCGCTTCGATTACCGCATCGCCCTGGAAATCCTCCGGCGAGAGGCCGAGTTCCGCGCCGCCGACCCTTCGCCGCAAGGGGTGTTTCTCTTTCAATTCGAGACCCTCTGCCGGAACCGCCTGGGATACGACCGGGGCCTGGAGGCGATCGCCGGCGACGGCATTTTTCCGCCCGAGTGGAAAGAGTGGATCCTGACCGTCCGGCGGCAGGTGGGGCTGATCGACTTCTGCGACCTGCTCTACGTCCGCAGCGAGCTGTACCGGAAGACCAAGGGCCGGGCCGAAAAGCCGATCCTCTTCGGCGAAAAGGAGGGGAAGATCGCCCGGGCCAACCGCGGCAAGGATCCGCTATATCTCTTCGCCGCCCTGCAGCGTCACCTGGGCTATCCCCCCGTGCCCCGACCAAAGCCGGAAGACACCCAGCGCTACCTCCTGCCGCAGCTCCAGCGCCGGGTCGAGCGGCTCGAAACGCGGATCAAGCTGATGGAGGAAGAGGTCCGCGGCGGCATCAATCTCTCCCGGTTCTACGGCCCCGCTGCACCGGAAAAAACCTCGCCGGAGTGATTCCATGCCGGAAATCCCCTGCCCTCAGCTTCGTCCCCGTCGGGAATACACCTTGTTCCAGGAGCTTGCCGACAACATTCCCTATCTGCTGATGACGGGACTGGGAGCAGGGATTCTGCTGGCCGGAGGGGGCGGATCGGGCTGGGGCTTCGCGGCGGCGGCGCTGTACGTCTTCTACGCCCTGGCCGGCGCCGTGTGGATCATGGTGTTCGTGTGTCCGTACTGCCAGTTCCACGGGACGCGGTCCTGCCCGTGCGGCTACGGCCGGCTGGCGGCCCGGCTCCGCGCGAAAAATCCCGAGAACCGCTTCGCCCGGCAATTCCGCCGGCACATCCCCGTGATCGTGCCCTTGTGGTTTATCCCCCCGGCCGCTGGCGGCGTGTTTTTAGTCCGTGATTTTTCCTTGAAGATCATCGGACTTCTGGTACTGTTCGTGATCGACGCCTTCGTCATTTTGCCGCTTGTGTCGCGGAAGTACGGCTGCGCCGAGTGCCCGCAAAAAAGGGAGTGCCCTTGGATGAAAGAGCCGTCCGAATAATCACCGACCGCAACGGGCTGGACGCATACGGCCGTTCCAGAGGTTTGAAAACTGCACCACCAGGATGGAACATGCCGTCCTCCCGGCGTGAGGGTGCACAAATCCTTGCTGGAGAAGTAATGCATAACATCAACAAGCAGCCTTAAAGAAAATACCATACTTCGAGCTAGGAAACGAACAACCTACCATACTAAGACTGACATTCCACCTGTACGACGCGCCATGTTTTTTTCCTCCCCGGGGAATAATTTCTCCTTTCTTTGTGATTCGAAAGAGCCGCGTTTTTACGATGTTTTTGGAAGTCGGCAAGTGGTGCTTTGCATCAATCGCCTGTTTTTCGAATTGTTGCACAATGTGGGGTCTGATGAACCGTATTTTTCCGTGTTTTCCGCGAGTAGTAAAACGCAAAAATTCCTGAGGTGCGCAAG
>JAFGPV010000064.1 GCA_016936015.1 Pirellulales bacterium
CTCGTTCCCCGGAGGTCTGCGACCTGGCTACCATTTGTCATCGCTCCGGGATGATTCGCGCTACCCGGACGAACAGACGTTACGACTGAAGGACTGCGAGAACCACGAAGAATGAAAACCAAAACAATCCAATACATCCTACAGTTCGATTCACAAATCCTCGTTGACGAATCGCGATAACGCAGCAAACTAAACCAACTACTGTGCTCGCAACCAAGAGAACCGCCACGAGATTGTCGAGCCAATCAGGCCGAATACCAAACAGCGTGGCACGCGCCACTGCAAAGGCATGAACGCAAAGACAACATAGAGTGACTATTGTCGCCAAGCATACATAGGCGTTAGGGCGTGAAGACCTAGGAGTCGCAGGCGCCACGTTTGTCGCTTTTGGCGATTGGTAGGGGTTTTCGTCACTGAACATCGAACTTTACATCATATTCGGCGGCCATGTGGGAGCCATATTTTTGGGCGTTAAATATTAATTCTGAAGGTAATAAAGGAGGAAAAGTCCAATATCTTACCCAAATAAATGGACTTATCCCTTTTCAACCTCCCTCACCCCCTCTACCAATGGAAGAAGGGAGATCGCTACGCCACGACACTCGATTGCTTCCGTGAATATTCTGGAAACCGATCTTGAACGGCCTGGACGTCCATTTCGGTTTCCCGGAGGGCTTGCATGGCGCGGGTGGCGGCTTCGGCGGCTTGGAGGGTGGTGATGCAGGGGATGCCGTGCATGACGGAGGCGGCGCGGATGCGGCCTTCGTCGGTGCGGGCGCCCTTGCCGCGGGGCGTGTTGAAGACGAGTTTCAGCGTGCCGTCGATCATCATGTCGATGGCGTTGGGATGGCCTTCCTGGATCTTTTTGATCGCCTGCACATTGACGCCGGCCTCGATCAGCCGCTCGGCCGTTCCCTTGGTGGCGATCAGTTCGTAGCCCATCGCTTCCAACAGCCGGGCCACTTCGGCGACGTTGACTTTGGCCCGGTCGGCCACGCTGATGAAGATCTGGCCCTGCATGGGCAGCAACGTGCCCGCGGCGAGTTGGCTCTTGGCAAAGGCGATCGAGAGTTTGTCGCTGATGCCCATTACTTCGCCGGTGGATTTCATTTCGGGACCGAGCACGATGTCCACGCCGAGGAATTTATTGAAGGGGAAGACCGATTCCTTGACGGAAATGCTTTTGGGCACGGGATCGGCGGTGTAACCCTGGTCGGCCAGCGAGACGCCGACCATAACTTTTGCCGCCACCTTGGCCAGGGGCATCCCGGTGGCCTTCGAGACGAACGGCACGGTGCGGCTGGCCCGGGGATTGACTTCCAGGACGTAGACGTTCCGCCGGCCCTCCTCGCGCTTGACGGCGAATTGGACGTTCATCAGGCCGCGGACCTGCAAATACTCGGCCATGGCGACGGTGGCCCGGTGGATTTCGTCGATCACGGAGGCGTGCAGGCTGTGAGCGGGCAACACGCAGGCCGAGTCGCCGGAATGGACGCCCGCCTCCTCGATGTGCTCCATGATGCCGGCGACGATCACCCGTCGGCCGTCGGCAATGGCGTCCACGTCCACCTCGGTGGCATCTTCCAGAAAGCGGTCAATCAGTACGGGCTGGCCCTGGGCGACAACGAACGCGGCGGCGACGAAATGCTCGAACTGCTTCGAGTCGTAGCAGATTTCCATCGCCCGGCCGCCGAGCACGAAACTCGGCCGGACGAGGACGGGAAAGCCGATCTTCGCCACTTCGGCCCGGGCTTGGGCCATGTTCCTGGCAATGCCGTTAGCCGGTTGCTTGAGGTCGAGGCGGCCGAGCAACTGGGCGAATTTTTCACGGTCCTCGGCGTCTTCGATCGTATCGACGCTGGTGCCGACGATCGGCACGCCGGCGTTGGCCAGCGCCCGGGAGAGGTTCAGGGGCGTCTGCCCGCCGAACTGGACGATCACGCCGTCGGGCTGGACGCGGTCGAAGATGTTCAGCACGTCCTCGGTCGTCAGCGGCTCGAAGAACAGCAGGTCGCTGGTGTCGTAGTCGGTCGAGACGGTCTCCGGATTCGAGTTGACCATGATCGACTCGATACCCAGTTCGCGCAGGGCGAAGCTGGCGTGGCAGCAGCAGTAGTCGAACTCGATGCCCTGGCCGATGCGGTTCGGTCCGCCGCCGAGGATCATCACCCGGCGGACGCCCGGTTTCTTCGGCGGAGTTTCATCTTCGTCCTCGTAGGTGGAATAGTAGTACGGCGTGTAGGCCTCGAACTCGGCCGCGCAGGTGTCCACGGCTTTGAACGTGGCGAGGATCCCCCGATCTTTTCGGCGCTGCCGGACGTCCATCTCGGTGGTGTTCAGGAGGATGGCCAATTGCCGGTCGGAAAAGCCGAATTGCTTGGCCCGGCGGAGCTGCGCGTCGTCGAGCCGATCCAGGTCGCCCTGCTCGCGGAGCTGGTCTTCCATCTCCACGAGTTGTTGCAGATTTTCCAGGAACCACGGATCGATGCCCGTCAGCTCGTAAATTTCATCGAGCGACATGCCGTATTTCAGGGCGTAGCGGAGATGCCAGACCCGCTGGTCGCCCGGCACGGCCAGCCGCGAGCGGACCTCGTCGACCGACGGCTGCTCGGGCGTGCCCCAGAGGTCCTTGCCGTCGCAGCCGAAACCGAAGCTGCCGACCTCCAATCCCCGCAGCGCCTTCTGAAAGGCCTCTTTAAAGGTCCGGCCAATGGCCATCGTCTCGCCGACGCTCTTCATCTGCGTGGTCAGCTTCGGATCGGCCTCGGGAAATTTTTCAAAGGCGAACCGGGGCACCTTGACCACCACGTAGTCGATCGTCGGCTCGAAACAGGCCCGGGTCTCGCGGGTAATGTCGTTGGGCAGCTCGTGCAAACGGTATCCGACGGCCAGTTTGGCGGCGATCTTGGCGATCGGAAAGCCCGTGGCCTTCGAGGCCAAGGCGCTGCTGCGGCTGACGCGGGGATTCATCTCGATGACGACCATCCGGCCGGTCTTCGGATGCACGGCGAACTGGATGTTCGATCCGCCCGTATCGACGCCGATCTCGCGGATCACGGCCAGCGAGGCGTCGCGCATCCGCTGGTATTCCTTGTCGGTGAGCGTCTGGGCGGGGGCCACCGTAATCGAGTCGCCGGTATGAACCCCCATCGGATCGAAATTCTCGATCGAGCAGATGATCACCACGTTGTCGTCGGCGTCGCGCATCACCTCCATCTCGTACTCTTTCCAGCCGAGGACCGACTCCTCGAGCAGGACCTGCCGGACGGGCGAGAGGTCCAATCCGCGGCGGACCAGCACGTCGAATTCCTCGCGGTTGTAGGCTATGCTCGAGCCGGTGCCGCCCAAGGTAAAACTCGGCCGGACCACGCAGGGCAGCCCGATCTCCTGGAGCACCTGCCGGCCCTCGTCCAAGCTATTGACGGTCTGGCTGTGCGGCACGTCCAGTCCGATCCGCTGCATGGCGGCCTTGAACTGGTCCCGGGCCTCGGCCTTCTCGATGGCCTGCGCCGAGGCCCCGATCAGTTCGACCTTGAATTTCTCCAAGACGCCGTGACGGACCAGGTCCATAGCGAGGTTCAAACCGGTCTGCCCGCCGAGGGTCGGCAGCAGGGCGTCGGGCCGCTCCCGCTCGATCACCTTGGCCGCCATCTCCCAGGTCAAAGGCTCGATGTACGTCCGGTCGGCCATTTCCGGATCGGTCATGATGGTGGCCGGATTTGAGTTGATCAGAACGACCTCATACCCCTCTTCGCGCAGGGCCTTGCAGGCCTGGGTGCCGGAGTAGTCGAACTCGCAGGCCTGGCCGATGATGATCGGCCCGGAGCCGATCAACAGGATTTTCTGGATGTCGGTGCGCCGGGGCATGGATATGTGAAATGAGGAATTTGCGAGAGCTTCGCACCCCGGGGGGGTGATTCCGCGTGTAAAATCTCCTAATAATAGCACGGATGAATTGAACTCTTCAAGGGTTCCGATAAATTGGTATAATAGAAGAACCCCCGGAAGGAGGAATTCTTATGTCCACAACCTCACCTTCTCCGACTTCGATTTCTCCGACGAGTCCGGAAACCTTGCCGATCGGGAAGACATTGCCTCCCACCGAGTGGACCATGGCCGACGTATTGTCCCGCCTGGGCAACGTCCCGCCAGAGCGGATCCGCGTCAATCCCGCCCCGGGAACGGCGACGATCCAGGACGTGATCGACTTGGACGACCACCACGACCGGCTCTGCGAGTTGGTCGATGGAATTCTTGTGGAGAAAACCATGGGGTTTGATGAATCCAATCTTGCCTTGGTCCTTGCCCACATATTGGGAAATTATTTGGAGAAGCATAATCTGGGAATTATGGCCGGCGAGGCCGGTATGATGGAAATCCTGCCGAACCAGGTCCGAATCCCCGATATTTCTTTCATTCGCTGGGAAAGGTATCGTAACAGGAAGAATCCAAAGTCCGGCGCGCCCTTCATGGCCCCCGATTTGGCCGTCGAGATCATTTCGCCCAGCAACAGCAAAGGCGAGATGGATCGCAAGTTGCATGATTATTTTTCGGCGGGAGTAAAGTTAGTATGGTATATCGACCCGGCAACCCGCTCGGCCAAGGCCTACACCGCACCGGACCAATGCCGTAACGTCGATGAAAACGGCTCCCTCTCCGGCGGCGACGTCCTGCCGGGTTTCACGTTGCCGTTGAAGGACTTGTTTGCCCGGATCGAAGGTCCCAAGTAACACTGTAGGAGGCGGCTCCTGCCGCCGATGGTCAATTTCTCGTTCGATCGGCGGCGGGAGCCGCCTCCTACAATGCCGTTAATCATGGAGAGTTGTTACATGGAAGCAAGATCCCGGCCCTGGCAATTCAGCCTGGGCGCCCTGATGGCGGTGATTACGGCCGCCGCCGTGGCCTGCTCGCTGTTCATCTCGATGCCGAACGTCTATGCCACGCCGGCGTTGATCTTCATCTCCGTCGGCCTGCCCGCCGTGCTGACCACCGTGGCCGTTTACGGCCGGGGGTATAAACGGACGTTTTGCCTCGGTGCCCTTTTTCCGGCCGGCACGATGTTGGTCTGCACCGGTTTTATGACCTTCGTCCACGTCGTCAGCGCGTACCAGAACAACGTCCGAAGCGTGATGGAATTCATCGACAAAGTCGGCCCGTACTACCGGCCGTTCGTCGGATTCGCCTGGGGCGCCTGCCTGATCATCGGCCTGCTGTGCATGATCGTCCGCCGCCTGGCGGAAGGACGGGCGGAGGGATGAGGGATGCGGAAGGATAGAGGGATGAGGAATAAAATAATTCTTCTCGTTCCGAAACTGGAGTTTCGGAACGAGAGAAGAAAAATATGTGGAGGTTTCTTATGGAGCTTCATCCAATAAAACTGACTGAACCGCCGCGGTATCCGACCCGGGAGGAATTCTCCGTCCAGCAAAACACGCTGCTGGAACACGTCCCCGTGCGGTGGACCAAAACGAAGGGTCTGGTTGGGACCGTGGCCGTGTTTGTGGCGGCCAACTTCTGCGCCGGGTGCGGGCCGGCGGCAAAAACCTCCCTCGAGGAAGAGTGCCTCCTGGTCCATCGCCATTCCACCCTGGTGGAGAACGCCGCTTCGTGGACGCGCTCGATTTACGAGAAAAAATTCGTTGCGTTTGGATGTATCGCCATCATGCCGCCGCAATACACGCCCGAGGACGCGGCAGGGAATCCCTGATTGGAAAGCCGCGACCAGCGGTCGCGGAGGAGTACGATTTTTCCACGGAAGAACGATTCGATGCAGCTCCGCCCCGTGATCCAAGCCGATGCCCCGCACTATCCGACCCGGGAGGCGTTCCGGGCGGAGGCCGGGCAGCTTTTCGAGCACCTGCCGCCGCGGTGGCGGAAGGTGAACGGACTGCTCGGAGCGGCGGCCGCGGTCCTGGCGGCTCAGCTCGGCGGGTGTTCCACCCCGGTTGAGCATCCGGAACTCCCGGCTCCGGCAAGTACATCGTCGCCGCTATTGGTCCAAAACGCCGCCGATTGGACGGAAAACATTTTCAGGCCGCAAGTGTTTTTTCCGGGTTCCATAATCATTACGCAACCCCAAGGACCCGTACATGTTGAGGATGTCAAGAATACTTTGCCCAAGGAACACTGAATTCCGAACACATTGCACTTGCGGTCGTCGAATCTTGATTACGAGTCAGATTGAAAAAAAGCACCCAATAGCCAACCGCGATAGTCCGTAGCTTTCGGGGGCCTTATGCACTTCACCCTGCACCTGACCAAGGCTTGCAATTGCCGCTGCTCGTACTGCTATGCCCCGCCGCGGGCCGACGAGGGGATGACGGAGGAGACCGCCCGGCAGGTGCTGGAATTTACGTTACGCGTCAACCAAGACAACTCAGATTCGATCGGGCTGGTCTTCTTCGGCGGCGAGCCGCTGCTGAAACGGGACCTGATCCGTTTTATCGTGGCCGAGACGCAGCGGATCTACCGGGAGAAAAAACGGCACTTCCACTACAAGATCACGACCAACGGGCTGCTGCTGGACGAGGATTTTTTGGAATTCTCGCTCAGGCACAACATCCTGGTCGGCTTCAGCCTGGACGGGATCCGCCAGTCCCACGACCGGCACCGTAAGCTGCCCGACGGGCGGCCGACCTTTGATCGGGCGTACCCCAAGTTCCGCCGGCTGTTGGACGCCCGGCCGTATTCGAGCGTCTTTGCGACGGTCAATCCCGACACGGTCGAATACCTGGTCGATTCGGTCCGCTTCCTGATCGGCGAGGGCTGCCGCTACGTGATCCTTTCGCTGAATTACGAAGCCGCGTGGACCGAAGAGGACCTGGCGGAACTGGAGCGGCAGTACGGGCGGCTGGCGGAGCTGTACATCGAGTGGAGCCGGGAAGACCGGAAGTTCTACATCAGCCCGTTCGAGATGAAACTCGCCTCGCACATTGCGGGGGAACACGCCGTGAAGGACCATTGCGAACTGGGCGTCCGGCAGGTGTCGATCGACCCGGAGGGTTATATTTTCCCCTGCGTGCAGTTTCCCGCCACCGGGCCCCAAAGTCGATTCTGCCTCGGGCACGTGCGGACCGGCATCGACGAGACGGTCCGGCAGCGGCTCCGCGACGAGTCGCACGCCGAGAAGCAGGTCTGCCGCAAGTGCGCCCTGTCCCGCCGCTGCCACAACACGTGCGGCTGCCTGAACTGGCAGACCACCCGCACGCTGACGCAGGTCTCGCCGGTCCACTGCCGCCACGAACAGATGCTGATCGCGTTGGCCGACCGGATCGGGGCGACGCTCTACGCCGAGAGGAGTCCCATTTTTCTCCACAAACACTATAATACGGCGTATCCGATCCTCTCGCTGCTGGAAGATCAAATGCGGGGATCGCCGGCGGCGGAAGAATCGGCAACCACGGGAAACTCAGAAAATGAACGTCCGATAGCCGGCGGCTAACAGCCGCCGAGAAGTGTGGATCATCCCGCTCGGCGGCTGTTAGCCTTAGGTTTACCCACAATTTTGATATTCAAAAATTGACGCAGATTCAATCATCGCTTGGAGTTTCGTCCA
>JAFGPV010000065.1 GCA_016936015.1 Pirellulales bacterium
GCGGTAAACCCATGTCTGAGTGCACTGCAGTAGGTTGTAGAGTTGTCAAGAATATGGACAGATTTTGGGGAACTGGTATAAACCGTATCCGTTATCTGCTGGATTAAACCAACAGCAGCCGCCTCCTCCCGAGTTATAGATGAAGGTCCTACACCATACCACTCTGTCCATCCTGTGGGTGGAGTTCCTGTGCTATACGATTCAAAGGAGTCTTGAAATATGATTCCTCCTTCGACACTTTCACCCGTAAACACTCCCAAGATAGTAAAAATACTGAATGCCATTCGTTTCATTTCGTAGCCCTCCTAAAGTTGCGGACTCACTTTGGTCCAACGATTCAAAAACTAGTTAAACACACAGTATTTAGTTTCTGTTTCGGAAAGTGTTATCGCTCAATTGTCATTCTGAGCGCAGCGAAGAATCCGGCCTCTTTAGATCCTTCGCTTCGCACAGGATGACAAAAAAGGACTTTCCGCAACGGAAACTATTTGAAACCGGCACACGGCGTGTGCGCCGAATTGATGGGGGAACGCCGGGCCGATTCTGAGAGAATCGGAATTCGGATATCCGGGTAGCCGCGCTGCCCCATGGATAAGAGCAAAATAAAAAGGAGCGCCGAAAGATGGCCGCTCCTGAGACTCTTGCGACAGGGCACCAACGAACAGCACCCGGCCGGCGCCCCATAGCTCGTCCAAGTACCGCTTCGTTGATACAAGAGCCGGACGGCTCAGGGTCGCAATTCCTCAGGAAGCAGGGACTTGACGCTCGCGCGTCGTTCAATTGTCGGTGACGGCTATTATGAGGCCGCCGATTTCATTGCTCTACCTTTACGTTGTCTGAACTGTGCAATTCTGTAGGTTATGCTTCAGCATAACGGCCATTCCCTTGATGTTGTTATGCTGAAGCATAACCTACTGCTACAACGGCAATATACATAAATCACCGCCGATGTCAACAATTTCAGCGGAAATAATAGCGGCCTTTTTTTGGGGGAGTAATGGGCGGATAGCACGAAAAGATGCATGGAGATCATACCAAAATTGCCCAAAAACCAGCCTGTGTGAAATCTTCATCAGGCGTGAGAGCTTCGGATAATCCGAGATCTTTCATGACCACGAAAGATATGCAGTCGGTAAGGCCCCATTCCTTATCTTCCCGTTGTCGATAAAGATTAAAGCCTTGTTGATATAGTTCCTCCGTCACAGGGAAGATTTCCACTTTGGGATCATTTTCCAGAGATTGTAAGAGTTCAACCGCCGCTTTTCGGTACTTTTGCTTTGCCAGCGAATTTCCAATCTCCACCATCACGGCTCGTGTTGTGACAAGACGAGCGTCCTGCTTAACCAATTGATCCGCAAGCACCAAAGCCTTTTCGTGGAACTCATCCTTCGGAGAAGAAATCGCAATGGCGTAAGCGGTATCGAGAAAAACCACCCTGCTAGGCATCAGCCGCATCTCCGTAAAGATAATCGTTTAATCTTTTTGACCAATCCGGCGGGCCGTCCAGGTTCAGCGATTGAGCAGTGCGAAGAAACGAATACGGTTCGCCTTTCGATGCCGTCGCCGATTCAACCGTCAGACGAACGCGCGTATTGGGCTGCAGATCCAACGGCGCTTCAGGACGAAACACTTCGCCATCATACATGGCGTCGATAGTCGTATTCATTTTTTTCTCCAGAGAAATACTACTCAATTTTAAGACTGCTGATGCCACTTGTCAATAACTGGATTTTTCAGGTCGCCACTTTCTGGACGGAAGGGGAGAAATCTGCTATATTGTTAGTTTGCCTTACTCTCGACCGAGCAGACTGGAGCCGCTATGAATTCCACCGGGCGGATTGTGCTCCGCGGCGTGGCGGTGCACAACCTGAAATCCGTCGATTTGGACCTGCCGCACTGCAAGCTGATCGTCTTTTGCGGCTTAAGCGGCAGCGGCAAGAGCAGCCTGGCCCTGGACACGCTCTATGCCGAGGGGCAGCGGCGGTACATCGAAAGCTTTTCGGCTTACACCCGGCAGTTTTTGCAGCGGCTGGAGAAG
The DNA here is from genome assembly GCA_016936015.1 of Pirellulales bacterium. Taxonomy (GTDB): domain Bacteria; phylum Planctomycetota; class Planctomycetia; order Pirellulales; family Thermoguttaceae; genus JAFGPV01. The sequence goes on from JAFGPV010000065.1 coordinate 2,039, forward strand.
CCGGAGGCCGAGCGGATCGACGGCATTCCGCCAGCCATCGCCGTGACCGGGAAGCACACCAACCGCTCGAGCCGTTCGACCGTCGGGACCGCCACCGAGACCAACGATTACCTGCGGCTGCTGTTTGCCAAGATCGGCCGGGTGTTCTGCCGGCAGTGCGGCCGGGAGGTCCGTTGCGACTCGCCGCAGAGCACGGCCGAGGCCCTGGAGGCTTTGCCGGACGGGGCCCGGTTCCTGATCGCCTTCCGCGTGGACGTGCCGCCGGAAGAGGACGCGGCCCCGGTGCTGGCCGGCTTGAAGGAGGAGGGATTCATCCGTTTGATTGCCGACGGGCGGTTGGTCAATCTGGCGGAGACCCCGGGGATTGCCATCCCCGAGCGTTGGGAACACGATGCAGGGCAGTCCCCGGAGAACAATCACGGCTGGTACGCGGTGGTCGATCGGCTGACGGCCGGCGGGGCGAGCGAGAGCCGGCTGCGCGATTCGCTGGAGACGGCGTTTCACAAGGGGCGGGGGCGATGTTTCGTGTTCGTCGAGGAGAAAGCGATTGATGAAACAGCCGGGGCCGGGGACGGCCCGGCTTGCATTGGGCCGCCGTGCCGGCGGCCGCTAAACAATTCCGCATTCCGCATTCCGCATTCCACATTTTCGATTGACGGCGTGCCCTGGCAACGTCGCGGCTTCAGCACGGCGCTGGCCTGCGAGGATTGCGGCGTCGAGTATCCCGCCCCGGAGCCGCAGTTGTTCAGCTTCAACAGTCCGCTGGGCGCTTGTCCCGAGTGCGAGGGCTTCGGCAACGTGATCGGCACGGACATGGAGCTGATCGTTCCCGACGCGAACAAGTCGCTTGGCGAGGGGGCGATCGCGCCGTGGAGTACGCCGGCCTACGAACACGAACTTCGGGAATTGCTGGCCTTGGCGGAGGATTTTGATATCCCCACGGACGTTCCTTTCAAGAACCTCGACGCGCGGCAGTTGGGGCTGATCCGGCACGGCGTCCCGGAGCGGAATTTCGGCGGCCTGGACGGCTTTTTCCGCTGGCTGGAACGGCGGAAGTACAAGATGCACGTCCGCGTGTTTCTCAGCCGGTGGCGGAGCTACCGGACGTGTCCCGCCTGCCGCGGCGCCCGGCTGCGGCCCGAGGCGTTGGCGGTCCGCGTGGGCGGGAAGAATCTGGGGGAGATCGCGGCGATGAAGGTCCGCGAGGCGGCCGAATTTTTCCGCACTTTGAACAAACCGGCAATTTCCGAGAAGCGGCAGGATGCCGCTTCAACGTTGTTGACCGAGCACGAGCGGCGGATCGGGCGGATGATGCTCGATCAGGTGCAGGCGCGACTGGGTTATTTGGAGGAAGTCGGCCTCGGTTATCTCACGCTGGACCGGCCGCTGCGGACCTTAAGCGGCGGCGAGGCCCGGCGCGTGGCGCTGACCGCGGCGCTCGGCTCCAGCCTGGTGAACATGCTCTACGTGCTCGATGAGCCGTCGATCGGCCTGCATCCCCGCGACATCCATCAGCTCCTGACCGCCGTCGAGCAGCTCCGCGACCGGGGCAATACCGTGGTGGTGGTCGAACACGAGGAGACGATGATCCGCGCGGCGGACCAGGTGGTGGAGATTGGCCCGGGGGCGGGCGAGCGCGGCGGCCGGATCGTCTTCCAGGGACCGCCCCGGGAGATGACGCACTGTGCCGAGAGTCTGACCGGCGACTACCTGGCGGGCCGCCGGGGCATGACCGCCAACGGCCGGCGGCGGGCGCCCAATCACGGCTGGATCCGCCTGGCCGGCGCCCGGGGGAACAACCTCCAAGGCGTCACCGTCGAGTTCCCGCTGGGAATGCTCTGCCTGGTGACCGGCGTGAGCGGCTCGGGCAAGAGCACGCTGGTCGAGGACACGCTCTATCCGGCGCTCTGCCGCCGGCTGCGGAAGGAGGCCCCCAAGCCCCTGCCGCACGACGACGTCTTCGGCGACGGGCAGATCGATGACGTGATCATGGTTGATCAAAGCCCGATTGGCCGCTCGCCGCGGTCCAATCCCGTCACGTATTTAAAGGTCTTCGATGAGATCCGCCGGGTGTTTGCCGACACGGTGGAGGCCAAGACCCGGGGCTTCGACGCGGGACACTTCAGCTTCAACGTCGGCGGCGGGCGGTGCAGCGCTTGCGAAGGCGACGGCTACATCCAGATCGACATGCAGTTCCTGGCCGACGTCTACATGCGGTGCAGCCAGTGCAACGGCGCCCGCTACCGCGACGAGATCCTGGAGGTCACCTACCGCGGCCGGAACATCGCCGACGTGCTGGAGATGACCGTCCGCGAGGCGTTCACCTTCTTCCGCGGCCAGCCGAAGGTCCAGGCCCGGCTGAAGAAACTGATCGACGTGGGACTAGACTACGTGCGGCTGGGCCAGCCGGCCAACACGCTCTCCGGCGGCGAGGCCCAGCGGCTGAAACTGGCCGGTTACACCTCCGGCGCCAAGCGCGGCCGGTGCCTGTTCATCCTCGACGAGCCGACCACCGGGTTGCACTTCTCCGACGTCGTGCAGTTGCTGGACTGTTTCGACGCGCTCTTAAGCGTCGGGCATTCGCTGATCGTGGTGGAGCACAACCTGCAGATGATGAAGGCGGCCGACTACCTGATCGATCTCGGCCCCGGCGCGGCCGACGAGGGGGGGCGGATCGTCGCCAAGGGGACCCCCGAGATGGTCGCCCGCTCCGCCGATTCGGTCACGGGTAAATTCCTGACCGGAATCTTGACCGAGGAATCGTGAAGTTCCTTCCCCCTGCGGGTGGACTTGAGAAAGGAGTGCCGCCCCGAAGGAGTTTCCGGCCGTCGCTCCCTCCGGGAAAAATGCCCCCGATCCCCAAGGCCGCTAAAAAAAGATCAATCATTCTCCCGGCGGATGAATTCCCGGGGGCGTACATCGAATCGCCCGGGATTGCCGTTTGTGGGGCAACCCCGGGCGGTCTCTTGATCGGCCTTTGGGCTAATCGTTTCGTTGTCTTCGTCCTTCGCGTGGACCCGAGGGACCTGCACCAGCGGCGGCGCCGGCGGGTTGCGATTCCCGCAGGACGGCCTTGCGGCTGAGCTTCACGCGGTCCTGCTCGTCGATGGAGATGACCTTGACCTGGAGCTGGTCGCCGACGCGGCAGACGTCGGCGACGCTGTTGACGTAGCCGTCGGCCAGCTCGCTGATGTGGCACAGCCCGTCCTTGCCGGGCAGGATCTCGATGAAGGCGCCGAAGTCTTTGACGCTGGTCACCCGGCCGTCGTAGATCTTGCCGACCTCGACCGAGGCGGTCAGGGCCTCGATGCGCTTCAGGGCCTCCTGGGCGCCTTCGGCGCTGAAGCTGGAGACGGTGACCACGCCGCTGTCTTCGACTTCGATCTGTGCGCCGGTGGCCTCCTGGATGGAGCGGATCATCTTGCCGCCGGGACCGATCAGCAGACCGATCTTCTCGGGGTCGATCGTGGTCCGCAGCAGCCGCGGCGCCCAGCGGGAGATGTCCGACCGGGGGCGGGGGATGGCCGTCAGCATCGTCCGCAGGATCTCGATCCGGGCCTCGCGGGCCTGGACCAGCGTGTTGCGGATGATCTCCTCGTTAATCCCGGCGATCTTCAGGTCCAATTGGATGCCCGTGATCCCGTTCTGCGTGCCGGCGACTTTAAAATCCATGTCGCCGAAGTGGTCCTCGTCGCCGATGATGTCCGTCAGCAGCACGTAGTGGTCCGGTTCCTTGACCAGTCCGATGGAGATGCCGGCCACGGGATTGCTGATCGGCACGCCGGCGGCCATCAGGCCCAGGGTCGCGGCGCAGACGCTGGCCATCGAGCTGGAGCCGTTCGACTCGAAGATATCCGAGATGATGCGGATGGTGTAGGGAAAGACCTCGGGGCCGGGCAAGACGGACTTGACGCTGCGTTCGGCCAGCGCCCCGTGGCCCATTTCGCGCCGCCCGGGACCGCGGATCGGCCGGCACTCGCCCACCGAGAACGGTGGAAAGTAATAGTGGAGCATGAACTTTTGCGAGTATTCCTCGATCAGGCCGTCGACCCGCTGCTCGTCGCGGCCGGTGCCCAGCGTGACGGTGACCACCGACTGCGTCTCGCCGCGTTGGAACATGGCCGAGCCGTGGACCCTGGGCAGGATGTCCACCTGGCAGGAGATCGGGCGGAGTTTCTTCGCGTCGCGGCCGTCGGACCGGGCGCCGGCGAGGATCCCGTCGCGGACGATCCGCTGCTCCAGGTCGTGCCAGGCGTGTGCCAGGGCCTCGGGAGTGATCGCCCCTTCGGCGGCCGGATCGGGAATCAACTCGGCGGTGACCTGCTCTTTCAAGGCCCCCACCGCGTCGGCCCGTTCCTGCTTGCCCTCCGTCTGCCGGGCGGTCCGCAGGGCCTCGTAGTATTTTTCCTTCAGTTGATCGTAGAGGCCGTCGGAGGCGGGCGGAACGAACGTAATCTTCGGCTTGCCCGCCTTGGCCACCAGTTCCTCCTGCATTTCGCAGATCTCTTGAATGTACCGGTGGGCGACCATGATGTGGTCGGCCATCTGGGTCTCGGGGATCTCGCGGGCGAAACCCTCGATCATCAGCACGGAATCCTTCGAGCCGGAGACGATCAGGTCGAGATTGCTCTCCTCGAGCAGGTCCTGGGTGGGAAACGGAACCAGCTCGCCGCGGATCAGCCCTAGGCGGACCGAACCCAGCGGTCCGAGGAAGGGCATCGGCGAGAGGCTCAACGCGGCCGAGGCTCCGATCATCGCCAGGACGTCGGGGTCGTTCTGCCGGTCGCTGGCCAGGACGAAGGCCATGACCTGCACCTCGTCCTGGTATCCGGCGGGAAACAGGGGCCGGATCGGCCGGTCCATCAGCCGGGCGGTGAGCGTTTCCTTGAGCGTCGGCCGGCCTTCGCGCTTCAGGAATCCTCCGGGAAATTTACCGGCCGCCGCCACCCGCTCGCGGTAATCGCAGGTCAGGGGGAAGAAATCGCCGGGCCGCGGCGGTCCGGAACACGCCGCCACCAAGACCACCGTTTCGCCGTACTGCACCACACAACTGCCGTGCGCCTGCTTTGCCAATTCACCCGTTTCAATCGATAGAATCGAATTTCCAATCTGACGTTCAATGCGAACTTTCAAGGGTGTACCTGCTTTCCTTGTCTGTGAGATCCAATAAATGGAAGAAAGAGGATCGCGCCCGAAGCCGCGGGGCGGGAAACCAATCACGGTTTCTAAAGAACGATTGCCGCTGCCAAAGACTCCTCGCGGCGCCAAGACGCGCAGTCCCCTGGACGCTACTTGCGGAGATTCAGACGGTGAATCAGTTCCAGGTACCGTTGCGGGTCCACGCGCTTCAGATAATCCAACAACTGCCGGCGGCGGCCGACCATCATCAACAAGCCTCGACGACAGGCGTAATCCCGCTGGTGCGTGCGCAAATGCTCCGTAAGCCCATTGATCCGCGTGGTGAGAAGGGCTACTTGGACTTCCGGGGAGCCGGTGTCCTTCTCCGCCCGGCGATACTCCCCAATCAACGTTTGTTTCCGCTCTTTAGTAATTGTCATCGGCTACTGCGTTCGGTTCCACCTCGGTTCGCGTGGCGGCTTTTCAGCAAAACGCTCTCCTCTTAACACATTCTTGAAACCTCTAACCTATACTTATGGGTCTAAAAACTCTGAACATCTCAGTGTATCAAATCCAAGCTGCCATGCAATGGGGATTTGCATCAGAAGCAGGATTAATTGTGATTCCGGCGATTCCACCCCTTAAAATCCCGGCCATTCCCACTTTTTATCGGCGAATGGGAGCGGCGCTCGATAACATAAGTCTTTTCCATTTGGCAATTTAGAAATTTATCGGCCGCCCCCCTCTCTTGGCAGATGCCCAAGTGGTATTCATTACCGATTGAGAAAATCTCCTCCCCCTAGCTAAAAATCTCTTTTACCGGCAAGGCAAACTCGGGCAGCAGCTCCGGCAGGAGGAGGGTATCGTCTCGAGTGAGGAGTTGGTAGTCCCGGGAGCGGCGATAAACCGAGACGGTTTGCGTTTGCGGATCGACTACCACGACGGCCACGGCGCCCGCTTCCAGCCAGTCTTGGACCTTCGCGTTGACTTCACTGGCGCGATCGTCCGGTGAGAGTACCTCGACGGCGAGATCCGGAGGGCCGGGGAAGAATTTTTTCTGTCCGCCGGGCGGATCGCGCTCGGCCCGGACAAATGCCACGTCGGGGGCACGGACGGTGTCGGGATTCTGCCGGATCAAAAAGCCGGCCTCCGCGGTGAGCACTCGGCCTAAGCCCTTACTTTTCACAAAATTACCTAGCGATCGAGCAATGTTTCCGGCAATCCAGCCGTGATCGTAACCCGTTGGCGACATGCGGATCAACTCCCCGCGGATCAATTCGCTGGGGCCGATATCGCCCAAGGCAAAATACTGATCCGCCGTCATGGTTCTTTCCATGGTACTCATGTTATCTACTTTATCAGATAGTTGACGCTCTATCAAGATGACCGTCCAATTCAAACGCCTGCCGGTACTCCGGCACTTCGACGTGCCAGTTTTTGGACTGGCGGACGTGCTCGGCGAAGGCCAGGGCGACTTCGTCGTCGCCGTGGGTGACGAAGAGGGTCTTGGGCGGCGCTTGGAAGAAGCCGAGCCACTTCAGCAGGCCCGAGCGGTCGGAATGGCCCGAGGCGCCGTGCAACTGGCGGATTTTAGCCCGGACCAGCAGCGGCCGGCCGTGGATCCGGACCTCCGGATTGCCGTCGAGGATCTGCCGGCCGAGCGTGCCGCGGGACTGGTAGCCGACGAAGAGCACCGTGGTCTTCGGGCTGAGGATCCGCTGGGCCAGGTGGTGCTTGATCCGGCCGGCCGTGCACATGCCCGAGGTCGCCAGGATGATGCAGGGGCCGGGCACGCGGTTGATCGCCTGGGACTCCTCGCGGCGGCGGGTCACCTTCAACGTGGGAAAGCGGAACAGCGAGCGGCCCGCGGAGAGCATGGCCAGCGCCTCGGCGTCGAAGCAGTCGCGGTGGTCGCGGAAGACCTCGTTGACGTCGGCGGCCATCGGGCTGTCGAGAAAGATCGGGATCTCGGGAATTCTTTTCTCGTGCAAAAGCCGGTTGAGGTGGTAAATCAACTCCTGGGCGCGTTCGATGGCGAAGATGGGGATCACGATTGCCCCGCCGTCCGCCACGGCCTCCGCCACGATCTGCTCCAACTGCGACTGGACGCTGCCGTGGTCCTCGTGTTCGCGGTCGCCGTAAGTCGATTCCATCACGACGTAGTCGGCCTCGGTAAACGTGGTCGGATCGCGGACGATCGGTTTGTCCCACTGGCCCAGGTCGCCGGTGAAGATCAGCTTCCGGGGACGGTCGGCTTCGGAATCCTCACGATGAAGATGCAGCAGCGAGGAGAAGAGCCCCTTCGGCGGCGCGGCGATTCTCAGTTCGATGATCGCCGAGCCGAGGATGTGCCCGGCGTCGTGGAAGACGGCCGTCACGTTGTCGGCGACCTGGATCTCCTCCTCGTACGGAGCCGTTCGCAGCAGGGGCAGCGTGCGGTCGACGTCCTTCAGCGAATACAGCGGCCGGATGGGGTACTTGCTCTTGCGGCCTTCCTTTTTGTGCCGCTTCAGCTTGAAGGCCGCGTCTTCCGCTTGAATCTCGGCCGAGTCGCGCAACACGATTTCGACCAGGTCGGCCGAGGCCGCGGTGGTGATGATCGGCCCCCGAAAACCCTCCTGCACCAGCTTCGGCGCCAGCCCGCAGTGATCGACGTGGGCGTGGGTCAGCAGCAGGGCGTCGAGTTCCCTCAGCGGCACGGGAGTAGGATTCCAATTCCGCTCCAGGAATTCCCGCTCCTGGAACATCCCGCAATCGATCAGCAGCCGCGCGCCGTCGGCCTCGACGTAATACTGCGACCCGGTGACCTGCCGGGCGGCGCCTAGGAATTGGATTTTCAAAGTTGCATCCCCGGATGGCAAGCACGCTCCGTGTGCCGTCAGTAATTGCTCCTCCTCGTTAAACAACCTCCATTATAGCAAGAGCCTCGCCGGCCTTCCACTACCAAGAATATCCGGGAAAGAACGATGGAGGAGATGCGGACGCTATCGACGGCCGTTGCCGGATCGGGCGGAGGAGGTGATCAGCCGGACGTGGCCGGGGCCGAGCAACGCGTCGACGCGGGTGCGAAGCTCGGGGGTGATGTTCAGGGCCAGGCGGTCGCAGGTGCAGGAGACTTTACAGCCGTCGGCCAGGCAGAGTTGGAGTTGCAGTTCGGCCTTGCCGGGATAGCCGCGGAGGATCTCGTAGAGGTGCCGGAGCTTTTCCGGGCCGTGCGCGGCCTCGTCGACGCGGACGGTCATGCCGCGGGTCAGCCGAGAGGAGAGTTCATGAAGCGGGATGATTTCGTTGACGATCAAGTTCGCCTCCTCGCTGCCGGGACGCTTATCGACCGTGCCGCGGATGACCACGATGGCGTCGGGCTGGATCAGATTTTCGTAGTGGACGAACAGGTCGGGCCAGCAGATCGTACGGATCAGCCCTTGGGCGTCCTCGAGGTCGAACATCGCGAAGCGGGAGGGGTTGCCGGGCTTGGGATTCTTGGTGTTCGAATACTTGATCGCCGAGATGATCCCGCCGAGCGTCACTTCGGCGCGGTGGCCCTGCTCGGCCGCCTGGGCGGTGGTGTGCGAGCAGTAGGTGGAGAGCATTTTCAGGTGCTCGGTCAGGGGGTGGCTGGAGAGGTAGAAGCCGAGGACTTCTTTTTCGCGGGCGAGTTTTTCGCGTTCATCCCATTCGGGGATGTCGGGCAGGAGATTGTCGTCGGCGTCCGGGGATTCCTCGACCTCGTCGAAGAGTCCTTTCTGACCGCTCCGTCGGTCGGCGGCGGCGGCGGCCCCGGCCTGCAGCGCCCGATCCAGCGCGGCCATTAGCGCCGCCCGGCGGGTTTTCGTGGGGGGGGCCACGGTTGGCTTGTCCAACCGTGACGCTTCATCTGCTGCACTGCTGGACGAGCCAGGCACAGACCGAAGGTTGGTCGTGGCACCCAAAACACTGCTGGACGAGCCAGCAGTGGCACCCGGAAGCCCCAGGCCGTCGAAGGCGCCGGCCTTGATCAGCGACTCGATGGCGGCCCGGTTGACGGCGCCGGGATCGAGCCGCCCGCAGAAGTCGAAGAGGCTGCCGTAAGGCCCGGCGTTTTTCCGCTCGCGGGCGACGGCCTCGGCGGCTGACTCGCCGCAGCCCTTGATCGCCGTCAGGGCGTAGAGGATCTCACCGTCGGATACGGAGAAGGCCGCCTCCGAGGCGTTGACGTCCGGCGGCCGGACGGTGATACCCATCCGCTGGCAGTCCTCCCAGTGCTCGACCAGCGAGTCCTTCCGCTTGAAGTTGCGGTTGGGGATGTCGCTGCTTAACAGCGCGGCCATGAATTCCACCGGCCAGTGGGCCTTCAGGTAAGCGGTCATGTAGGCGATCAGGGCGTAGGCCGTCGAGTGGCTCTTGTTGAACCCGTAGCCGGCGAACTTGCCGATCAGCTCGAAGATGTCCTGGGCCACCTTCTTGGACAAGCCCTGTTGGTGGGCGCCCTCGATGAACTGCCCGCGGAACCTGGCGATCATCGGGAGTTTTTTCTTGCTGATGGCCTTGATGCAGGTGTAGGCGTCGGCCAGGGGAATGCCGCCCAGGCGGTTGATGATCCGCATCACCTGTTCCTGGTAGACCATCACGCCGTGGGTCTCGGCCAGCACGTCTTTGAGGACGGGATGCCGGTATTCGGCCTTTTTCTGACCGTGCTTGACCTGGATGTAATCCTCGACCATGCCGCCCTCGAGCGGGCCGGGGCGGTAGAGCGCGTTGACGGCGATGACGTCGCGGAAGCTGTCGGGCTTCATCCGCTGCAAGAGGTCGCGAATGCCGCCGCTTTCGAGCTGAAAGACACCTTTCGTCTCACCCCGGCAGAGCAGGGCGAAGGTTTCCTGGTCGTCCAGGGGGAACTTGTACGGCTCGATTTTTTGGCCGGTGGTCTGTTCGATCAGGCCGACGACCTTCGAGAGGATCGTCAGGTTCCGCAGGCCGAGGAAATCCATCTTCAGCAGCCCGGCTCGCTCGACGTCGGCCATCGCCCACTGGGTAATCACCTCCTCCTTGTTCTGCACGTGCTGCAACGGGACGTAGTCGGTCAAGGGCCGATCGGCGATGACCACGGCCGCGGCGTGCGTGCCGACGTTCCGGGCCAGGCCCTCGACCTGCTGGGCCAGCGTCAACAGCTCGCGGACCTCCGGGTCGGTGTCGAAGGCCCGCCGCAGCGAATCGCTCCGTTTCAAGGCGTCTTCCAAGGTGATCCCCAACACGTCGGGGACCAGGGCCACTACGGCGTCGACCCGGGGAATGGAAAATCCCATCGCCCGGCCCACGTCGCGGATCGCCGCCCGGGCCTGCAACGTGCCGAAGGTGCCGATCTGCGCCACGTTCGCCACGCCGTACTTGTCCTTGACGTATTGGATCACCTCGCCGCGGCGCTGCTGGCAGAAGTCGATGTCGATGTCCGGCGCCTCGCGGCGGTTCTCGTCGAGGAACCGCTCGAAGAGCAGGTCGAACTCCAACGGGCAGACGTGGTCCAGGTGCAGCGCGTAGGAGACCAGCGACCCGACGCCCGATCCCCGGGCGTTGGCCTCGATCCCTTGCGACCGCGCGAACCGCACGAAATCCCAGACGATCAGGAAATAATTGGCGAATCCCAGCTTGTTGATCACCTCCAGCTCGCGGTCCAGGCGGCTCTGCACCTCGTCGGCCAACCGGCCGTCGGCCAGGCGGTCGGGCCGCCGGGCGTAATTCTCCTTCAGGCCCTCCAGACACAAGTCGTGGAGATACGCTTCCGAGGTCTTGCCCTCCGGCGTCGAATAGACGGGGAAATGCCGCCGGCCCAGCTCCAGGCGGACGTCCACCGTGTCGGCGATCTCCTGCGACCGGCGGACGGCGTCCTCCAGGCCCGGGAAGGCCGCGTACATCTCCTCCGGCGATCGGAGATGGAACTGGTCGGTCTCCATCCGCATCCGGTCGGTATCGGTGCGGAACTTGCCCGTGTTCACGCAGAGCAGGATGTCCTGGGCCTCGGCGTCCTCACGGCGGACGTAGTGCACGTCACTGGTGGCGACCACCGGGATGCCCAGTCGCCGGGCCAGGCCGACGGCGGCCTCCAGAACGATCTGCTGTTCGGCCAGCCCGTTGTTCTGGACTTCGATGTAGTAACGGTCTCCGAAGACGCCCCGGTACCAGTTGGCAACCTCTTCGGCTTTCCTGACGTTCGCCTCGCCGCCGGCCAGCAGCAGGCGGCTCAGTTCGCTCGAGATGCAGCCGCTTAAGCAGATCAAGCCCTCATGATGTTCGGCCAACAGATCCTTGTCGATCCGCGGCTTGAAGTAGAAACCCTCCAGGAACGCCTGGGAGGAGAGTTTGATGAGATTCTTGAATCCCGTCGTGTTTTGGGCCAGCAGGGTCAGATGAAAACTGGCCTCCTTGCCGCCCCCGGCGGACTCTTTCAGTTTCCGGCTGCCGGGGGCGATGTAGGCCTCCAGGCCGAGGATCGGCTTGATATTCAATTCCTTGGCCTGGAGATAGAACTTCAGCGCCCCGTGCAGGTTCCCGTGGTCCGTCAGGGCCAGGGCGTTCATCCTCAGGGCGGCCGCCCGCTCCAACAGCCCGTCAATACGCCCCGCCCCGTCCAACAGACTGAAATGACTATGACAATGCAGATGCACAAACGGCGGGGCTTCCATGAGTTCCTTCCTCCAGGAGGCGGGAGATTCCTTTCCAGCCGGAAAATGGAGAAGCGGTCGCGGACCGCTTCGGAAAATCGGGGCCGGATTTCTCCGCCAGAGTGCTTCATTTTACCGCATTGCTCCGCCATCGAAACCCGGGGAAAGATTCACGGAAAATTACGGCGATCCCGGGAAATCGCGACTTTCCCAATCGGCGGAAGACGGGAGAAATGATTTTGGCGGATGATCCTCGCCTGCACGGGGAAATGGCGAATGACATGCCCCCCACCCCCCTAATGAGTTATGATTTATATAATGCATAAAACAGCATTGTCTATTGTCCCGTCATTAGTTGTCCGCAAAAAGATCCCGATCGTCGGACGACTCGCAGTTTTCTAAGGAAGAATTATAATTGGAAATATGAAACGACTTGAACAAATCGAACAGTTGGGTGCCCTCACGCAAGGGGCGCTCCGGCACCAGGTAGTCCGCCGGCTCTTAAACGCCATCTTTCAGGGAGACTTGACGGCGGGGACCCGATTGATCGTCATGCGCTTGGCGGCGCAGCTCGGACTCTCTTCCACCCCGGTCCGCGAAGCGCTGGTGGAACTGGAAGCGGTGGGGATGATCAAGTTCTGGCACAACCGGGGGGCGATCGTCAAACCGTTCACCGCCGTCGAGCTCCGCGAGGTCTACCAGATCCGCCGGATCTTCGAGCAGGAGGCCTGCCGGTCCGCCTGCGGGCGGATCGATCCGAAGGTTCTGGAGAGTCTGCAAACGCAGATGAAACGGTTGCTTCAGGGCCGGTACGGCAAACAATGGGTCAAGGAGGAGATGTCCACTGACCGCCGACTGCACGAAGTCATTGCGGCGGCCTGTGGCAACACGCGGCTGGCCGAGGAAATCCACCGCTACGACACCCTGGTGCAGGCGTTGCGCGACGTGGTGGGGCGCAATCAGGAATCCCAAATCCACGCCTTGAAAGACCATCTGACGATTCTCGAAGCCCTGCTGGCCGGCGACGCCGCGGAGGCCGCGGCCGCCATGGGCCGGCACATCGACCACGCGGCCGAGTACGCCGCCGCGGCGCTGTTCACCAAAAAAGATTAAAAGATTAAAGAGGACGTTTCTTGAATCTTAGATTGTTAAAATCACGTTCTATAGCCGGCGGCTAACAGCCGCCGCGGGGCACACCAAAATCTCTCGGCGGCTGTTAGCCGCCGGCTAGGTGACATTGGCAATCTGAGTCTTAATAGCCTTGGCACAAGTGTTGCGGAGCGATTGCGATCTTCCAGACTCACTTCTTTTCGCCCCGGATTTTGGCGACTTGCTCGGCGGCTTGCCGGGCGCGGGCGCGGATCTCGTCCCAGTTTCCGGAGCGGAGGGCCTCGGCGGGCGTCAGCCACGTTCCGCCGACGGCGGCCACCGGCGGGGTCTGGAGCCAGGCTTCGAGGTTCTGCGCCGTGACGCCGCCGGTCGGCATGAAGCGGACGCCGGTGTGCGCGAAGGGGGCGTACAAGGCCTTAAGCATCGCCGGGCCGCCCAGCGGCTCGGCGGGGAAGAACTTCAGCAGGCGGCAGCCCGAGGCGAGCGCTCGTTCGATTTCGCCGGCGGTGGACACGCCCGGGATGAACGGGATGCCGAGTTCCCGGGCCCGCTCGACGGTTTGGGGATTCAGGCCCGGGGCCACGGCGAACCGGGCGCCGCTCCGCCGGGCCTCCTCCAGGTTCTCGATCGTCAGCACCGTGCCGGCGCCGACGATCAGTTCGGGGCGCTTTTCGGTGATGCGGCGGATGGTCTCGGCGGCGGCGGCCGTGCGAAACGTAATCTCGACGATCGACAGGCCGCCCTCGAGGATCGCCTCGGCCAGGGGCAGGGCCTTGTCGGGCGAGTCCAGGGCGACGACCGGCACCACGCCGGCGCGGATCATGATTTCCAGGAGTTCTTCGGAAGGCATGGCTCGGGGTGAAAGGTTGGCGGGCAGTGGTTGGATTGATTCTTAAAATGACAACGGAACTTCATCCAATGCCACCGTGTGCCACTGCTGGCTTGCCCAGCCGTGCCGAATCACTAAACAAATCGCACTGCTGGGCAAGCCAGCAGTGGCACACAGGATGAATAATCCAGGACGGCCGTTTATTATACGGCCTCAGTCCCCGCGGTGCGAGAGGACGGAAGCAGCACGTTTACGCGGCGACCGGGCAGCGGCGGCGGGGGATTGCTGCCGCCAGCCCTGCCGGAGCATCAACTCGACGATCCATTGGGCGGCGCTGCCGTCGCCGTAGGGGTTCGCGTCGATCTGATGGGCGGCGTACGCGGCGGCGTCGGTCAACAGCAGGCTGGTGCGGCCGACGATCTTCCGCACGTCGGCGCCGACCAGTTCCACGCCTCCGCCCTCGACGGCCTCGGGCCGTTCGGTGGTCTCCCGCATCACCAGGACCGGCTTGCGGAGCGAAGGAGCCTCTTCCTGCACTCCGCCCGAGTCGGTCAGGATCAACGTCGAGCGGTCCATCAGCCAAACGAATTCGGGATAGGACGCCGGCGGGCAGAGATGGACGTTGGATCGCCCCGATAAAAGACGGTGCACCGGTTCCCGGACGTGAGGGTTGAGGTGGACGGGATACACGAATTCCACCTCGGGGAAGCGTTCGGCCAGACGGGCCACGGCGCGGCAGATCTGTTCCAGGCCGTCGCCGAAATTCTCGCGGCGGTGGCTGGTGACCAGGACCATGCGGCGGGATCCTAAGTAATGAAAACGCCGCCTCCAGGAAGCGCCGCGGCGGCGTTCCCGGGCGACGGTCCACAGCAGGGCGTCGACGACCGTGTTGCCGGTCACGTGGACGGTCTCGGGGGAGGCGCCCTCGCGGAGGAGATTCTCGGCGGCCCACGGCGTCGGGGCGCAATGCAGCGCCGCCGTCATACTCGCCACGCGGCGGTTGACTTCCTCGGGCCAGGGGGCGTACACGTCGCCGGTCCGCAGCCCCGCCTCGACGTGGACCAAGGGGACCCGCCGATAAAATGCCGCCAGCGAGGCCGCCATCACCGTGGTCGTATCCCCCTGGGCCACCACGCAATCGGGCCGATAGTCGACAATCGCCGCGTCCAGCCCCGTCAAGCAGTGGGCGGACAGCTCGGCCAGCGTCTGGTCGGGAACCATCAGTTCGAGATCGCGGTCGACCGGCAGGCCGAAGTACTGCACCACCGAATCGAGCATCTGCCGGTGCTGGCCGGTGACGCAGACGAAAAGTTCGATCCGGGCGCTCCGTTTTTGGCACTCATGGACGATCGGCGCCATTTTAATCGCCTCGGGCCGGGTGCCGAACGTCAATAATACCCGTAATCGATCCATGAAGAACTTCCTTGTTCGTGTCTCTCCGTAGGACAGATTGTCAATCTGTCCTACAATACGCATCCTCGGCGTCGAGGGTTTGCAGGAGCGTGTCCACGCGGTTCGACCAGCGGTTCTGACGGAGAAATTCCGCCACCGTGGCTTGATCCAAGCGATTGTGGGCGACGTGGACGGCCGCGGCGGCAAACTCTTCCGCCGTTTCCACCGCCCGCACGCCCGGATAGCCGGCCAAATGAGGCATTCCCGTCACCACCGTCGGCAGTCCCAACGAAATGTATTCGTAAATCTTGATCGGATCGACGGCGCGGCAGAGCGGCGTCCGGCGGAAGGGGATCATGGCCACGTCCCAGTGTTGAGCCAGCGCGGGAAGCGCCGCATGATCGACCCGGCCCAGGAATTGGATGTTTCCCCCGTGCTTGATCCGTTTCTCGCAACCGTAGCCGACGATCTGGAATCGCCACTCCGGGCGCCGCTTCGCCACGGCCGTTACCAGCGGCCAATCGAACCAGGAGGAGGTCAAATGGCCGAAGTACCCCAGGGTAATCTCTCCCGTGCGGGCAGGGACGGGCGGTTCGGCCGGCGGAGGCCCCCAATCCTCCAACGCGTTCGGCAACAGGAGGCTCCGCGCGGCTCCCCAGTGAAGCATCTTTCGCCGGAGCGCGGGATGGGTGGCGGTCGTCAGCTCCGCGCCGCGGGCCAGGTGTTTTTCCGTGTCCGTGGCGTACCAGAAGGCATGGCCCTCCCGGTGAAATTCCTCCCAATCGTCGATGACGTCGTACACGGTGCGCCAGCCGAGCCCCCGGGCGTGATCCATGATCTCCGTCAGCCGGGGATGCGGGAATTCCATGAGAAGCACCCGCCGTAAGCCTTCCAAGCGGACGTCGCGAAGCAGCGTTTTATACCGGAGGGCGAATTCGTCGAGGGTCAGACAGAAAACGCCGGGAACGTGCGACTCGCGCACCGCCGCTTCCGGCACCCAACGTCCGTAGACGAAAATCACCGGGATGCCGCGTCGCGCCAGTTCCCGCGTCCAGCGGGTGGGCCGTTGGCCTTCCGACTCGGTGAATGTAGCGCACGAGAAAATGATCACCACTCGGCCCGAGGCCGCCCCCTGGATCTTCTCCTCCACGAACCGGTCCAGGCGATCTCCCACCGACGCGGTCTGCCCCACCGCGTCAAAGAGCATCTGCAGCGCGGCCACCGCAGCCCGGCGCCGCTGGAGAAAACGGCGCACCCGGCCGGGGCAACGGGTTGCCATCCACCGCAAAGCGACGGCGGCCGATCGGCGCGGCGAAAACCCGGGTCCGTTCAGAACCCCCGGCGGATTGTTGAAATTCACATTCCCCACGGACTCCCCCCGCTCGAATCCAAGATGCCCCGATAACAGGGCGGAATTCTAACGAGAATTGAAAAGATGGGGCAAGATCTATTTATTGCACCGCCCGAAAGAAGGGGGCGGGCGACAATTCCCCCCTTTCCTTGGCGGGTGATATCCGGCTTCTCCTCCAACCTCCGTGAATCGAGATTCCACGGCGGATTTAATGCTACGTTTGAGAGTCTTCATAGGGCGGCAAAAATTACCAAGAATGCCCATAGTGGGTATTCGGAAAAGTCACCTGGTTTTTTAAGGAGCGCGTGTTATGAAAAAGACTCTTGCAGTAGTGAGCATGATGACGGTGGCCTGCTTATTGATCGCCGCTTGGGTCGCTGCGCAGCCGGGAACGGGAACAAATAGCGGCACGACGCAACCGGGTATGAACACCCAAGGAACAAATAATAATTCTTCCACGAACGCTGCATACTATTCCCGCCCGAATGTTGCCGCCTGGCAGAACTCCACCCAATCCGTCCGTTCCAATTGGCAGCAGTATTGGAACAATTCCAACGAACCGAAACCCTTCACTCCGGCCTGGTACGCCAAGCATCCGCAGGTCTGGAAAGTGACGCATCCTTACGCCCAAACCGGGACAACGGTCACCTATGCCAACTTGGCATCGTGGCTCGGCTTAACCTCGACCACCGCGCCGGAGCCGGTCAGCTACGAAGGATATTCGGAGACGATGATCTACGCCACCGAGGACGGCGCCACCCTGACCAGCACGGAAACCGGCGTGTACGTCAACAACTCGAATCAGCAACAGCAGGCCCAACAAGCGGCGCTGTTGGCGTCCCAAGGCAATACGGTCGAAAACAACGCTCAATGGCTGTCCCTGGGCGTCTACGGACTGGTCGTCAGCGGCCAAGCCCAGAGCAACGTGACGATGCAACTGAACGTCAGCAAGAATGGCACGATCCGCGGCACCTATTACGACCTGCTGAGTGACACCACGCAGACGGTGAAAGGTTCGGTCGATAAGCAGAACCAACGGGCGGCCTGGTCCATCACGACCAATCCCACCGTGGTCTTCGAGACGACCCTGAACAACCTGACCGAAAACACCGCTCCGGTGAACGTTTACTACGGCAACACCCAGACGCAAAAAATGACCTTGGTTCCGATGAACGGCGCCACCACGGGTACCACCAACGGCAACACCTCGAATATTGATTAACAGCAATTGACAAATCGGCAACGGAGCCATTCAGGGGCGAGGGAACCATCCCTCGCCCCTTTTTCTCACTTCCAGGAGGACAGGCATTCCTGCCTGTCTCTTGTTGCCAGACAACAATGTCTGGCCTCCTATTCCGCCCCGGCAGGCTGGATTTCCAGGATTTCGAAGCGAAGAACGCCTTGGGGGACCGGAATTTCCACCGAGTCGCCGACTTTCTTGCCCAACAGGCCCTGTGCCAATGGGCTGCTCACGTTGATCTTGCCGGAGTCGAGGTCTTCCTCGCCCAGTCCGACCAGCGTGAACTGCTCCTGCTCGTCGAGGTCCAGGTCCTTGACCGCCACCGTGCAGCCGAAGGCCACCGCGTCGGAGGCGATCTGCGTCGGATCGATCAGCACCGCCCGGGAGAGCTTCTCGCGGAGCTCGTTGATCTTGGCCTCCATCAGGAGCCGGCTTTCCTGGGCCCCGTGATATTCCGCGTTCTCGTTCAGATCGCCTTCGGATCGGGCCCGGGCGAGGCGCTCCAGGATCTTCGGCAACTCCACCGAATGCAGGCGGTCCAACTCGGCCTTGAGCTTATCGTATCCGGTCCGGGTCATCGGAATGCGTTCGAGCGACATGGCAATCGGCGGGTTAATGGGACCTGGGAAGAAAAAAACCGTCCGGCAACGAGACGGTCTCGTTCCCGGACGATCAATTCCATCTATTGTTACCGGCTCAGGTGGATTTGTAAAGCGGAATCCGAAGGAGTTCTCAGGCGTAATGGGGCGGCGGATCCGTCGAGAAGTCTTTGAATGGAACTTCAATACGCCAAGGTTCCATCATCCAACGCCCCGCGATGGCCATCGCGGGGGTCCAAGGGAATTTTGTGCCGCCCCCGCGGGGCGTTGATGGAGCTTGAATAAGCCGTGGATCAATTCAAAGAGATGCTCTTCCGGCCGGATCCTCCGCCGACCATCTGTCGATGGCGCCCGTCAGGATGATACAAGGGCCTTTAACGTTTCGCCAGGTCAGGCGGGGGGGCCTTTGCGGGAGTCTCCGATTTGGGCGGCGGAACGCGATTCCAGGCCAGCACCAGCCAGCCGTCGCGGGAAGTGAATTGGACGGGAACGAAGCGGCCGACCTTCTCCCAGCGGTCTTTCAGCATAAAACCCTCGCCGACGATTTTGCGCTCGAAGATCTTCTCGAAGCGGTTGACGAACACCGAGCGGGGAATTCCCCCGCGGACGGCATATTCCTTCGGCGCAATTTCCAGTTCCTCGTCCCGGACCGCCTCGAAGCCGTTTTCCGTCGGCTGGATCGTATAGTGGGCGGTCACCACCATCGTCTTGATGGCATTCTGGCCGCTTTGATATTTTTCTCCGCGGATCGTGATGCTGAAGCGGTTCTTGTCGAAGCGGACGTAGATCGGCAGGTCCTTGGCGAAGGTCACCGCCCAAGGCTCCTCGTCCTTCTCGACCTTCATTTTCTGAGGCAGTTCGCCGAACAGGTCGATTATCGCCTTGCGGAATCGTTCCTCGTGGACGGTCATTCCTCCCAGCGCGTCCTGGGCGAAATTGTTGATCAACGACTCGTGGATCCGCAGCACCAGGTCCGCCTTGACGGCCTCCGGCGGGGGTTGGACCGCCGCCAGCAGCAAGGCGCCGCGGAGCAGCGACTTCAGCCGGATCGCCCGGGAGTCGCTGCTGACGTGAAAGACCTCGGGAAAGAGCTTGTGTTCGACCAGGGGCCGGCGGAATTTCTGGCGGAACTTCTCGTTGGCCTGGGCGAGGTTCTCGTCCGCCTGGTCGTCGATCCGCCGGTTGACGCGGCATTCGGCGTGCCGGGACGCGATCCACTCCGCCGTTCCGAGCTGCTTCATCGCCTTCCGCCAGGCCATCCGCTCGATCAAGCGGCGCCGGGCCTGGATGTCGTTGATCGACGTGCAGGTGACGGCCTTCGACCGGGCCGGATGCTCGAAGACGCCGTGCTGGTTGATCCACATCCGCTTCACGGCGCCGATCCGCGTCAGTCCGGTGGCATAGATGCAGACGGGACCGTGGTAGCCGACCGTGGAAGTGTACGTTTTCGAAAGCAGCAGGGCATCGACCACGCCGTAATCCTCGTCTTCGATCAGGACGGAGCGGGTCTGGCCCGTGGTGTGTCCCGTGCCATAGACCGCGGTTCCGAGAATGCAATCTTCAATGGGCGTGCATTCGTCGACGGCTTCGGACAAACCGGCGTTGACGGCCTCCGCCGAGATCTCGGCCCACAAGTTCGGCCGGCCGAAACGCCGCTCCAGCGCCGCCACCAATTGCGGCGCCTGACGGCTGCCCCGGAGCCAATGCACCGCGTTGCCGATGGCCCAGGCCCTTTCGGGCGAGGGCTTCTCGCGATAGTCCTTCAGCCAGACGGCAAGCTGCGTGAGTTGGTTCTCATAGCCCGGCTTGATCTCCGGATTGTCGATCGTGCGGGCCGCCTCGACGTAACTGAGCAGCGCCCGCTTCACGTCAACAAACCAGACCAGCCCCAAACCCTCGTCGCCGGAAGCGTACTGCTGATAGATGCTCCACAACACGTCCGCGTCGGGCGGCGCAGGCCCCCGAAGCTGTTGTTGGAGCTTATCCCACTTTAAAAACTTCCGCCAGCCGGCGGCGTGCGGCCCGGCCACTTTCAGCCAGGCGTCCAGCCGGCCCGCGGATTGCTTCAGTTCCGCCGCCAGCGGCTCGAGATCGGCCCGACGGAGCGGGTGAAAATCGGATTTGGCCGCGTCGCACATTGCCCGGAGTTCTTCCCACGTCGCCTCGTGGGAACTCGTCCCAGGCTCGGCGGCGCAAACGGTTAAGACCACAAGGAGCGATCCGCAGACTCCACCGATCAGGGCGCCAAGGTTCACCAGAGACCTCATTTCAGAAACTCCTTTTCCTCGGGGGGGTAGATCGAATCGTCGAGGCGGTAGACGAGTCGATTTTTCCTGATACACTATTGCTTCCTAATTTCCTAAACCAGCCATTCGTTTCAAAACACCCGGTTGAGCTATTGAGAAAAGCTCATAGATGTCAGCCAGACTACCATGATTTCTGGCATCACACAACGCTAATTGTGAAAACCTTGGGGATTTCCCTTACTGAACTATACCTCACCCCGTCACTTATTCCCGGATAAAAATACCACTTGTTAGCTAGTTAATGCCACCAGAAGTATGCAATTTTTCTCAACAAAGGACATGACTATGAAACGCGTGACCGCCCTGTTGCTCAGTTTGGCAGGGACCTTGTTTTTCGTATCGCCGGCTTGTGCTGAGGAGGTCCCGGCGGCGTCTTGGCGCACGAATTACGGCGAGGCCTACGCCGCCGCCAAGCGGGAGGGGAAGATGCTGCTGATTTATTTTTACCGGGACGGCGAAGACGCGGAGTGTCGGCGGTTTCAGAAAGAGACGCTGGACGCGCCGCTCCTGCAACAAAAGCTGCAAGCGTACGTCTGCGTCAAGACGCCGGTGGAGGAGGAGATCGTCGTCGAGGGGCGCACGATGCGGCGGATCGACCATTCGGCCTTTCAGGAGATGCTCGGCCGGCCGGGCATTGCGATCGTGGATCTTAAGAGCAAGGACCCGCAGCTTTTCGGTAAAGCGGTCAGCACGTTCCCGCTGACCAAGAAGCTGTGGTACACGCCGGAGATGTTGAAGGTGATCCTCGATTTGCCGCGGGGGACCCTCACGCAGCGGACGATCATCTTTGCGGTCCGCACGCATCCCGACCACGCCCTGAGCACCGACGGCCGGGCGGATCCGTTTTTGCTGGAGGAAGCGCGGCACCATTCGCAATACCAGGCGCAGATCGGCCTCCAGGGGCATCACCGCTGGGAAGCGCGCTTTCCGCGGATCGCGGCCCGGCTCCGGGGCGAACCGCCCCGGGAGGTGTGCGCCGAGAGCTGGCCGGGGGAACACCTGGTCGAGGCCGCCGTCGGTTGCGTCTACTGCTGGCGTTTTTCCAGCGGCCATTGGGGCGCCGTCCGGGCCTATCACCGCCGCTTCGGCTACGACATGAAGCGCGGCCGGAACGGCATCTGGTACGCCACGGGCATTCTGGGCGGCTGATCCGTCGTCCCGAACGTGCGAAGCCGCAAGCGGCTTGATCCGTCCCGCCTCCCTCATTACCGCCCCATGGGCCGGCGTTTTTTGGCAATCGCTTTCTTGATCATCTCCCGAAGCTCGATCTCGTTTTGGGCCAGCTCCTTCACGACTTCGGCATATTCTTTGACGGTTTCGCCCGCCAGGGGATCGGCCTGGGCCTCTTCCAGGTTGGCGTAACTTTTCTCCACGCGGAGATCCTGGAGGACGTGGAGGGCGTGGATCTTGCCTATCGTGTATTCGATCAGCAATCGAGGCGTGTTGCCGACGAAGAAACAGCAGAAGCCGTTGGGGGATCCCGCGTGGTATTGACCCCAGAAACAGCGATCGCCGTCGTCCAGCCAGTTCTTCACCACGCCCTCCCGATGTCCCCGTAGATACACGGCGTAGGTTTTCACTTTTTGGTTGCGGTAGAAGGTCAGGACTTCGCCGTGGGGCTGGCTCCCTCGGGTGATGCTGATCAGACCGTCGATCCGAGTGGGGGCGGAGCGCAAGTCCAAGACCGATCCTCCGTGGCGGGCCGCCTGCATCAATTTGTTCTGCACCGCCCCCAGGTTCACGTCGAAGATCTTCGAGTCGAACGGCTTGTCGTCGGGCAGCGGGATGCGAAACGACTCGGGCGCCGGCCGGGGGCGGGCCGGCGGCGCAGGTTTCGGCGCCTCGGGTTTCGGTGCGGTAGCGGGAGGACTCGGTCGGCCCGCGGGCGCCGGCGTTTCTTTGTCTTCCGCGGTACTGCCGTCGTGAGGTTTGGAAGGCGAAGGGGACGGGGAGACCGTTTCCGGCGGCGGCTTTTCGTCCTTTCTGTCCGGATTGGGAAGCGGACTCTTTGGCGGAGACGGGGCAGACGGCCGTTGGGACGGGGCGACGGACTTCGGTGGCGGAAGGGCGGCGGGAGGTTTGACCGTCGGCGCGGACGAAGGGCTTTTCGCGGGAGGCGGCGGCTGATCCGGCGATTTCAGGCTCCCCAGCACCACGATCACGCCGACGATCACGAAGAGGATGACGAACACCGTCAGCTCCGAGCCGAACTTGCGGCGCGGACGCGGACGCGGGGTGGAGCGCCGCGGGGGGGTGAACAGCACCGGCGCCTCCTCGGCTTCGGGCGGAGGGGGAGCGGGCGCTTTCAGGGGATATTCATCGCCCGGCAGCGACGGCGAGGACGGCGGCGCAGCAGACGGGCTGGACGGCGGCGTAAAAATCCGGCCTTGGAGGTACAGGTCGTATTCCCGTTTCTTTTTCCCGTCCAGCAGGCAGACCCGGGCGGCGGCGATCTCGTTGAGGAGCTTCTGTGAGAGGACCGAGTTCCTGCCCGTTTGAAACGACCGGACGTGGGCCATCCGCTGATCGGCGGCGCTGGAAATCACGTCCGGATCGTTCTCGAACAGATCGATCCCCAACAGCCGATAATGATGGGGCGGCTGGTCTTTCGGCCGAATCCCCAACCATTTGTGGTATGGATCGAAACTTTCCGGCATATCGGCATCCCCCCCGGGTATGATACGATGCCCGGTGGTCAGAAAAGGTTCTGTTTTCTCGATTTTATTATTTCTCCGAATCCGATTCAACTTGCGGAACCGGGTGTCAGGATCAAATCTCCTGAAACAGCAAGGAGTTAGGTCGTGACGGTCTTGTCGGATGCGCGCCGTGTATTATTTGAGAGGGCATGTTTCCTTATCGCAACGGTTCATGTTGTGAAAAATCCCCATGTTGCCATTAATATATGGTACGTTTCTATAGTGGGATAATCTGCTGAAACCAGAGAGTCAATCGCTTCCGACCCACTTGCGGGAGCGAGGCGTAAATACGACCACATCACGTAATGATCGGCTGGGGATTGAGCCATGCGGCGTTCAAGGATGAGTGGTCGATTGTTGTTGGGGATGCTCGGCGTATGCGCCGTGCTTGCGGGGGGATGCGCCCAATTGCCCCGGATTGATCCCACGGGGGAACACCTTTTTATCTTCCCCTCGACTTCCTCCCCCCCGGCGTCGCCCGGTGCCCCGGTTGCTCCCCCTCCCGTCGCTCCCGTCGTTTCAACGCCGGTTCCCCCCGCCGAGAACCCGTCTCAGCAAGTGCCGGGGCCGCAGACGGCCTCCGACGACGTGGCGCTGCTGCTGGCTCCCGCCGAGAGCGTTCAACAGATCGGCACCGAAGTGATTCTGGTCGCCGGCGTCGGCGGACCGGACGGCTATCTCCGCACCAACCGTCGCCTGGAGTGGCTGATCGCCCCGGGGAGCGTAGGACATTTTGTCGCGGTGGGCCAGGTCGGATTCCTCGACGTTCTGCTGGGCGACTATAACTCGCATAAAAAGATCGACGGCACCTACGCCGTCGGCAGCACCTCGCGACAGGACCTCCGGCTGACCCGCGGCACGCCCAATCCGGCCGACGACGTGCCGGTCCGCAGCGGTGAGGGCTGGGTCAGCGTCAGCTCGCCCCTGGAAGGGACCACGCAGGTCGACGTGCTGGCCCCCAGCGTGTACGGCTGGGATCAGCGGATGAAGACCGCCCGGATCCACTGGGTCGACGCCAATTGGACCTTCCCGTCGCCGGCGATCAATCCGGCCGGCACGAAGCACGTCTTCACCACGTCGGTGTTCCGGCAGTCGAACCAGGCGCCGTGTCCGGGTTGGATCGTGCGATACTCGATTCTCGGCGGGCCGCCGGCCGGATTCGCGCCCGACGGTGCGGAAACGGTCGAGCTGCGGACCAACGAAGCGGGACAGGCCGGCGCCGAGATCTTCCAGAAAGCGCCCGGGGCCGGCACGAATCCGATCCGCATCGAGGTGATCCGACCCGGCGACCTGCCCGGCGCCGACGGACGGAAACTCGTGCTCGGCTCGGGCACGACCATGGCCACCTGGACGGCCGCCGGATTGGCCATTAAAGTCCTCGGGCCGGCGGTGGGGACGGTCGGCAGCACGCTGACCTACCGCATCGAGGTGACCAATCCCGGCGATCTGCCGGCCGGCGACGTGCAGGTTTCCAATCCCGTGCCGGAGGGCTTGAGCTATCTCGACAGCAATCCTCCTGCCCAGATCGCCGGCAACGTCGTCCTCTGGCGGCTGGGCGAACTGGGCGCCGGGCAAACCCAGTTCGTCGAAGTCCATTTCCGGGCGGAAAGGGAGGGGGAGATCGTCAACTCCGCCGACGCCACGGCTGGAGGCGGAATGAAAGTCAGCCAGAGCGCCGTCACCGCGGTGACGCCGGCCGCGGCAGGCCCGGCGGCGCCGTCGGTTGGCTTGCAGGTCGACGGCCCTCCGCAGGCGAGCGTGGGGGACCACGTCACGTTCGAGATTACGGTGACCAACCATGGCCCGGCGGCGCTGACGGGATTAAAAATCTTCGACCGCGCCGATCCCGGCCTCTACGTCCGGCCGGACCGGAACGTGCCGTTTTTCCTGGACGATCTGGCGGCCGGTCAGGCGAAGACCGCCCGCCTGGTGTTCCAGGTGGTGCAAGCGGGGCGACACAGCCATACGGTGCAAGTGACGGACGCCGAGGGTCGGGTCCTGGCCCAGAGCACGAAGACGCTCACGGCGGTGGGACGAGAGGCATCCGGCCCGACGCCGACGGCCGAACCCGGCGCATCGCCAACGCCGGTCGGTCCCGAACCCGCTCCAGGCCCTCTGCCGCCCGCGGCCCCGCCGGGCAAAACGCTCGAGGTCCAAAAGACCGGCCCGACGCAGAGCACTTCCGGCGAGATCGCCGCGTTTTCGATCATCCTCCTGAACCACGGCGACCGGGCGCTGACGAATTTGAAAGTCGTGGACGAATATCCCCCGGAACTCCAACCGGCCAACGCGACCCAGGGACACAACTGGGATCAAGGAAAACTGACCTGGATCCTGCCGGATCTGCCGGCGGGAAAGGGGATCGAGCTGCAGATTCAATGCCGTTGCATGGCGCCTTCGCCCCGGGCGGTCAACCGGGTCCGCGTCGTCACGGCCGAGGGAGTCGAGGCGGAGGCGTCCGCCACGGTGGAGATTGTATCCCCCAGCCCCGCCGCCCCGGAACAGTTCCCCGCCATACCCTCTCCCGACGAAACCACTCCGCCGGAAACGGCTCCGCCGCCGGAGACTCCCGCCGCGGAAACTCCTCCTCCCGTCGAGGAGACTCCGCCTCCCGCCGTGGCCAAGCTGTCGCTGAGCATCGTCGGCAAGACGAATCCGGTCAACCGGGGCAGGGAGCTGGAGTACGTGATCGAGGCGGCCAACGACGGTACGAAAGCCGCCCGGGAAGTGGGCGTCCAGATCACGCTTCCCCCCGAGATGCTCTTCGTGCCCCTGGGGACCACCGGGCCGAATAAACCGCAGCGGGAAGGCCGGACGATTCGCTTCGCTCCGCTGGCCGAGATCCCGCCGGGCGAAAAGGCGCTCTACCACCTCCGCGCGTACCCGAAGGCCTCGGGGACGTTTAAGGTTGTGGCGGAGATGAGCAGTCCCGATCTGGCCCAACCGCTTGCCGCCGATGAGAGCACGACGGTCAATTAGCCGTTTTCTTCTCGTTGATTGTATCTCAAATTGTCAATGTGACGTCAACGTCCCGCGACGGCGGTCGCGGGGGTGGAACCATCGGGCCTAAATCACGATGCTTTCGGTTTCCCGGTCAAAGAGCGCGACCTTGCTGGCCCGGTGCGAGAGGATGGCCATGTTCAGCGGGGCCTGGACTTTCACGGCGACGTCGATGGGGCTGTAGGGCCGCTGCCGGCTCTTGACGCACTCGAAGAAGTTCGTCCACAGCTTGCCGGTGTCGCCCATGCCCCGCCAGGGAATGAACTCCTTCTGGTCTTCTTTGCCGAAGCGGACGATCCGGGCGCCGGTGAACTTGTTGCCGTCCATGCCCTCCCAGTCGATGATCCCCTTCGTGCCGCGGATGATCGTCTTGATGCCCACGTAGTTCGAGAGCGAGTTCATCAGCACCACGCTTGGTCCGTCGGGGTAGTCGGCGATGAGGTTGCACTGGTCGGGCACTTCGCGGTGGTATTGGAAGGTGCCGCCGCCGCCGAGCACCCGCTGCGGGAAATCCAGTTCTAAGACGCAGAAGACCGGCGTAAAGACGTGGACCAACAGGTCCGTGGCCGGGCCGCCGGCGTAATCCCAAAACATCCGCCATTGGAAAAACCGCGAGACGCTGAAAGGGACCTGCGGCGCGTCGCCGAGGAACTGTTGCCAATCCAGATCGGAGCCGGGCCGGGCGTTGGGATCGGGAATGGGCATCCGTTCGCCCCAGTCGCCTCGGCGGAAATAGCCCGCCTGGACGTGGACCACTTTGCCGATCTCCCCATCCCGCACCTTTTTCCGCAGCACGGCGTAGGCGTCGTCGGCGACGAATTGCGTGCCGACCTGCACGATCCGCTTGTTTTTCTCCGCCACCGCGCCCAGTTTTTTCGCCAGATCCATCTGGCTCCAGTGCGTCAGCGGCTTCTCGCAGTACACGTCCTTGCCGGCCTCGATAGCGGCGATTGCCTGCCGGGCGTGATGCCGGTCGGGCGTGGCGATGCAGACGGCGTCCACGTTCGGATCAGCCAGCAGGTCGCGGTAATTCCGGTAGATTTTTCCACCGGTCTTTTTCGCGGCGGCTTCCGCCCGGGGACCATAGACGTCGCAGACCGCCACCGTGTTGCAGAAGCCTTGGTCCCGGTGATGCAAGCAGATATCCATGTGATTGTTGCCGCGGCAGCCGACGCCGATGAATCCCACGCCGATCCGCTCGTTGGCCCCCTTGGCCCGCTCGTCGGCGATTGTCAAGGTCGAATAAAACAGCGACGCCGCAGCGGCCCCCGCGGCGCCGGTTTGCAGGAACCGCCGCCGGGAGGCGGTCTTATCTCGGGACAGGGATGATTGGTCTTTCATGGTCGGATCATTTCCTTTCAGGCCCCGGAATTCTCATGAATAAATGCACGTTAGTTCAATAGCCGGCGGCTAACAGCCGCCGCGGGTTTCCCATGCTGCTCGGCGGCTGTTAGCCTTAGGTTTACCCACAATTTTGATATTCAAAAATTGACGCAGATTCAATCATCGCTTGGAGTTTCGTCCA
>JAFGPV010000066.1 GCA_016936015.1 Pirellulales bacterium
CCTGATCGCGCTGCTGTTGCCGGCGATCCAGGCCGCCCGCGAGGCCGCCCGACGCTCCCAGTGCACCAACAACCTCAAACAAATCGGGCTGGCCTTCGATCAGTTCGAAGGAGCGATGAAGCATTATCCCGCGGGCCGGATCGGATGCGACGGCGCGACGGTGCCCGAGTGCGAGAACGATCCGAGTACCAAACGGTGCGGCACCAGCGGTTTCGTGCAGATCCTGCCGTATTTGGAACTCGGTTCACTGCTGAAGAGCATGGATCTGGTTAACGGTCTGTTTTGCATGGGATACGACATGAACGGGAAGAATCAGCTTGCGGTGGGGCAGCGGCCGCCGGTATTCGTCTGTCCCTCCGACACCGCCCAGCCGTTTCATTACGGCTCCATCAGCTTGGATCAGCATGATCCGAATGATTACCCTCGGGCGGTCGGGAGCTACGCCATGGTGGGCGGCACTTACGGTCCCGATTACGGCGTCGGAACGAAGGTTAAACATTACAACAACGGGATGTTTCTCTACAAGATTACGGTCCGCCGCCGGGAGATCATCGACGGCGTGAGCCAGACGATTTATACCGGCGAAGTAATCGACGGCCACACCCTCGAATCGCGCTGCCCGTGGACCAACGGCTCGCGGCATCACACGATCCGCTACACGACGAATCCTTTGAATACGATGCCGGGCAGGGGATTTACAACCAAGCCTTATGATACCAAGCTCAACGGGGCCTTTGCCAGCCGGCACCGCGGAGGATGCAACTTCGTTTTTGGAGACGGGCACGTAAAATTCCTCCAGGAAAACATTGATTTGGAGATCTATCAAGCCCTTTCGACCCGCGACTGGCGGATCCGCTTCCGCGATGAAGGGGGTTATCGGGAACCCGTCGTCAAGAACCTGGATTTATGAACAAGATACCACGACTGAACCGGCGATGGAGTCTGTTGCCGGCATGCCTGGCGCTGGGGTTGATGCCTTTTGCCGGCTGCAGCGACGGCCGGCCGAAGCGGGTCCCCGTCTCCGGCCGGGTGCTGATCGACGGCCGGCCTCTGGAGGCGGGTTTTATCCGGATGGTCCCCCGGGGGAACCGCCCTGCCGAGGGAGAGTTGGACGCCGACGGCCGCTTTGTCCTCGGCACCTTCGAGGAAAACGACGGCTGCGTGCCGGGAAAGCATCGGGTCCAGGTGGTCGCCAATAAAAACATCAGCCCGACGGCCCTGAAGTGGTATGCACCCAAAAAATACATGAGCACTGCCACCTCCGGCCTGGAAATCGAGGTGGTCGGCCCGCGCGACGACGTGGAAATCCATCTCACCTGGAAGGGGAGCAACCACGATCGGCCCTTCGTCGAACACACCCAGGCGGAATGAAGCACCGTAAGAAAAAAGCGGTTCCATGCGGACGTGGCCGTCTGGGCGAAACGCCGTCGGTTCCACGCATGAAGACACCTTGGAAAGAGAGCACCTGATGAAGATCCTTACCGCGCCGATCCGTTGTTTTCCCGTTATCCTCGTGGCGGTCATTCTTGGCGCGGCAGCGCCCTGTCCGGCGATAGTGAATCCGATGGATTATTTGACCATCACCCCGATCCGCTCCGTCGGTTCCGCGACGGACGAACTCGGGTACGCCGCCTCGAAGATCAACGCCACGTCGTTCAAACAACAATCGCTCACGACGGTCAACGCCCCGGGGGACGAGAAATACCAATTCACCGCGTATTACGACGCCACCCAAAAGCTCGTCGTCGGCCGCCGGAAGATGCTTGCCACGGGCTGGTCCGACTGGTATCTCCGCCGGACGGCCTTTACCGCCAACAACATCACCGACAGCCACGACGTCAGCAGCATCGGCGTCGACGGCGACGGCTACCTGCACGTTTCCTGGGGAATGCACGGCAATGATTTGCACTACACCCGATCGAACGTCTCGGTGCTGGGCGACGGCGCTTTTACCCTGTTCGGCGACACCATCGGCAACAGCGGCGCTACGTTGGGAGACAGCGAGATCACCACTTCCACGAACGTCACCTATCCGATGTTTTACAACATCCCCGGCAGCGGCGATCTCTTCTTTACCTACCGCATCGGCTCCTCGGGCAACGGCGATTTGCAGCTTCGGCGCTGGGACAACACGGCCAACACCTGGAACGCCGTGCACGTCGGCGGCACGCCGCTGATCAACGGCGACTACACCTCGCCGAATTACTACAGCTATACCAACTACGCCGCCTTCGATCCCCAGGGCAATTGGCACGTCACCTGGACTTGGCGGACCGGGGGCGATTCGACCTCGGGATTCACCGATTACCAATCCAATCACAACATCATGTACGCCTGGTCGCCGAACCAGGGGGTGGATTGGTACCGGCAGGACGGCGCCCTCTACGAGCGGTCGGGCGTCCATGCCATCGACTCTCTGAACGCCACGCCGGTCGTCGACATTCCCGAGGGAAGCAGCCTCATCAATCAGACGTCCATGACGACTGGACCGGACGGCGCCGTGTACGTGGCCTCCTGGTGGGCGCCGGACGCGGCCGAGGGCGATCACCTCCGCCAGTACATGCTCGCCTGGCAGGACGGAGACGCCTGGAAGACTTCGCAGATCACCCAACGCCAGCCGGAGA
>JAFGPV010000067.1 GCA_016936015.1 Pirellulales bacterium
CCAGCGGCGCCAGCCTCGTTAAGAGCGGCGCCGGCACGCTGACGATCGCCAATGCCGGCAACGATTTCACCGGCACGGTGACGATCACCGGTGGGACGCTGATACCCGACCACTCCAGTGCTTTGGGAAGCGCCGCAGGCGGCACCGTCGTCAACGGCGGCACGCTGGACCTGAACGGCTACTACACTTTCCGCCAGGAGCCGATCAGTCTCCAAGGCGCCGGCGCCGACGGCAGCACCGGCGCGATTGTCAACAACCACTCGGACCAAACTGCGTATGTGGAGCCCCATCTCTATTACGTCACCCTAACCGGCGATGCGACCATCGGTGGATCTCACAGTTGGTCGATCGAAGGCAATGTTCCTGCCGGCAGCGGATGGGCTCCCGGGTATCTGGACGGCGACAGCACGAACCACTACGCCCTGACCAAGGTCGGAACCACCGAAATCACATTGGCCAACTTGGGCACCACGAACTTGGGCGACATCAACGTCGCCGAGGGAACGCTGACCGTCTCCGGTAATACGGACCTGGGCGCCTCGACGTTGACCCTTTCCGGCGGCGCCACGCTGAAGCTCTCCGGTGCCACCGAAACCGTCCAAAAAACCCTGGACGTGGCCGCTACCGGCGGCGTGATCGAAAACGCCTCCGGCGACAGCACGATTGACGGTTCCGGCGGCACGCTCTCCGGACTGCTGACCGTGCAGACGGCGGAGGAGACGACGTTGACCCTGGGCAATGCCCTGGACGGAACGGGTGGACTGACCAAGGAGGAGGCCGGCCGGCTGGTCCTCAGCGGCGCGAACGCCTATTCCGGCGACACGACGATCTCGGCCGGCGTTTTGGAGTTGGTCACCGGCGGTCAGAT
Source organism: Pirellulales bacterium (assembly GCA_016936015.1). Lineage (GTDB taxonomy): Bacteria > Planctomycetota > Planctomycetia > Pirellulales > Thermoguttaceae > JAFGPV01. The sequence continues at coordinate 869 of JAFGPV010000067.1, forward strand.
CGATCCGGATTCGTTGATCGCCAACAACGCGGATTTGGAAGTTACCAGCGGCAGCCACACGGTGGGCGTGATCGAAGGCACCGGCACGACGACCGTGACCGGCTCGGCCGGACTCACAGCCACGAGCATCACGCAAGGGACGTTGACGATCGGCGGCGGCGGAGGAGGCGCAGCCGCCTCGACGGCGCCGGTCCCCGAGCCCGGCACGTGGCTCCTCCTGGCGATTGCCGCACTGATGGGGGGATTTGCCATTTCGAGGCGCGGCAAGTGCCGCAAGTAGTTGCCGATTCGACAAAGATTGACCCAGGCGGCGAAGCGGATCGTTCCCGCTTTCGCCGTCTGGTGGCTTCGCGCCGGCTAGTGCTTTGTCAATCTTAAGATTATGGGTGCCATGTCCACGCTCGCGTGGGCATGGTATTCGAGGTTTTCCGCATGTCCACGCAAGCGTGGACATGGCACCCGACCCCCATTTTAAGACTTGACAAAGCACTAGTAATGGTTGTTTCGCCCCTTTGCAAAAGGAACTGTCCATGCGCCATGGAGTTTCATCTCTGATGTTTTATCCCTCGGCAAGCTTTTATCGCGCGTTGAATGTTCAGCGAAATTCCCGCATTGCAGGAGCCTTGAGATTTGTTTTTCTGGCACTGATGGTCCTTTTGTTCGTGGGGCAAGCCTTCGCGCAATACCAGAATGTGGTGCCCGTCGATTGGTCGAAATACACGGGCATGACGGGAATCCAATCTGGCGACACCTTCGGGCAGGACGTTAGCACCATTTTGCAAAACCAATCGCGCTATCTTTACAACTGGGTTGCGTCAGATTATACGCTCCAAGGTTTTTCTTACTTCGGTGAGGTGCCGGGATATTACAAGGCATTAGGAGGCGAGAGCAACATTCGTCCCTTAGCGCATTTTGCATGGGGAAACGCAGTAATGCTGAGGACGGGGACTTATAATGCGGGCGTTACGGGATTGTCGGAGAGCGACGCGCTACTGCAGACGGAATATGCCATTCGAGGCGTTGCCATGACCTATTGCGCCAATCGGAACTTTCAATCCGGCTGGGGGCATGGAGGAACGGACTCATGGCAGGCGGCGTATTGGGCGTCGCGAGGCGCGCAGGCCGCCTGGATGTTGTGGGACTCGCTCAGCGTCGAGACCAAGACGGCCGTGACCACCATGGTGAAGAACGAAGCCGACTACTTCATCAATTACACTGTTCCGTATTGGCGCAATCCGGACGGATCGACGAACTCCCCGGGCAACACCAGGGCTGATGATAACGCCTGGAACAGCCGTGTCTTGTCCATCGCCCAGGCCATGCTGCCCAACGATCCCAACGTTAACCTATGGCGGCAGAAGGCTTCGGAACTGATGGTCAGTTCCTACAGCCGGGAAAGCGATATCTATAACACAACCCTGGTTGACGGTACGCCTGTCAACGAGTGGATCAATGGTTACAACACGTTCGACGACGGCGTTTTGGTGAATCACAACATCGTCCATCCCGGCTATATGATGATCCACACGCTGACCTACGACACGATGGTGGACAGCACTCTGGCCGGACAGTACATCCCCGAGAGCGCGTTCTTCAACGAGCAGGTGAACTGGGACGCCGAGACGAAACTGAATTTCGTTGCTGGCCAGGACCCCTACGGAACGGGACATGTCAACCTGTCGCCCGGTGGGACCGTCTTCCACAAGAAACCGGACGGATCTTTGGACCCCACGCCGTATTACCCCAATGGCGATGATTGGTCATCCAACCCGGCTTCCGACGTGAATTACGTGCTGCACCTCATGTATGGCGAGGTGCGCGGCCTGGACGCCGGGGAAGAGGTGGATGCCATGGACTGGATTGACGTAGAAATCGACGCTCTGCGCGGCCTGCAACTCCGCTCCGGACACGACGGCAACATCTATCAAAGCGGCGATTGGGCTTCCGCCCAAGATGAGAATGAAGTGGACACCTACCGCGAACTCACCGAAGCGTGGTTGGTCCATTGGCTCGATCAGAACAGCCAACTCTCGCCGATCAGCGATCATTGGGGAACCGTTCCCGACGTTTTCGTTTGGACGAATGCCGCCGGCGGAAGTTGGCAGACCGCCGGCAATTGGGCCACCCACGCCGTGCTCGACATGACCGGCAAAACCGGAGAGTTTTCCAATCCGCTGAATCCGAACGCAACCGTAAGTCTGGACGCCGACGCGACGGTGGGCGGGCTGCTGTTCGATAACGCCGGCGGTTATACGATCACCGGCTCGGGAATTCTCACGCTCTCTTCGGGCAGTTCGGGAACCAATCAAATTGAAGTCGATGCGGGCAATCATGAAATTGCCGTGGCGGCGGTGCTGAACGGTTCCACGGAGGTTGACGTGGCCGCGGGTCAATTACTCACGATGAGCGGACCCGTCGGCGGTGCCGGAGATTTTACCAAGTCCGGCGAAGGCCGATTCGTGCTGACGCAAGATCTGCTTTTTTCAGGCAATCTTACGGTTGCGGCCGGCGAGATGGATATGACAAACGTGTATGATCCCACGATGAACCTTAGCGTGATCGGCGATGCTCGATTAACCGCCAGGAGCATCCGTGCGGACACGCTCATTATCGGTGGAACCGCTTTAGCCGGCGTTCCTGAGCCCGGCACGTGGGCGCTGTTATTGAGTGGGCTGCTCGGTATTGCGATTGCGAGAAAAATCCGCTTCCGCTGATCGACACCTCCGGAACAGCGAAGCGGTTTTTATTTTCGCCGCGGCGGATGGGCTAGCAGATCCTTGCCCATCCGCCCGGCGGGAATTTTACGGAATGCATTGAACCACGGGAACATGGGTACGGGAATGATTGGAGGACGTATGAGACCGAATCGAACCCCAGCCGGAAAACGTCGGGAAGGCGGCTTCACGCTGGTGGAGTTGCTGGTAGTGATCGCCATCATCGGCATTCTGATCGCGCTGCTGTTGCCGGCGATCCAGGCGGCCCGCGAGGCCGCCCGACGATCCCAGTGCACGAATAACCTCAAACAGCTCGGTCTGGCGGTCAACCACTACGAAGCCGCCATGAAGGTTTTTCCGCCCGGCCGGGTCGACTGCGATGACTCGACGGCTCCGGAATGCGGTTCCACTCCTGTGTCCGCACGCACCTCCACCAGTGCGTTTGTTTTGATGTTGCCGTATCTGGAGTTGTCTCCGCTGTATAAAAGTTTTGACCTGAATCGCCTTTGGAATGAAGTTACGGATAATAACACCAGCACGAGGAACCAACTCGCCGTGGGACAACGTCCTCCGGTGTTTGTTTGTCCCAGTGATGCGTCCCAACCCGTCTCGTATTATAACGAATGGAGCGAACGATACAGCTATCCGGTCGCCACCGGCAATTACGCCATGTCGGCCGGCACCTATGGCCCCGATTATAAAGTAAGTTCCACCATGAAAAGCGGCAACAACGGGATGTTTCTCTATCACGTAAAAATCCGTCGCCGCGAGGTGATCGACGGCATCAGCAACACGATCATCTTCGGGGAGGTCATCGGGGTCGATACCCTCTATTGGCATTGCTTTTGGACCAAAGGCAATCGCTACCACACCTTCCGCTATACCACCAATCCGCTCAACACGCCGCACGATCTGGGCCAAACGCACACGTCGCATGGCGTGGAACTCAATGGCGCCTTCGCGAGTAAACATCCAAGCGGCTGCAACTTTGTGTTTGGCGATGGCCACGTGGCCTTCTTGATGGAAGATCTGTCGTTAGAAATCTACCAGGCACTTTCCACCAGGGATTGGCGAATCCGATATAAGAGAGATCTTTACCGTGAACCTTCCGTCGGGGATTACTATCAATGAAGATGATTTATTTTTCCATTCGGCGACGAGGTTTGCCGCTGGCGTGTTTGGTGTGGGGAATGACGTTCCTTGCCGGCTGCGGCGACGGCCGCCCGGCCCGGGTTACCGTTTCGGGTCGGGTGCTGATCGACGGCCAGCCCCTGAAGCAGGGCTTTGTCCAGGTGGTGCCGAAGGGGCATCGTCCCGCTTGCGGCAAATTGGATGAGGAAGGCCGGTTCACCTTGTCGACGTTCGATCAGGACGATGGTTGCGTTCTCGGGAAACATCCGGCCTCGGTGACTTCCAATCAGAGTATTGACAATACGAACCTCAAATGGTTCGCGCCGAAAAAGTACGCAAGCATCGCAACTTCCGGCCTGGAAATCGAGGTCAGGGGCGAACGAAACGACGTGGAACTTCATCTGACCTGGAAAGGAAGCGGCCGCGCCGGGCCGTTTGTTGATTATAACGGCGGGAAATAATCCCTGGTCGTTCTGGAACGTTTCGGTCTCAGTCACGGCTTCTTTTCACGGTGTTCGCCTCCGCTTCGCTTACGGCGAACAGCATTGCGCAAGCGAACTTGGTCCTTGGCGGCGGTGGTGCCGGCGCCCGAATCCGGCATATGGCTTCCGTGGTTGATTGGCGGGAGTCCAACGTACGAACGGCCGGCAACTGGCGGAGTTTTGTGGGGAGTTGACTCCGAAAAACGTTGGTCGTTGGTCATCAAAAGTCGAAAAATGCACGGGAGGGGTCCCAGACGGGGGCCCTTTCTTCTTTTGGGGGAGTTTGTTGCTCAACAAATTTCATTTTTTCCACGTTTTTTGATTGAGGCCGACTCCTTCCAACCAGACGCGGTCTACCGGGCAACGAGGGCGGCGCGTATTTTCCACGCAGAGAGGGATTGCAGATCGACTTGCCAAAGAGCTTATGTACATATATACACTATCATAATCGGCGGCCAATTTCAAGGGCATTTTTGGGCCGGCGGGAGAAGGAGGGATAAAGGATGAGGGATGAGGGATGAAGGATGAGTATTGGGAGGGGGCGGAAAAGGTTTCTCGCCAAGGCGCGAAGGCGCAAAGGGGAAGCGGCTGATGGGAGATGAAAGAACTCTTTTTAGGAACGCTAATTTCCGCTAATCACCGCTGATGATCGCAATTAGTGGAGATAAGTGAAGATCAGCGTTCCGATATTTGGGGGCGGTCTTTTAACGGAACACTAATTTTCGCTAATCACCGCTAATGATCGCAATCCGTGGAGATGAGAGAGGGTCAGTGTTCCTATTCCCCTTCGCGCCTTTGCGAGAAAATTTTTCTTATTATTTTCGTGTCTTTCGTGTCTTTCGTGGTTGATTGCCGCTTCCCCACCGGGGTACTTGAATTCCCCGCGGAGGGTTGTTATATTAAGGCCAATTGGAGGGTTCTTTTCAGGCATCCAACACAGGGAGCATCCCGATGGGCATTCTCGGCTTTCGGCGGCGCGGCGGCGGTTCTTTTCGGTTCGGCAATCCTCGAAAGAAACCACGGCGGGATCCGTTTTCGCTCAAACTACGGTTCGAGCCGTTGGAAGATCGACGGTTGCTGAGCACCATCTATTCGGCAAATTTCGACGTTAATCCCGGTTGGATGACCAGCGGCGAATGGGCGTTCGGTCATCCCACCGGCGGAGGCGGCACTTATGGTTATCCCGATCCGAGCAACGGCTATACCGGCAGCAACGTGTACGGGGTTGACCTCCTTGGCGATTACGATATTGTCGGAGGTTCCTTCTATCTAACCACAACCGCCATTAATTGCACCGGATATTCGGACGTCTCTTTGTCATTCCGGCGATGGTTGAATACAGACTATCAGCCCTTCGTCGCCGCAACGATCGAAGTATCGAATAACGGAACCATTTGGAACAGCATTTATGCCAATCCCAGCGATACCGAGGTCGCAGACTATTATTGGCATTTCATGCAGTACGATATCAGCGCGTATGCCGATGACCAAACCACGGTTTACGTTCGCTGGGGATACGAGGTTTTTTATACCAATTCCTATCCCTATTCTGGATGGAATATTGATGACGTTCTGCTGAGCGGCATCCTGACTGCGCCTACGCCTGGCATCACGGTAACTCCGACATCGGGTTTGACGACCACCGAGGCCGGCGGAACGGCAGCCTTCACAATCGTTCTGGACACTCTACCGGCAGCCGATGTAAACATCGCTCTCAGTTCCACGAACACCGATGAAGGGACCGTTTCGCCAGAGAGCGTGACGTTTCTCACCAGCAATTGGGACGCGCCGCAAACCGTGGCGATTACCGGCGTGGATGATGCCCAGGTGGACGGCGGCGCGGCCTACACGGTGGTGACCGCTGCGGCTAGCAGCGCCGATCCCGACTACAACGGTCTGAATCCCGAGGACGTCTCGGTGACTAACCTGGACGATGATCTGCCCACATTGACGTTGACCGTTGCCGCGCCGTCGATCTCCGAAGCCGCCGGGCCGGGCGCGACGACGGCCACCGTGACGAGAAATTGGGGTATCGCCAATCCCCTGACGGTTTATCTCAGCAGCAGCGACACCACGGAAGCCGTTGTGCCCGATTCGGTCACCATCCCAGGCAATGAGGCCTCGGCGACTTTCGACATCGACGCGGTGGACGATGCCGCAATGGATGGTACGCAGACGGTGACAATCACGACCGACGCTCATTTCGGAGGTGAATCCGTTGGGCTGGATGCGTCGTTCGGAACCGGGGGACTTGCGACCACCTCTTTGGAAATGAATTATCAACCGCCGCACAATGCCTTGGCCATTCAGCCGGACGGGAAAATCGTCGCGGCGTCTGAAAGCGATCTCGACTATGCTTGGCGTGTTACTCGTCTCAACAGCGACGGCACGGTGGATGCGGGCTTTGGCACCAACGGCGTCGTCGAGGCGACATTTTTAATACCGCATCCGGTCCCTCATAAGATCATCATTCAGCCTGACGGGAAGATTCTTGTGGGAGGCGAGTTCATCTCGGGCACGAATAATATCGCTCTCGCACGATACAACACCGATGGTTCTCTCGACGGATCGTTTGGGACCGGCGGCATTGCCAATTTTCCCAGCGTCACTTATCAATGGATCGAGGACATGGCCCTCCGCACGGATGGGAAAATCCTGCTTGCCCTGGGCATTAATGGCACGGTCTATTGTCGCGTCGCCCGTCTGAACAGCAACGGGAGTCTGGATGCGTCATTCGGCTCCGGCGGCATCAAGACCTTTTCGGGCGTGAGCGTTTCGGCCCGCGCAATCACTTTGATGGACGACGGCCGCTTCCTCCTGGCGGGAAATTATACGAGCAACTCGAAGATCCTCCGGGCCTATGCGGACGGCACCCTGGACACGACTTTTGGGACCGGCGGCGTGCAGACCGTGAACTTTGGCTCCGATTACACCCGCATTTACGACCTGGCCGTAGACAGTGTCGGACGGATTGTGGCGGGCGGCAGCGCATACGAATCGGATAATAACACCAGCAACTTTGCGGTGGCGCGACTGTATCCGAATGGTAACTTCGACGCGTCCTTTGACATCGACGGCATGGCGATCACCGACTTTTCCACCGGCCTGGACGATTACGCCTATTCGATGGCGGTTCAAAACGACGACAAAATCGTTCTCTTGGGATCCACGGAAACGTCTGACAATGTGCAACAAGTCGCGTTGGTCCGCTACAACGTCGATGGCTCCCTTGACGCGGACTTTGACGGCGACGGGCGTTTGCAGGTTTCCGTGATTTCGCACGCTGCGCAACAGGCGACGAACTGCGAACTCCAGGCGGATGGCAAATTGGTGGTCCTGGCGGGGTGGGGAAGTGATTGGCGCATTGCACGGTTCACTATGGGAAGCACACCCATTGAAGCCAGCGATACGCTTGAGGTGACCGACAACGACGTTCCTACCCTGACCTTGACCATTGCCGCGCCGTCGGTTTCCGAAGCGGCCGGGCCGGGCGCGACGACGGCCACGGTGACACGGGATCCCGTTTCGGCCGATCCCTTGGTGGTTTACCTGAGCAGCAGCGACACATCAGAAGCCGAAGTGCCCGCCTCGGTCACGATCCCGGGCAATCAGGCCTCGACTACGTTCGCTATCGACGCGGTGGACGATGATCTCGTTGACGGCATTCAGGTGGTGACGATTACGGCCAGCAACGAACCTGGGGGAGCCTCCATCGAGTTGGATTCATCATTTGGCTCCGGCGGAAGTGTAGCGACCACCCTCTATACAAACTACGCGGTGCCGCACAATGACATCGCCGTTCAGCCGGACGGTAAAATCGTCGCTGCATGCGGGATCAGCGGGAACAACTACGCTTGGCGTGTCATTCGGTTGAACAGCGATGGATCCATGGATCCAAGTTTTGGGACTAACGGCGTTGTGGACACCACATTTCCCTCTCAAAAACCCCTTCCCAATAAGATATTAATTCAACCTGACGGAAAAATCGTCGTGGGCGGCAGTCTCAACACGACCGTATCCGCATTGGCTCGTTATAACGCCGATGGCTCACTCGATTTAGCTTTTGGGAACGGGGGTATTGCCAATTTTTACAGCAACCAATGGATTGTGGACATGGCGCTGCGTCCGGACGGGAAGATCCTGCTGGCCCTCCAGCAAAACGGCCCGCTCTATCTCAAAGTTGCTTGCTTGGACAATTACGGCGCGCTCGATCCGTCCTTTGGTGACTCCGGAGGCTTCCATTATTATCTCGATGTTAATGCGTATTCTTGTGCCATCGCCTCGATGCCAGATGGACGATTTCTCCTGGCGGGTAGAGGAACGAGTGATTGGTCGATCATTCGGGCTTACGGGAATGGTTCATTGGACACGACTTTTGGGACCAACGGCGTGCAAACGGTGAACTTCGATTCGGCCTACCAACCAGAAAGTATTCTTGTCGACCATGCAGGACGGATTGTGCTGAACAGCACGATGGCCATCGCAACAAGTTTGGCCGATTTTGCAGTAGCGCGTTTGACTCCCAACGGTATTTTAGATACTTCCTTCAGCGATGATGGCAGGGCCATGACCGATTTCGGCCTGGAGTTGGCAGATTTTTCTTATTCGATGGTGATTCAAAGTGACGATAAAATCGTGCTTGCGGGGAATACTAAGACATCAGAAAGCACTCGTCAAGTGGGTCTCGTCCGCTTCAACGTCGACGGCTCTCTCGACTCGAGTTTCGATGGTGATGGACGCTTCCATGTTGCTTTGACTTCAAGCAATTTGCAGACGTCGGTTTGTTCAGCCCTCCAATCAGACGGCAAGTTGGTGCTCCTGGCCGGGTACATGGACGATTGGCGCGTGGCGCGTTTTAAAATGCAAGTGACCTGCAGTGCTACGATCGATGTGACCGACAATGACGTGCCCGAACACGCCGTCCGCACCTGGGATGGCGGCGGGACGGACAGCAACTGGACGACGGCGGCCAATTGGGTCGGCAACGCGGCGCCGCAGCCCGGCGATGATCTGATCTTTCCGTCGGACGCGGCGAAGTTGACAAGCGTCAATAACTACCCGGCGGGGACAGTCTTCGGTAAAATCATCATCGGTGGGAGCGGGTATCAGATTGAGGGCGAAGTCGCGTCATCGGACAACGTCCACGTGCGGGATGGGGCTTCACTGACGGCAACCAGCATTACTGCCGGCACGCTGACCATTGGCGGCGTGGAGACCTGCACCTGGGACGGCGGCGGGGCGGATAATCAATGGTCCACGGCGGAGAATTGGGCGGACGGTTCGGCACCGTTGCCTGGGGATAACCTGGTCTTTCCGGCGGAAGCGGAAGAATTAGAGTGCGTCAATGATTTTCCGGCGGGGACGGTTTTTGGCGAGGTGGTTGTGGAGGGGGGCGATTATTCCTTCCAGAATAGCGGTTTGAACGCGGAAAGCGTCCGTGTGCAGGATGACGTGAGTTTGACGGTGGCGAGCATCGTTGCCGGGACGTTGATGATTGGGGATGGGGAGGAGTCGAGGGGCGAGAGTCGAGGGTCGGGAGTCGAGAGTCGAGGGTCGAAAGTCGAGGATGACAGCAGTGGGTTGGTCGTTGGTCGTGGGTCGTCGGTCGGGCAAGAGAGTCCATTGGTCGTTGGTTGTCGGTCGTCGGTCGAGAAAGATAGCCCGTTGGTCGTTGGTCGAGAGTCGTTGGTCGAGATGGATCCGACACGATTTCCTGGCACTGCTGAAGAGGGCCAAAGGCCCGACCGTTCATCCAGCCCAGGGCAACGCCCTGGGGAAGGGGGGTTCATCGAACAAGCGTCCTCGGCCCAACGGGTCAACGATTCATTGAATGATTGGCCCGTTGGGCCGATCGAGGATTGCGTTTTATCCGATTTCCCAGGGCGGCGCCCTGGGCTGGGTGAATCGTGCCCCTTCGGGGCAGGCGGAATCACATCGGAAAGCATTGTTGCGCCGGTGTTTCGGGTTTTCCGGCAGGAAAAAGTAGGACAGGTTGACAACCTGTCCCACGCGCCGCCGGCCGTGCCGGCGTTCTATGCGATGTATGCGTCTGCGGAGGATTCGTTGCATCGTACATCGCGTTTTCCGACTTTTAACGATTCACGGTCCCGTGTGGCTTATGAAACTTCGCGGATCCATTGGAATTGGCTGGACGATCTGTCGGAAAGCCGGAGGAAAAAACGTGATGCACCGGGGGAGCAATCGGTCTTCGGTGCGGTGGATGCGCTGTTTGGAATGATATAAGAATCCGTCTCCCGCCCAGAGTCACAACTCGTTTCATTCCAAGAAGTTGCAACCGTCTCAGGCCGGCATTTCTCCCCGGCTGACTTTCAGGGGGTTTGTTTTCGGGCTATCATATCCGACGTAAGTCGTTGTCTGAAGCCAACTTTTTGGCCTCCCTGTTTATACGTGGAAACCTGAAATTCGCCGGAGCCGGGAAAACAAAAAAAGCCAACCGACCTTGCAGCCCGGCGGGCTTCCCGGTATCCTCTCCCGCCCTTGTGTCGCCGATGGACCAGGAACAGAAGCCTTTGGAAAGCCCCTCGATTCCCAAGCACCAGCGGCTTGTGTTGACGGTGTTGGGATTGGGATTGATCGGGCTTATGGTCGTGGCCCGGCTGTTGACGCCCAGCCCGACGGAGTGCGGGACGCATCAGGAGTTGGGCCTGCCGCCCTGTACGTTTCGGGTGCTTTTCGGGCTGCCGTGTCCGACTTGCGGGATGACGACCTCCTGGGCGCATTTGGTCCGGGGCGAAGTGCTGGCCGCGGTGCACGCCAACTGCGGCGGGTTGCTGCTGGGCGTGCTGGCGATGCTGGCCGTCCCCTGGTCGTTGGTTTCGGCGTGGCGCGGCCGCTGGACCGGCTGGACGCCCCGCGACACGGTCGCCGGCTGGGTCGCCACCGGACTGTTGGTCCTGATCCTGCTCCAATGGGCGTGGCGATTGTGGTTGAGGTAGGAATTGCAAATTGCAAATTGTCCATTGCAAATTGCAAATTGAACAACGATTCATCAGGGGGCTAGAGACGTGTGGCTTGCATTTTTCGGGATTTCGAGGGGGGGATGATTAAGGCTTGATCCGCTGATGGTTGTGAAAACTTGTCATCGATTTGCAATTTGAAATTTACAATTTGCAATTTTCAATTTCTTTTCTTTCCGCGAGGTGTACGATGGATCGTCTCTTACGGCGTCGGGGCGCGTGGTGGTTGCCGGGAGTTGTTCTTTTTGTGTTAGCGTTGTCGGGCGGCTGCCGCAACGGCCTGTTCACGCTGGCGTATTTGATCAACGGCATGGACGTCGACGCGGACTACGACGGATTGAAAAAGAAGACCGTGGTCGTCGTCTGCCGGCCGGCGGCAGGGATCGAATACGGCACCACCAAGGCCGCCGCCGGATTGGCGAGGGAAATCAGCGGCTTGCTCCAACAGCGCATACCGAAGATCAAGGTCATCGATCAGGAGAAAGTCGTCCAGTGGTGCGACAACCATTCCTGGGAGGAATATCCGGAAGTCGGCAAGGCGCTCGGGGCGGAGATGGTCGTCGGCGTGGACCTGGAACATTTCAGCCTCCAACAAGGGCAGACGCTCTATCAAGGGAAGGCGAAAGTGACGGTCCAGGTCTTCGATAGCGCCCAGGGCGGTAAAATGGTTTGGGAAAAGCACTTGCCGCAGTCGGTCTATCCGCCAAACACGGGCATACCCACTTCGGAGGTGCAAGGGCCTGATTTCCACCGAGAGTTCCTCCACGTGCTGGCCGGCCAAGTCGCCCGGCACTTCTACGCTCATGATCCCCATGCCGACTTGGGACAAGACTCCGCCGCATTGCGGTAATTTTGTCGAATATTGACGCTCCTTGACGGCGGATTTACCATAGAAAGAGGGGCGACGTCGGTCGCCCGTGCCTTCCGCTGATCCTTTCTCCGACAAGGAGCGAACGATGTTTCGGACGATTCTTTTTCCGGCGACGGCGGCTGGTGGACGAAGGACCGCGTGGGGGTTTTTCGGGGGGGCGACCGCCCTGATTTTCTGTCTGGCGGCTTCTCTTGCGCTGGCAGCCGAGGAAGCAAAGTCCCCGGCCAAGGCCGCCGGCGCCTCCTCGGAGAAGAAACCCAACGACGCGCTTCCACCGGCGGAAGTCTTTCTGCGCACGGCGGACGGGATGGATTTGGCCGCCACGTATTATCCCAGTAAGAAGGGGAAGGAAGCGGTGCCGGTCGTGCTGTTGCATCAATGGAAACACGACAGCACCGATTTCAAGACCCTCGCGCGGTATCTCCAGCAGCGGGACTACGCCGTGTTGGCTCCCGACCTGCGGGGCCACGGCAAAAGCGCGCAGCAGAAAATGGGCAACCAGGAATGGACGTTGGACGCCGCCAAGTTCTTCTCCGCCGATTTCGGCCGCATGGTGACCAGGGATTTCCTGGCGATTCGGGATTTTTTATGGGAGAAAAACAACCAGAAGGAACTGAACATCAACAAGCTGTGCCTAGTCGGCGAGGAGATGGGCGCCTCGGTGGCCCTCGGCGCCGCCGCGCTGGACGCCCGCGGTTATGAGTACGGGAGCTGGAGATACGGGACGATTCAACAGGGGCGGTTTGTCAAGGCCCTGGTGTTGATCTCGCCGGAATTCTTCTTCAAGGGCCTTTCCATCTGGCCGGCCCTGCAGGATCCCTACGTCAAGAAACAACTTTCAATCATGATCCTGGTGGGCAAGGAAGACTCGAAAGCCTTCGGCGAGGCCGACCGGCTCTACAGGATTCTGGAAAAATCCCACCCGCTGCCTCCCGAAGACAAACGAGAAAAAGAACAGATGTTGTTCTTCTACCCGTTCGACACCAAGCTCCAGGGCGCGAATTTGCTCGAAGCGCCGAACCTCGGCGTGGACCGGAAGATCGGGCTGTTTCTCTATTACCGGATCGTCCGGAACCAAGAGGCCCGCCGCTGGTCCTGGGAGGAACGCAAACTCCCGCATCAGTAAAGATGAAGGATTGAGGGATGAGGGATTCGGAGGGCATAATCTATCTCAAGTGTCCCTGGAGAGATCCTTTGCTCCGCTCAGGATGACATTACTTGCTTCCTGCCCCTCATCCCTCATCCTTTATTTTCCCTGCCAGCCGGTGGGGACCGGCACCAGGCGACGCGGCGGGAGGTATTGCGCTTCGGTTGTCGGTGGTCGCTCCCGGGACGGAATCGTCAGTTCCACCCCGATGGGCAGGAGATGGGGATCGCTGAGCACCGCGCGGTTGGCGGCGAAGATTTCCTCCGCCCGATCGGCGGAGCCGAGATAAAGCTCGGCCAGGTTGCGGAGCGTGTCGCCGTCGGCGATGATGTGTCGCCGCGGCTCGGGCGGGGCCGGGCGCGTTGCCGCCCAGGATGCCGGCATGCCCCAGGTCGCGTGGCCCGGCATTGCATCGCCGGGATACTTCGGCGGAGCCTCCGACCGGGGCGTCGGCCCCTGCGGTCGGAGCACCACCGGCGTCGGGCCGGCCGGTTGCGGCGCCGACCCGCCGGAAGCCTTCGGGGCGGCAGAGGGCGACGTACTTACCGGTCCGGCCTTCGCGACGGTCGACCGCGAAGCGATGGGACGCGTCGGGACCCGACGGACGCGGATCCGCAAGGAGTGTTCCAATTCCGGCGACGGCGGCGCCTGGGAGTGCGGCGTAAAAAGATTCGCCACGAAGAAACCGCCGGCCACGATGCCCAGTCCCAAGGCGATGCGGATTCCCGGATCGTTCATGGCTTTACCGGATAGTATTGATACCGATGCAGCCAATGATCGTTGTTCCACCGCAAACACGGCTGTTCCAGCCGAGTTTGCTGGTCTTTCGCCGTGGAACGGTTCATTAGCAATGCAGGACTCAATAATTAATGCACAACGAGCCGCGAAACTTGACCGGGGATGAAAATGTTTCCCCTTGGAAAACTCTCGCGGCTCGTCATCCTGACGTTCCTGTTATTGCTTATCGGCCCGGCGTCGACGGAGTTTGATCCGAAGCTCCGCTCTTCCTCCGCTTTTATTTGCCGCCGTTCCAGATCTATCAATCCCAGAAACCCTGCCGGATTACCGTGCGACACGTAAGTGGATGCGGTAAAAACTTCCGGCGGAGACGATCATTCCGAGCGGAGCGATGATGCTCGCGATGTGCCGCAAAGAGGAGGGATTTTTCGCTACACTCGGAATGACCTCCCCTGTCGTCGTGCTCCAAATGACCTTCCCCGTCCGGCATTCCCCAACTGTGGTTTTTTAGTAGTTCCTGTTGCGGAATGTTTTTGTAGGGTGGGACGAACGAAGTGAGTCCCACTAAAAACCGCTGAAAAAACATGGTGGGACTGCACTACGCTTGTCCCATCCAACAGGAACTGAGTGGAAATGCCGTTGTGGTTTGAATCAGGGAAGAAGAGGTAGTTTGGGCAGCCTTATTCTCCTCTTCTCGGGACTGCTAGCATCACAAATTGATCTCCGGGGGTGATAAAACGAGCCGTCGGGGCGTTTTTCGCAATCAGACAGACCTTCCGGCCTAATTTTCACGTATACCCCATCGTCGAATTTTGGAATAATAACGCGGAGATGCCATCCCGTTTAGCGGCCGCCGGTACGGCGGCCTGGGAAATTCTTCTGAACCAGAGCCCCCGTTCCGGCGGCTGCTAAACGGAACATGGCGTTGTTACCGACCTGCCAATCAGAAAAAACCACGGAGGGTTTTTTGCTATTATCGCCCGGCTAGTCAACTTCTGTTGGTTCTTCTTCAGGTGGGGACTGGTGTTGGGAATCATCGGCGGCGTGGCGGCCGTTCCCTATTTCTACCGTCGGGTGGATGAGGAGATCGGCCGGCGCCTGGAGGAGTGTTTCGCCCAACACTACCCCGGCTTGAAAGTGACAATCGGTTCCGCCGAATTGGTGGAACACGAGGGGATCAAGGTCCGCGATCTGGCGATCACGGAGCCTGGGGCGGAGGGTCCCCGCGCCGAACTGCTCCACGTGGAGGAGTTGTTTCTACGCTGTCACACCACCGTCCAGGAGTTGCTTTATCAGGAGCCGACGGTCACGCACGTGACGGTGCGTCGGCCCGTGCTGCGGATCACCCGGCGTCGGGACGGCGTCTGGAGCGTCTCGCGGCTCTTTCCGCCGCCGCAGTTGAGCGATCATCCTCCCGAGGTCACGGTGGAAGATGGGACGATCGAGATCTTCGATCCGCTCCGGATTCCGTGCAGCACGCTGACGCTGCGCGATTTCTGCATGACGCTGGGCCGGCCCGTCGGCGCGCCCGATGCGGGCGGCGCGGTTCGCGAAACCCGTTCCGTACAAGGAAGCCTCACCGGCGATCATTTTCGTCGGGTGGAGTTCCGGGGCGCGGTGGACGCCCGGGGGCCGAGCTTTTCGCTCTCCTGCGACGTCGAGGGCCTGGAGATTTCTCCCGAGCTTCGCCGGGCGCTGCCCAGCCCGATCTGCGGCAATCTCCCTCCCTGCGGCGAGCTGCGGGGAGAAAGCAATTTGAGTTTCCGCGTCGTCCACGATCCCGGGCGGAAGCCGGCGTACTGGTTCCAGGTTGCCGGCCAGTTCCGCCGGGGCCGGCTGGACGATCCCCGGCTGCCGCACCCGCTGACGGAGATCTGCACGAAGTTCCGGGCCGACAACGGCGGCGTCGCCCTGGAGGAGCTGACGGCCCGGATGAATCAGGCCCGGTTGCAGATTGCGCATCTCCGCACGGGCTTCGAGGTCGACAGTCCGCTCTCCCTGCAGGCCGAGATCCAGAAATTGGAACTGGACCGGCAATTACTCGGCGCCTTGCCCGACGCCTTGCAGGCGGCGTGGTACAAGTTCCTCCCCGACGGGCAGGTCGACGCCGACGTGCGGTTGGAGTACGACGGGCGGACCTGGCGGCCGGAACTCTCGATGCGATGTCAGGATCTCTCCTTTACTTATTATAAATTCCCCTACCGCTTCAACCGGGGCAACGGCCGCTTGGATCTGAAAGACGATCGGCTGACGCTGAGCATGACGGCACGGGGCGGCGGTCAACCGATCTCGATGCAGGCTGAGATCCTGCAACCCCTGGGCGATGCGACGGGCACGTTCGAGGCCTGGGGAAAAGAGATCCCGTTGGACGAGGCGATGATCCACGCGCTGCCCGAAAAGTCCCGGAAGGTCGTCCAATCACTCGATCCCCACGGCGCCGTCGACTTTTATTATCACTCCCGGCGGAGAATCGCCGGGGAGCCGCCGCAGAAACACCTCAACTTGAAGATGAACGGCTGCTCGATCCACTTCAATAAATTTCCCTACCTGATCAACAACGTCCGCGGCAATCTGGTGATGACCAATCACCAGTGGACCTTCAGCGATTTGGAAGGCTACAACGGCGCCGCCCGGATCACCGGCAGCGGATCGTTGGCGCCGACGTTGGACGGGAACCAATTGGTCTTGAAGCTGGAGGGGAAGGACGTGCCATTGGGACCGGAACTGCACCGGGCCCTGCCGCCGAACATCCAGGTCGTCTGGGACGGACTCCAACCCTCCGGCGTGGTCGATCTGGGGGCGAACATCAGCTACCTGAGCGAGCAGAAGCGACTCAGCTTGGAAGTGAGCGTCCGGCCGCAGAGCGACACCGCCTCGATCACGCCCGTCCGTTTTCCTTATCGCCTGGAAAAACTCCAGGGGACGCTGCTGTACCGCGACGGGCAGTTCACCCTGCGGGGCGTCACGGCGGAGCACGGGCCGGTCAAGATCGCCGCCGAGGGCGAAGGCGACTTCCAGCCCGACGGCCAGTGGACGCTCCGTCTTGCGGGGCTGACCGTCCGGGGACTGCCGTTCGACCGGGACTTGATCCAGGCCCTGCCTGAGCGGATGAAAAAAACCGTCCTGACCCTCGATCCCCGCGGCCCGATCAATCTCAGCGGCAGTCTTGACTTCTTTCATCGGGGACCGAGCAACGAACCCCTGCAATCGGCCTGGAACGTGCGGATCGACCTCTTGCAGGAATCCCTGCGTGCCGGCGTGCTTCTGGAGAACGTCAGCGGGGCGGTCTTCCTCCGAGGCGGCTTCGACGGCCGACACGCATCCGGCCGCGGCGAATTGGCCCTCGATTCGCTCCACTACAAGAATTATCAGTTCACGCAGATCCGCGGCCCTCTCTGGATCGACGACGACCGGGTGCTGCTGGGCCGCCCGGTGGACGATCCCCGCCAATCCAATCCGCCCCCGCCGGCCAATCCGCCGCAGACACCCCGCTCGCTATCGGCCCAGCTCTTCGGCGGGACGCTCCTGGCCGACGGCCGGGTGACCCTGGGCAGCCAGCCGCGCTACGCCTTCGGCGCTTCGCTGAGCCACGCCAGCCTCGGCCGCTGCGCCTTGGAAGTCATGGACGGCCGGCAGAAACTCCGGGGCGACATCATGGCCACCCTTTCGCTCCAAGGCGCCGGCGCCACCCGCAACGCGCTGTCCGGCGGCGGAAAGATTCACCTCAGCGACGCCGACGTCTATGAGCTGCCCGTGATGATCTCGCTGCTGAAAATCCTCAACTTCAGTCCCCCCGACCGCAACGCCTTCAGCACCGCCTCGATCGACTACCGCATTGAAGGCGAGCACATCTACTTCGACGCCATCGACTTCAACGGCGACGCCATCAGCCTGGAGGGCAAGGGCGACATGGATTGGCAGTCGAATATCCGCCTGAACTTCCACACGATGGTCGGCCGCGGCGACGTGAAAATTCCCTTCATCAACGAAGTCCGCGAAGTGCTCACCGGCGCCGGCCGCGGCATCATGCAGATCCAGGTCGACGGCACGCTGCAAAACCCCCAGACCCGACAAGTCGCCCTGCCCGCCGTCAACCAGGCCCTCCAGCAACTCCAAAGCCGCCGCGAGGAGAGAAAGAATCAGTAGCCTGGTTTGTCACGTCATGTTCCCCGTATAGCACGGCCGCTGGCAACGGGCGTTTGGAGCGATCTCTTCATTCCGGTTGCGGAAAGTAGGGCGGGACAAGCACAGCGCCGTCTTCGTTTTTTTTGCGGTGTCTGGTGGGACTCCTCAACCATGCATCGCATGGCGCCCGTCGTCCCATCCTCTGAAGCCTTTCCCCGGATCGCCATCAGGAGTAGGGCAGGTTGGCAACCTGCCTATACGGCGTCGATCAGCCGGTTTGATCTCCCCGTTGGACGTTGGAATCCGCTGCCACGGGATTCTCGGGCGACTGCTGGCTCGCTATCTGTCTGAGCATAGACCGGATATCTCCGGCGCCCCGGTAAGCGACGTATCCCAAAACCACCATGTACCAGACCACGCAACCGATCGTCAGCAACAACCAAAAATACTCGATCATTTTCCGCTCGCTTGTTGTTTTTTCAGGACCGGCTTGAGCAGCGATCCTATGACCATCGCCGCCGCTGCCGCAAGATAGGTGCAGATTCCCGAGACATTGGGGCCGATGTCTTTGGCCAATTTTGCCGTCGCCGGCAATTGTTCGCACACCAGATAGCAGACGGGCATGGCGGCGCCGAGGATAATGGCTCCCGCCGCCCCCCAGTTGTTTGCGGGTTTCCAGTAGCAGCAGGCGATCAGGAGCACGGACATGCTGGAGAGGTAAATGGTGCCCGTCACGGCAAGATACGTCCAGAGGTCGCCCTTCAGGGGATACCACAGCCCGTAGAAGAGCAAAAAGACGCCGATCAGGGCAATGATCGTCCGATTCCAAATCAAGCCCTTCCGCTGCGACCATTGCCCCTTATGGAAGGGAGCCAGGATGTCGTTGTAGATCACGCTTCCCCAGGTGAGCATGTACGAGGCGTCGGTGGACATGTCCGCTGCCAGCATTGCGGCCACCACGATGCCCATTAGGATTGGCGGGATAAACGTGGAGAGGAACATGGGCATGGCCAGCATGGTATTGTCGCCTATCTGCCCGGGCGACAGGGTCGCGAGGGCGGCCATCCCCCAGAGGCCCGGTAAAAGAAACCGGCACACGAAGAACGGACTGGTCCCCCGGTAGATTTTCTGGCCAGTGGCGCTGTCCTTGGCAGAGAGCACCCGCTGGATCATCGTCTGCCAGGTGAGCACAACGGCCAAGGCGACCAAGGCGTTGAAAACCACGTAGGACACTCCCATGTCCTCATGAACAAAGGGATTAAAACCTCCGGCGCCGTAATTTTCCTGCACGGCGTGGATCAGGTCGGTCCAGCCGATATTGATAAAGATCATGATCGTGACCAGCAGCAAACCGATGCTCATCATGATAAACTGCAAGTAGTCGGTGATGAGGACGGAAACCATGCCGCCCAGTACGGTATAAAGACCGATACCCGCCAGCAGCAACGTCATGGTAATTTCCAAATAGTCCGGATTGATGCCGCAAACCTGAACGAGAAAGTCCCCGCCCGTTCTCAGAAAGACACCCATATTCAGCAGCCCGCCCAGAACGATCACCACGCCGCTCATCCAGCGGATGTGCGAGCCGTATTGCTTATCGAACAGCTCGGGGATTGTCATGACTGCCGCCTTGCGGAGCGGTTTAATGCAGAATCCGGTGCTGCCAACAAGGAACATCGCCAGGGCCAACAAAATGCCGGGCGTCGTGCCGGCAAAGCCCTTATCGAAGCCGTTTTGGGCCGTGTACATGCAGGTGACAACTCCAAACTCGCAGGCTGTCAGCGAAGCGATGCCGAGAAAGATGTTCAATTCGCGGCCGGCGACGAGAAACTGATCGACCCGGCTGACGTATTTGCGGACTAGGACCCCGATGGTCACGACCAGGAGGATGTAAAAACCGACGATGCCGCCGTCGAAGAGCGAAAAGTTACTCATGGAAGATCTTTCAGACGATTGGTTCCTGATACGCGTCTCCGTTTCGCTCCCTGGGATGCCGGAGAGCGAGCAGGCTTTTGACGCGGGGATAGAGGTGTTGGTACGCGGCGAACTGCTGGTCGTAATGGGCGGCGGAGACGGAATGCGGCGTGAATTTCGACGGCAACCGCGTCCACTCCTCCGCCAGTGCCCCGACGGGATACTGCCGATCTGCGGCACAGGCCAGCAGGGCGGCGCCCCGGCAGCCCGCCTCGGTGACGTCCGTCACGACGACCGGCTTGTTCAGGACGTCGGCCTTCAGTTGGTTCCAGAAATCCGATTTCGCGCCGCCCCCGACGACCCGCAACTCCTTGATCCGGCAGCCTGCACGCTCGAGGATCTCCAGATTCAGACGCATTTCCAGGGCCAAGGCCTCCAGCAGGGCGCGGAGGATCTGACCCCGGGTCGTCGTCAAGGTCAAGCCGACAATCGCCCCGGAGACGGCCGGGTCGAAATAGGGAGTGCCGCTGGGGCCGAAATAGGGCAGCACCAACAGATCGGTCGGCGTCCGGTCGGCCGCTTCCAGGAGCAGCTCGTAGGCGTCGCGCCCTTCGCGCCGCGCCCGCTCGACTTCCGCTTGCCCAAACTGGTCGCGGAACCATTTTAAAATGCTCCCGCCGGTCACGTTGTAGGCGATCGTCGTATACATCCCCGGGACGGTATAATCGTAGGTGCACAGATTGTTGATTCTCAGATCGTCGGAGAACGTCGGTTCGGGAAAGGCCGGCGTAATGCACTCGACGGTTCCTGTGGCGTACACGGCGATGCCGGGCTGGGTCACTCCGGCGCCCAGGGCGCTGCACGGCTGGTCGTGTCCGCCGGTCACGACGAAGGTCCCGGGAGCCAGCCCTAGTCTGCCTGCAACGTCTGGGGAAATCGTCCCCACCGGAGCGCCGGAAGGCGCCGGCTGCGCCAACTGCTCCGGAACCAGTCCCACCGCCTGGAGAACGGCGTCGCTCCAGGCGTGCCGACGAACGTCGAAGAGCATCGTCCTGCCGGCCAAGGGCCAACTGATCCGCGGCGTCAAACCCAGGCGATGCTGCAACAAATCCTCGAAGCAGAGGAATTTCCGGGCGCTGCGCCAGATCTCGGGCCGGTGGTCCCGCAACCAGAGCAACTTGAACAGTGAAAACAACGGATGCGGGGTATGTCCCGTGATCTCGTACAACCGCTCCACGCCGAACTCCTGCGCCCAGGTTTCCACGTAGGCGGCGGCGCGGTTATCGGAGGAGACCAGGGCGGGGTGTAGGGTCCGCCCCTCGGCGTCGAGGGGCGTAAAGGCTTCCCCCTGCGAGGAGATTCCGATTCCCCGAACCACGCCCGATTCCAATCCCCCGACGGCCTCACCGATCACTTCAAAGCACTTTGCCATGACCTCGTCGGAGTCGAGTTCCGCCCAGCCCGGCTGCGGGGAAAGAAGATCGTACTCTCGGTACGCTTGGGCGAGCCGCCGGCCGGTCTCCTCGAAGACCAGGGCCTTACAGCCGCTGGTGCCGATATCCACGCCTAAATAATAGTTCATGGCGTTGGGATCCCTCCGCCAGCCTCCGTGTCCGGGCCACCCGGACTTGCGGCCTGATGAGGCTTCATTTCCCAGGTGACGTTCCACGTCTTCGAGCCGTGGGGGGCAAGGGTCATGGTCGTCCCCTGGCGACAGGCCTCGGTCAAAGCACTCGTGGAGCCGGGAACAGGCTCCAGAGCGCATTCGGCGCGGCGGCAGCCCTCTTCGTCGGGGTACGCCCGGTTGTTCCACCAGATTGCCAAAGTCGGGAAGATCCCGACGTCGAAATGCACGCCCAGGGCGTACTCCCGCCGGAAACGGATTTCAAAATAGCCCGACTGCAATCCCTGTAAAAACAACATTTTTTTTTCGCCCTGTCGGCTGGACGCCAATTGGCAGCCCAGGGCTTCCGGCGATTGATGGGGCAGCGGGTTGTGCGCGATATCGTCGTACAGCGTCTGGTACGACGGCAGGACCAGGGATTGAATGTGATCCGGGGGCATCAAGGGGTGCATCACGTGCAGAAACGGCAAATGATGAGGCGAATCGTTGTGCACATCGAACAACCATTCTACACGATGGGCTGAGAAATGCAGCGTCCGCCGGAATCGGACGGGCAATTGCCGGCTGGCGACCGTCCCGACCAGCCGGTCCGGGGAGAATTGAATCTCCCACGGCAGCCAGCACAATTCGCCGTGATCGGGAATCGAATGCCGGTCGAGGCCCGGATAGTCGCCGACGGCAACGGAGGGAAAGCAATCGTCGTAGCCGAACACGGGTCGGGTTTCGTACAGACCGTAATCAACCGAGGGGGGATTGAACTGCAATGGCGGCCCGGTCAGCAAATCGAGTCCGTCATAGCACAACCGGCCGATCCGCCCTCCTTGTTGATCGCACCATCCCCGCCACGGCCCCGCCTCAAACGCGAGGGTGTCCGGCATCGGGTTGTTCCAGGGGGGATTTTCGATCGAGTTGTTCACAGGGCAATGGCCTTAATCTGGGTGATCTCGCAAAACGCCTTCAGGTCCTCGTACAAATGGCTGCCGTAGCCCAGGCAGGCGTATTCGTTGTTCCAGGCCTGCAACAGGGCCTCGATGTCGCAGTGCGCGGTGACGAAACCGTGGGGCCAGAAAGGGATCCCGCATTCGTTCTGCCGCTGGGGGAGTGTTTCCGCCGGGGGTTCGAAGATGCTGCATCGGGTGATCACCATTTCAAACCGGCCGTCGCAACGCCCCAGCCGCGCCAGGACGCCCTCGCCGACCTTGCACACCAGCTTGACGCTCAGCCCGCCGGCTTCGCCTTCGGTGGGGATGCCGTGCTGGGCGAAACCGGCCGGCCCCAGCTTGCCCGCCAGCGAGGGCGGACAGGCGCCGTCGCCGATGATTTTAATTTCATTGTTCGTTTTATCAATATGCTGCAAGTCGCCGTAATAGACCGGCTCATTGCTGAAATCGGTCAGGCACTTGACGGTCAAGGCGGTATTGAAATCGCCCAGGGTCGAGGTGCCGTATCCGTCTTCGAGCATCATGCTCTGGGCAAAGCAGGTGGCGCTGTACTCGTCGCCCAGGCCGGGGAAGGATTGGATGGTGTAGAAGTCAAAACGCTCCTGGGCGACGAACTTTTTCAGGGCCAGGTAGAGCCGGAGCGACCGTTCGGCGACGGCGTCCGCCGGGATCGTTTCGGCGAACAGTTTCTGGATGCGCCGGCGGGCCTGCTCGATTTCTTCCGGGGAAACGTCTTTCGCCGCGCGAAGCAGCTCGCCGGTGTCCCGGGAATCGATATCGATGCCAAAGGTCTTCATCCACTGCGACGGATCGGCCGCGCCGCAGGTCTGCCCCATACCCCGCCCGCCGAAGGTGCCGAGAGTGCTCATATTCAAGCGGTTCTTGAGGGCCCCGGCCCGGCAATACGACACGATTTGCTCCAGGTCCCGGGGCGTATCGCAGCCGCCGTACACGAAACGGTGCGGCAGCCCGATCTCCTTCAACGCCCCGTGCATCACCAGGCCGCCCACGGGCCGCCAGCCCTGGCTGCCGGGATGCGTCCAGAGCACGACGTCCTTGCCCGCGCGGTGCAGATCCCGCAAAGGCCCGATCAGGTGCGCCGCCCAGACCCAGGTGCCCGAGAACAGCACCACGGCGTCGATGTCGTCCATTTTCTTGAATTTTCCGAAACACTGCCTGGCCTCCTGCTTGTCGGCGACGATCACGTCGTGCTCGACCAGCTCGCAGCCCGCGCTGCGCAGGGCGGTTTTCGCCCGGCCGACGAGCGCCTCATCGATAAACGGCGCGCCCATCGGATCTTTCAATCCGTCTTTGTGGACTCCAAAGACGATAAAAGCCACTTTTGGCGTAAGCATGTCATGTCACCTCTGGGGGGGGCTTGGAGGATCTGCTCCGAGCAAATCCGGGAAGATCTTCAGGATGTTTTGATAATAGATTTTCGCCAGCACTTCCCGGGGCAGGCCGAGGCCGCAGATGCTCCAACGCCGGCGGGAAAACGTGCCGTCGTAATCGGGCATGTAAAATCCCTCGTCGAAGGTCTCCAGGAAGCGGAAATAGGTGCGGTACATGCGTTCCGATTCCTCCAAATCGGCGGGCATGTCGGTCCCGAAGAGGATCCGGTCCTGCCAACGGAGGAAGAACTCCCGGGCAGAATAAGGCTGGCGGCCCAATTCGTCAAGCCGGGCGGAAAAATCGATGTACACGTTCGGATTCTCCGCAAGCAGCCGGGAAACCGCGGCCAGGTGTTCGGCATAATTGGCCACGTGCGGCAGGATGAACGTCGTCCGCGGATGCTGCCGCACGAGGTTGTCCCGTTGCCGGAGCAACGTCTCCTTGCGGGGAAATTTCGGATCGGCAAAACTCCAGGAAGGAAATTTCTTCAACGATTCGTAATGCTCGTTCTCGGGAGTCACCGGCAGGAAAAAGGCGCACGGATCCGCTTGATGGATCAACACCGGCACGCCCAGCCGGCCGGCCTCCTCCCAGATTTCAAACAGGGCCGGGTCGTCCGTGGCGATGAGGTTCCCCTGCGCGTCCCGATGTTTCAGCCCTAATTCCTTCAGAACTTTCAGACCGCGGGCGCCTCGGCGGACGTGGTCCCGCAACAGGCCGATGGTTTCGTCGACAAACCGCCCGGCGTCCTGGTACAGGGGGCGATCGGCCGGCCGGGCGAAGCCCGCCATGGTGAAGCAGTAAAACCGGCCGGGATATCGCTCGGCGCACCGGGAAAAAAAGTCCTCGAGGTTGCCGGGTTCCAGATGATAACCGTTCTCCCGGAAGGAAATCCGGGCGTTGGCCGTCACGTCGCAGAAGGCCGTCACGCCGACGGCGTCCAGCACTTCGACGATCCGCTCCACTTTCCCTTGGCCCCAAAGATGATTGTGGGCGTCGATGGCCGGAAAAGCCGCTTTCAGCGGAACGTGGCTGGCAGTCACTAAACAAGTATCCACCCGAGTGTTCTCCGGTCACATCAAGGACAATCTGGGAAACAGGGCGATTGAGCGTTGCGTCAGGCGGTCACGATCCCCAGGGGTTTGCGCGTCTTCCAACGGCCCCGGGTAAAATCGGGAAAATCGACCGACCTGCTCCGGTGGGCCACCGACCGCTCCGACAACTCGGAAACCGCGCTCCACGCCGCCGCGTCGTAGACGTCCATGTCCGGAGCGGTGCCCGTCAACAAGGCCCGGATCAGCCGATAATTTTCGATGTAATCCATGTTGCCGTGGCCGCGCCCGCTCTCTCCGATCTTCTCCTGAATGCCTTTCCACAGCGGATGCTCATACTCTTTCAGATACGGCTCGATCGGATCGTACTGGTTGTGGTTCTTGCTCCGGCCCTCGATCCACACCAACGGGTCCGGGTATTTCCGCACCAGGCCCTTCGTTCCCTGGACCTCGATCCGGCGGCTGTAAGGCCGGGGCGTGCTGGTGTCGTGACCGACCAGGATCAGGCAGCCGTTTTTCGTCCGGATCAAGCTGTCGTTCACGTCGCCCTGGGCGAACTTCTGATTAGCGTACTGGTGGCCGGGCGGAAGCCGCTTGGCATATTCATTCATACAGATCGACATGCTGCTCATCGACACCAGGAAGTCGAACTGATCTCCCCGGTTGACGTTCATGCACTGCGCCACGGGTCCCAGGCCGTGCGTGGGATACAGGTTGCCGTTGCGCCGGATGGAATGCTGGGGCCGCCACAATCCCTCCCCCCTGTCCGAATGCTTGACCTGATACCGCAAATCGTGGAGATAACCGCACTCGCCGTAAAACACGGTCCCCAAGACTCCCTTGCGGACCATGTTGAGAATCATCAACTCGACGCGGTCATAGCAGCAGTTCTCCAGCATGACGCAATGCTTCTTCGTTTTCTCCGCCGTCTCGACCAGCTTCCAGCAACCCTCCAGGGTCACCGCCGCCGGAACTTCCGTGGCCGCGTGCTTGCCGTTGTTCATCGCCGCCAGGCAAACCGGCACGTGCAGTTCCCAGGGAGTGGCCGTGTAGACCAGATCCAGGTCTTCCTCCTGGCAGAGGCGTTTGTAGTCCTCCGGGCCGCGGGTAAAGGCCTTGGGTTTGGGCTGCCCGGCTTTTTCCGCCAACTTTTGGGCCCGGGTGACTTTCTCCGGCACGATGTCGCAGACCGCCCGCAATTCCACCCCCTCGATCTGCAACAGATTGTGCACGTGCACGGTGCCCATGTGGCCGACGCCCACGAATCCGATCCGCACTTTTTCCAGCGGTTTCGTGCAGAGCGGGAGCTCGTCTTGGAGCGTCTCCGCCGCCGCACAATTCAGCAGTGCTCCTCCCAGCGCCAAACCGGCGCCTGCCTGCACTCCCTGTTGAAGAAAATCACGACGTGTAAATATGTTCATTATAATTGTCCTTCACCCCGGTTAGAATGTATTATAAACGAGTCTGGCGGCCCCAACAACTATCACCGCTTTTCTTTGCAACCTGACCTTTGAATATTGGAATACTCCAATTTTCCCCGCACTCCCGGCACGAGTGCCGGGGTTAAACACTATCGACCTTCCAGCACTGTACTTGGAGAGGGATTTCGATTACACTTGTTGCAGAACGATCCATCAGTAAAGGAACCGCTTATGCCGTGCCGAGGGGTCCGCGGGGCCACGACCTGCGAAGAAAACACGTCGGAATCGATCCTCAAGGCGGCCCGGGAACTGCTGGCCCTGATGATCCGCCAGAACGGCATCTCCCCGGAGGACGTGGCCAGCGCGGTCTTTTCGACTACGCAGGATCTGGACGCCGAATTTCCCGCCCTGGCCGCCCGGCAGTTGGGCTGGTTCGACGTGGCCCTGATGTGCGTCCATGAATTGGACGTTCCCGATTCTCTGCGGCGGTGCATCCGCGTCTTGCTCCATTGGAACACCGAAAAACCGGCTGATGAGATTGTCCATATCTATATCAAGGGAGCCGCCAAGCTTCGTCCCGACCGTTCCAAGATCCCCCCCGTCGATTGGGCGGAATTAGAAGACTGGATCAAAGAGCATCTGGATGAGACCGCAAAACCGAGCCGGAAATAAGGGCAGAGCGAATCAAATCCTTTGGAAAGCCTCGACCCGTGGTCGCGGAACAGGCCGAATATCGATTGTTTTCACGTATCCGCGACGACTGGTCGCGGCTCTCCAGTCCTCCTTCTCCCGTTGACAGCATTTCCTAACCCATTTACAGTAAATGGGTTGGAAATTTTTCGCGTCATTCTGAGCGGAGCGAAGATTCTCCCGGGATTCGCCGTGGTTCTTCGCTTTACTCAGGGTAACCCTTAAGACAAATCCCTTTATTTCAGGACAAATCAGTCGTGGCGGATAAGGCTTGGGGTGGTGTTTTTACCGAAAAGACCGATCCGGCGGTCGAGCGGTTTACCGAGAGCATCAGTTTCGATCGTCGGCTCTACGGGCAGGATATCCGCGCGTCGATCGCCCATGCACAAATGCTTGCCAAGGTGGGCCTGTTAAGTCCCGAAGAGTGCTTGAAAATTGAGCAAGCCCTGGAGGACATTCGCTCAGAAATCGAGCAAGGGCGATTCCCCTTCCGTATCGAGTTGGAAGACGTCCACATGCACGTCGAGCGGGCGTTGATCGAACGGTTGGGCGACGTGGGCCGCAAGCTGCACACCGCCCGGAGCCGCAACGACCAGGTCTCAACCGACCTGCGGCTCTGGGTCCGCGATGCCCTCGACCGGATCGACCGGCGATTGCGGGAGGTCCAACGGGCGCTGGTCGAGCGGTGCGACCGCGACGCGGAAGTGATCCTGCCCGGCTACACGCACACGCAGCGCGCCCAGCCCGTTCTGGCGCCGCACTACTGGTTGGCCTACTGCGAGAAATTCGAGCGGGACCGGGCCCGGCTGGCCGACTGCCGCCGCCGCGTCAACGTACTGACGCTCGGCACGGCGGCCTTGGCGGGGACCAGTCTGCCGATCGACCGGGACGACGTCGCCCGGCGGCTCGGTTTCGAGTCCGTGGCCGCCAACAGCCTCGACGCCTCGAGCGACCGCGACTTCGTGTTGGAATTCGTGTTTGCCTTGACGTTGATTGCCGAGCACTTCAGCGGCTGGGCGGAGGAATGGATCCTCTGGTCCACGGCCGAGTTTTCCTTTTTAAAACTGCCGCAGGGTTTCTGCACCGGCTCGTCGCTGATGCCCCAGAAGGTCAATCCCGACGTGCTGGAACTGATCCGCGGCAAGACGGCGCGGGTCGTCGGCGGTTTGCAGACCCTGTTGGTCCTGCTGAAGGGACTGCCCTTGGCGTACAACCGCGACCTTCAGGAAGACAAACCGCCGCTGTTTGACGCCTTCGACACGGTGGACGCGGCCTTGGAGTTGGCGGCCCCGCTGATCCGGCAGGCGGAATTGAACCGCCCCGCCATTGCCGAGCGGCTCGATCGCGGATACCTCGACGCCACGGCCCTGATGGAGCACCTGATCCAACGGGGAATACCCCAGCGGACCGCCCACGAGTCGGTAGGCAAGCTCGTCCGCAAGGCGATGGACCGCGGCGTGCGGCTGGCCGACCTGCCCTTGACCGATTTCCAGGAGGCCGATCCGGCCCTGGACCGCTCGGTGTACGAGGTGCTCGGCGTGGAGAACGCCGTGGCGGCGATGCAAAGTTTCGGCTCGACCGGCCGGCAGCGGATTCGCGATCAAGTCGAACGGTGGAAGAAAAGAATAAATGACAAATAGCCGGCGGCTAACAGCCGTCGAGGTTTCTATGCAAGGCATATCATTATGGCATTCCGCATCCTGCCGACGAGCATCTTGATTCTTTTCCTTTTCAATGGATTTGCGTCGCTGGCTCAGGAGCCGGCAGCGCCGCCCGCGACGCTGGAGACGCCCCCGGTGGCGGCGATCCTAGCGACCAGGCCGACCACTCCCGCCGAATGCCTTCGCGCCGCGAAAGTTTTGGCCGATTTGGAGCGTCCCGACCTGGCCAAACCGCTGCTGAAGAAGGTGCTGGACGCCCGGCTCGACCGGCCGGAGTTGGCCCGGCTGGCCAAAGAACTCGGCTCGGCGGCCTTCGTCGCGCTCGGGCAGCGCAAGGACTTGCAGCCCGAGGGAAAACAAGTCGCCGACCGGTTTCTTGATGCGCTCAGCGCCGAGTTGCAGGACGTGCAGCGGATCGCCGGGCTGATCGACCAATTGAAAGAACCCTCACAAGAAAAACGCGACGCGGCGGTTACGGAACTCGTCCAAGCGCGACAGGCGGCAATCAAGGCGATCATCGAGGCGCTGGCCGATCCCCAACGCGCGGCGGAGCATCCCCGGCTCCGTTCCGTGCTGGCCTTGATGGACCGCGACGCCTTTTGGCCGTTGACGGGTGTTCTGGAAAACGCCGATCCGGCGATGAAGCTCCAGGTGGTTCTCGCCTTGCAATTGCTGGATTCGCCGCGGGCAAGGCTCTTTCTTTTCGAGCCGGCCCTGGCCGAGCGGAACGACCCGGCGGTCCGGTCCGCCGCCCAAGAGGCCCTCAGACGGCTTCCCGGCGGCCTGCCCGACTGTGAAGAAGCCATCCGCCGGCTGACCGAAGCGGCGCGAAGTTACTTCGATCGCCGGAAACAAGTCGACGGCGAGATCGACGGCCGGGTGGCAGTCTGGCGATGGGACACGGAAAAGAAGCAATGCCAAGTGACGGAACTGCCCGCCGCCGACGCCGCCCGGCACTTGGCGGCCCGGCTGGCCGGCGACGCCTTCCGCCTGGCGCCGGACGACCCGAAGGCCCGGCAGTTGACTTTAATGACCTTGCTGGAGGCGTCGGCCTATCGCCGGGGGTTGGGGGAACCGCCGGACGAGAACGACGCCCGGATTGCCGCCGCCTTGGGCGTGAACGCCGTGGAAGACGCCCTGTCGGCGGCCCTGGAGACGGGACATCCGGCCGCGGCAGCCGCCGCGGCGCAGTTGCTCGGCCGGCTCGGCAACGCGAAATTGTTGTATCAAACGGCCGCCCCGGCGCCGCTGGTCCGAGCCGTCCAATCGCCCGACCGCCGCGTACGGATGGCCGCGCTCCGCGCCCTTGCCGCTCTGAAACCCGACCGGCCCTTTGCCGGCTCCAGCGCGATCCCCGACGCCTTGGCCTTCTTCGCCGCGAGCCGGGGCGTTCGAAAAGCCGTAATTGCCGGACCGAACGCCCAAGACAATCAGCACCTGGTCGGCGGTTTGGCCGCCGCCGGCTATCAGGTCGAACTGGCCGGGGACGGCCGGCAGGTGATGCGGCTGGTAACCGGCTCGCCGGATTACGAACTGGCGATGATCGACGCCGGCATCGACCGCCCGCCGATCGAACAATTGCTCCAACACATTCGCCACGACAACCGCAGCGCCGACCTCCGGGTGGGCGTGCTGGCGCGGTCGGGCTTTTCCGAGCGCGCCGAGCGGGCGGCCGCCGCCGATCCGCTGGCCCTGGACTTTGCCCGGCCGCACGACGAACAAGCCGTCCGCTGGCAACTTGAGCAGCTTGCCGCCTTGAAACCCCGCGATTTCGTCGATTTCCAGGAGCGGCAGCACCAGGCGGCCGAGGCCCTGGACCTGATGGTGGAACTGAACCGCACCGCGGGAAAGCTCTACGACTTCCGCCGGGCGCTGCCGGCCGTGCTTACCGCCCTGGAGGCCCCCGCGTTGGCGACGAAGGCCCTCGCCGTCCTGGCAAACCTCAATCTGCCCGAGGCGCAGCGGGCGCTGGTCGAAACGGCCAGCCGAAACACCGTCGCCCTTGCCACCCGGCAGGCGGCGGTCAATGCCTTGCGGCAGAACGTCCGCAGCCACGGCGTCCTCCTCACGGCCGCAGAGATCCGCCGCCAGTACGACCGCTACAACCAAAGTGCCCAGGCCGATCACGACACGCAGAAGATTTTGGGAGAAGTGCTCGATTGTTTAGAAACGAAGAAAAAGCGGTAGTGGGCAGTGGACAGAGAGCCGGGCTGTCCTCAACCCCAACCACATATACAGAGTACGAAGTACGGAGTTGATACGAGTTGACCGTAAAAATGGTTTTCGTCGTTCAATTTGCAATTTGAAATTTAAGATTTGCAATTTGCAACAAATCAATGAAGTCATGCCCCGAGCTGTTCCCCCCCCCGATCTGAACGACCCGCAGCCGCCGATCCCCGAGCTGATCGGCAACAGCCCGGCGATGCAGCAGGTCTATCGGCTGACCCGGCAGGTGGCGCAGTCGAACGCCTCGGTGCTGCTGCTGGGCGAGACCGGCACCGGCAAGGAGCTGATCGCCAAGGCCATCCACCGGCTCAGTCCCCGGGGGAGCGGGCCGTTCATCCGCGTCAATTGCGGGGCGCTGGCCGAGAACCTGCTGGAAAGCGAACTGTTCGGCCACGTCCGCGGGGCGTTCACCGGTGCGGTCGGCAACCGCACCGGCCGCTTCGAGGCCGCCCATACCGGCACCGTCTTCTTGGACGAAATCAACTCGACCACGCCAAAACTGCAAGTCAAACTGCTCCGCGTGCTCCAGGAGCACGAGTTCGAACGGGTCGGCGACACGCAGACCATCCGCGTCGATACCCGGGTCATCGCCGCCAGCAACCGCGACCTGCTGGAAGAGACCGAGGCCGGCCGGTTCCGCGAGGACCTCTATTTCCGGCTGAACGTGATCACAATCCACTTGCCGCCGCTGCGGGAGCGGCGCGAAGACATCCCCCTGCTGGTCGGCCACTTCCTGGCGGTATACAACGAGGAGGACAACCGCCACGTGCCGCACGTCGCCCCGGCGGCGATGGAGGCCCTGGCGCAATACCGCTGGCCGGGCAACGTCCGCGAGCTGCAAAACTACGTCGAGCGGGCCGTGGTCCTCGCCCCCGGCGACGAATTGACCCCCGACCTGCTGCCCGAGGTCGTCCTCGGCCGGAAACCCCGTCGTATGGGCCGTCGCCACGGCGGCGACCTCGGCGCCCTGGCCGGCGAGTACGTCGAAGAAGGCGTCTCCGCCGCCGGACCCAACGCCGAAAACCTCCACGCCATCATCGTCGACCGCGTCGAAAAAGAACTCATCGCCCAGGTCATGGCCGAGTCCGACAACGTCCAAGTCAAAGCCGCCAAACGACTGGGCATCAACCGCAATACGCTCTTTAAGAAAATCAAGGAATACGGGCTGGAAAACTGAAATCGTGGAAAAATGCCCGTGGATGATCGTAAGAATGAAGACCGACAATCCCTACGCCCCTCCGACCACGGAATCCTCGGTCAACGATCCGGGATCGACTTCACCGCCATCGTTGACTGCCATTGCCCGCGGCACGTTCCTGGCGTGGGAGAAACTTCGGCTGGTCTACATCGGTGTTCTTTCGGCGATCGTTTTCTTGATGGCTTCACTGAATTACTCTGCCGGATTGTCGGCCCAATTCAGATTTTTTGAAAAGTGCATCGTGGGCGCGGTGATCGCCAACCTTTGTTATTTTGCCGGTCCCGTTCTGGAAACCTACGTCACGTGGCTGGGCTACCGCGGCCGAGGGCTGCGGATCGTCCTTTTTGTCTTTGGCACGCTGTTTTCTTCGATTCTGGCGTTTGGCCTTCTTGCCGGTGAGTTGCTGCCCGGTATGGACTGACCCTTGCCGCAGCAGATTGGCAGCAGTGCTTTGAAAAGATGGCGTCGCCGACTACGGCCCTGGGACCGGTTGCGATCTCTTGGCCAATTCTGCCAATTGTTTCAGCATCGCGTCGACGTCGATCTTGCTTTTTGGCGTGATCCACGTCTTGAATTCCTCGACGCAGTCGGGAAAGAGCTTCAGGGCGGTTTGGTAATCGGCCAGGGCCGTGATTTGGTCGCCGGAGGCGATCCGGGCGACGGCGCGGCCGAGGTACGGTTCGGCAAATTGGTCGTTCAGTTTGATGGCTCTGCCCCAATTGGCCGTTGCCTGGACGAGATCGCCCTTTTGCAGAAACGCCAGGGCGCGGGTGGAATAGGCAAGGTAGCTTTTCGAGTTCCGCCGGATGCTGGACTCGCAGTCGATCAGGGCCTGATCGTAATCGCCTTTTTTGAGAGAGGCTTCTCCCCGGCTCTCATAGGCCGTGGGATCTTCCGGATCCAGCCGGATCGCCGTCGAGAAATCGGCGATCGCCTTATCCAAATCGCCCTTCCGCTGATAGGCGGCCCCGCGGGTCTTGTAGGCGAGGGAATAATTGGAATCGAGCCGCAGGGCCTTATTGCAGTCGTCAATCGCCCGGTCGAAGTCTCCTTGTTGCCACCAGGCTTCTCCGCGTAGGACATAGTACAAGGGCGCCTTCGATTGGAGTTGAATCATCGAGGTATAGTCGCGGATCGCTCGGTCCCAATAGCGCTTCTGCAAGTAGGCCGCGGCGCGGGTATTATAAGCGTCGAGGTCCTTGGGATTGAGTTCCAGGGCCTTCGTGCAATCGGCAATGGCTTTCGTCGCATCGCCCTTCTGCTGCCAGGCGATGCCCCGGACGCCATAGGCGACGGGATTACTGGGATCGAGCCGGATCGCTTCGTCCATGTCCTTGATTGCCTTGTCCAGTTCGCCTTTCTCGATCCAGATCGAGCCGCGGGCTACGTAAGACAAGGGGTGCTTGGGATCCAGGCGGATGCATTCATCCAATTCCTTCACGGCGTCGTCGTACCGAC
The DNA here is from genome assembly GCA_016936015.1 of Pirellulales bacterium. Lineage (GTDB taxonomy): Bacteria > Planctomycetota > Planctomycetia > Pirellulales > Thermoguttaceae > JAFGPV01. The sequence continues at coordinate 34,631 of JAFGPV010000067.1, forward strand.
CGTCCCGCATCAAGTCGGTCGCCTGCTTGAATCGAGAAGCCGCTTCCGAGAGGGGCGGGGAGCCGCCGGCTGCCGGGGCCAGGTACTTGCGGGCGATCCAACCGTCGAAGTCCTTGCCCCCTTTCTTCCCCGTCACACGGACCCAACTTTTCTGGACGGCCGTGGCTGTGAATTCGGCGCCTTTATCGACAGTCAAAAGGACGTCGGTCTTCCACATCACGGGTGTTTTATCGTAAAGCGCAACCACCCGGTCGCCCGCTTTGATTTCCGAGACGGCGGCAGGCGTCGTTTTCGGCGCCTCGACAGGCGTTGTTTTACCGGCGTCGGGAGAGGCCGATTGTGCGGCATCGGCAGACGCCGGTTTTTTGGCGTCGGGAGACACCGGATCCGCAGCCGACAGGCCCGTCACGAAGCCGAGGAATAACGGGAGAAAAACGAGGTGGTATTTCATATTTTTCAGCAAGGCGTGCAATACTTTAGTATAACTCTTTTCTCGATTGGGGAGGGGGGAATACCCCTGAGATTGCACAAAAAATTAGACCATCCCTAATAATCGGCATTCCTCACACCTCAAAGTGTAATCTGCTTGAGTGGATACAGCCCGGTTTATTTGTCGGATTTGGCGGATTGGGCAGGAAATCAGTACCCAGAGGCGGTGCTGGTCCAACGGGGGTGGGACTGCTCAATATATTGATCGCCCCTTTACTCCTCGACGACGCAAATTCTTCTCTGGAACTGGAATGCATCGTTTAGGTGGAATGAATAGACGGTAGGATGGCCGGGGCGGAGGGTCAGAAAGCCGGAGACGACCTTCCGGTCGAAGCGGCACCACCCGCTGTTGAAATACTCTTCGCTGCCGGTGCCGTCCACGTCAAGCAGCACGTTCCGTGCCGTCGGGGACTGTCCCAATTTTTCCGCAGGAAAAATGGGACTGTCTCCTTTAGGAGGAGAATCCCGCAAGTCCTTGAAATCGGCCGCGTCGTTGTTCCCCCCGCTGTGGTCCCAGGTGCTGGCCATCGCGGTGTGCGAGTCCTCCAGTTCCGGCAGATATTCGACCGACCGCATCCGTTGCAGAAACCAACCCACGTCCTGAACGGACTCGTCGCTTTGCAGGGGCATGGGAAAAGCAAGGAGGCTGCCGAGGAAAATCGAAGACAGCACGTCATGGCGGAGCATTTTGACCCACTTTTCTGCTGTCATGAGTGGGCAAGGATGTGTATTCACAAAAGGCCGGATTATTGATACCCCGTTTTCAACTCTTTTTCCAACTGCTCGATTGTGGGCAAATTGCTTTTCAACTCTTTCGGCAGAACCGTCGTGAGCCGATACTCTGAAACGCTGATGGGAGTGCAGGTATTGCGCAGGGCGTACTCCGCCGTCACCTTTTTCTTGTCCTTGCAGAGGATGATTCCGATGCTCGGATGATCGTCCGGATGGCACAATTGGTCATCCACGGCGGAGAGATAGAAGTTCATCTTGCCGGCAAATTCCGGTTTGAATTCTCCTGCCTTGAGGTCGATAACAACAAAGGCCCGTAGTTCCAGATGATAGAAAAACAGGTCGAGGTAATAATCGTCATTCTCCACTTCCAAATGATACTGACTACCGACAAAGGCAAATCCTACGCCCAACTCCAACATGAAGTCGCGGAGATGTTCTAAAAGACCTTGGTGCAATTCCTTTTCCCTGGCATCGTCAGCCAGCGTGAGGAAGTCGAAGACATAGGGATCCTTTAGGGTTTGCTGAGCCAAATCGGACTGCGGAGCGGGCAGAGTCCGATCGAAGTTCGTGATCGCCTGTCCCTCGCGACCATAGAGATCCGATTCGATTTGATGGACTAGGATCGACCGAGACCAGCCGCATTGAACGGTTTTTTGAGCATACCAAAGCCGCTGGAGGGGATCTTTAATCTTCTCAATCAAGATTACATTATGGCCCCAAGGGATTTCTGCAACAGTTTGCGGAAAAATCCTTCCATCTAATTCTGCCACAGGTTGTGGCAGAAATGCCACTTCTTGGGTATAGGCTGTGTAAAACGCCCTCATTCGTCGGATATTTCGCTCGGAGAAGCCCTCGATTCCCGGGAATTCACGTTGAATATCCGCCACCAAGTGATCCACGATTCCCTTCCCCCAACTCCTTCCTTTTTGTCTTTCGATGATAATTCTGCCCACGTCCCAATAGAGCCGGATCAATTCCCGATTAGCCGCCACCGACGCCCGCACCTGGGCGTGACGGATGCGTTTCTTGAGTTCTTCCAGCAGTTCTATATAGTCGGCTGGTAGAGACGGAAGAGATTCTTGCCTCATTTTCGAGCTACGCCCGCCTCGAGGAACGAGTTGTGATTTTTCCGTGGAACCAACCTTTTTCTTTTTCAGCCGACGAACATGTTGAGTACTCTTCTTTGCTGCCATAAAAATAATATTTAAAAGGGACCGTCCGAGTAGTTTTATATCATTTCTTCGGTGGCGCCATCCCACATACCATTGCAAACGTTTCGAAATCAGGTGCAATTTCTACTGCATCAGATTCGGACATTGGGATCATAGGAATCATAAAAACACGTCTTTCGTCTTCGTGTCTCATATCAAAAGCCAGAAGTTCACCACCACCATTGGTGCCAAAGGCAAAAAAACCAGGAATGTATTCCTGGACTCCATAATTTCGGTTGGAATCAATAACTTCCTCAGCAGGCCAAACTTGAAAATACCAGGGATCAATTCCAAGTTCGCCTTCGCCACCATTTGTAAAACGAAGGAAATCAAGGTATTTTTCAGGCAAAGCTGGACCGGCATTCAATACAAGATTATTTATTGATTCTTCAGACGCAGGGGGTGGTTTAAAAATCCATGTATCCAAATTATCTTTGAGGATCTCAGCTATGTCCATTTGGCTACCCATTTTCCAAATGATTTTGCCTCCCCCCAACCAACTGCAGTTCAGGTTCGTCGGAACTTGATCCGCCCGCCGACGATCACGGTGTCAGCCCGGCCGGTGAGCTGCCAGCCGGCGAAGGGGGTGTTGGTGCTTTTCGAGCGGAACTCTCGGGGATCGACCTTCCACTGGACCGCAGGATCGATGATCGTGACGTCGGCGTCGGCGCCGACCTGGAGGGTGCCCTTGTTGATGCCGAGGATCCGGGCCGGGTTGACCGTCAGCTTGCGGATCGCCTTGGGCCAGCCGAGCAGGCCCGGCTCGATGAGTTTCGTGACGACCAGCCCGAGCGTCGTTTCCAGACCGACGATGCCGAAGGGGGCTTGGTCCAATTCCTGCATCTTTTTTTCCTTCGAGTGCGGGGCGTGGTCGCTGGCAATCACGTCGATCGTGCCGTCGGCCAGGCCTTGGATCACCGCCTCGACGTCGTCCTTGCCCCGTAGCGGCGGATTCATCTTGCAGTTCGGATCGAACGTGCGGAGGCACTCGTCGGTCAGCGTGAAGTGGTGCGGCGTGGCCTCGGTCGTGACGCGGATCTGGCGGCGCTTGGCCCGGCGGACCATGTCGACCGCGCCGGCCGTCGAGATGTGCATCAGGTGGTACCTGCCGCCGGTCGTCTCGGCCAGGGTCAGATCGCGGCTGGCCATCACCTCCTCGGCTGAGGCGGGCATCCCGCTGAGTCCCAGCACCAGCGAGGTTTGCCCCTCGTGCATCACGGCGCGTCCGGTCAACTCGCGGACCTCGCAGTGGTTCAGCACGGGCTTGTCGAACATCAGGCAGTACTCGAAGGCGCGGCGCATCAGCTCGGGATCGGCGATCGGCGAACCGTCGTCGCTGAAGGCGACGGCCCCGGCCTTGACCAACTGCCCGATCTCGGCAAGTTCCTTCCCCTCGCGGTTCTTGCTCACACAGGCCACCACCAGGACGTGGCAGTTGTCGGCCCGGGCGGCCTGGCCGCGGATGAACTCGACGATCCCCTGGCTGTCGACCGGCGGATCGGTATTGGGCATGCAGGCGATTGTCGTAAATCCGCCGGCCAGCGCGGCGGCGGTGCCGCTCTCGATCGTCTCGTCCTCCTCCCGGCCCGGTTCCCGGAGATGGACGTGCATGTCGATCAGCCCCGGGCAGACGATCTTCCCCGAGGCGTCGACGATCTGCTGTTCCCCGCCGGGCTGGGCGTCCAGGGCGGCGATCCGGCCGTCGAGGACCAGCAGGTTCATTACGCGGTCGAGCGATTGCGAGGGATCAATGACGCGGCCGTTTTGGATCAGAAGACTGGGCATGAGGGAGGGTTCGGGGTTCAGGATTCAGGGTTCAGCGAGTCGGGCCGTCCCCGGCGGTGAGTTCGGAGTACGGAGTATAGTTATGGAAAGCCGCAACCAACGGTCGTGGCATGGTTTTCTGATTGACAACGCAGAGGGGTCTTTTCTCTAGCCCAGTCGTTCACGACTGGGAAGGGAAGAAAGACAAAAATAATTTTTTCCTTTTCCGGATCGCCCCCTTAAGGGGGCTAGAAGGAAAAGGAAAATTCTTTTCATTCTCTCCCTCCCACAGGCGTAAACGCCTGGGCTAGAGAAAAGAGACTTCAACAAGCGGTATGAATTATTCGACCGCGACCGCTGGCCGCGGCTTTCCAAGCGGGCATTAAAACAATTTCCCTTTCTCTTTCGGTCCCAGCAGCAGCCAGAGGGCGGCCATGCGGACGGCCACGCCGTTGGTGACCTGTTCGAGGATGGCCGAGTGGGGGCCGTCGGCCACGTCGGGGGTGACCTCCACGCCCCGGTTGATCGGCCCTGGGGCGAGGATCAAGATGTCGGGCTTCGTCTTTTCCAGCCGTTTCCGGTCCATGGCGTAGAGGTGGGCGTACTCGCGGACCGAGGGGAACGGCCGGGTGTACTGCCGCTCGAACTGGATCCGCAGCAGGTTCAGCACGTCCACCCGGGGGAGGATGGCGTCGAGACTGTAGGAATACTCCACTCCCAGCTCAGCCCAACGGGGGGAGACCAACGTGGACGGGCCGCAGACGATCACCTGGGCGCCGAGCTTTTTCAGGCCCCAGATGTTCGACCGGGCGGTTCGGCTGTGGGCGATATCGCCAACCAAGGCGATGGTCAGGCCCTCGATCTTCCCTTTTCGCTCCCGAATGGTCATAATATCGAGCAATCCCTGGGTGGGATGTTCGTGGGCGCCGTCGCCGGCGTTGAGTACGCTGCACCGAAGGTTGGCGGCCAGCAGTTGGGGGGCGCCGGGCGTCCGGTGGCGGACGATCACGGCATCGATCCCCATCGCCTCGATGTTTTTGGCGGTGTCGATAAACGTCTCCCCCTTGGAGAGGCTGCTAGTGGCGGCGGAGAAATCGACGGTGTCGGCGCCCAGCCGCCGGGCGGCCAGCGAAAAACTCGTCCGCGTGCGGGTGGAATTTTCGAAAAACAGCGTGACGCAGGTTTTGCCCGGCAACAGCGGCAGCCGAGTCCGCCGTTGGACCAACGCCTGTTTGAAGAGGGCCGCTTGATCGAGGATCAGCGTGATTTCCTCGGCCGACAGCTCCTCCAGCGACAACAAGTGGCGGCGGTTCCAGCCGAGGGGGACGGCCTCAAAATCGTGTTTTTCAGGGTTCATAGGGTCCGATTCCTTCTTCAGGAAGACACTGATATGATTTTAACAGCCGGGATTCAAGCTGCAAACAGGCTCAAGAGGGAAGAGGTCAGGTAAATTTAGCTAAGAGGGGAGAAATCTCATTATGGCAGGGAATGGCAGAAACGACGAAAATGCATCCGTCGACTTCTTCCGGGTGTTGTTATTGGGGACCGAAGCACAACGGCGGGAGTGGGTGGGGATGGTCCAGCCGATGGCCTCGGAGGTGTGGCAATCGTTGGCGGAAATTCCCGAGGACGCACAGCCCGACCTGGTGATTACGGAGACCGGCGTCTACTCGAATCCGGAGGTCGGCATCATCCGGATCGGCGGCCAGGGGCCGGCCAACGTGCACCTTCCCGACGAGCCCTCGGTCCGCGAGCTGCACCTGGCCTGCCGCCTGCTCGCCGAGATCGTCCACTTGCGGCGGCAACAGCGTTTTGCGTTGAACCAACAGCAGCAATGGCGCGACGCCGCGTTTGCCGACGCCCTGACCGGGCTGCCGAACCGCCGGGCGTGGGACAAGGCGTTGCTGCACCGGTTGCGTGGACGGGAGACCGTCGCCGGGCTTCCCCCTCGGGTGATCGTCCTGGCGATTTTCGACCTGGACGATTTTAAACAGGTTAACGAGAAACTGGGCCACGCCGCCGGCGACGCGGTGTTGAAAATCGCCGGCAGTACGATCCTCAGCAGTATGCGGCAAGGCGACCTGGTCGCCCGGCTGGGTGGCGATGAGTACGGGCTGCTGCTGACGGTCCCGCTCCAGGCGGCGGCCGCCTCGGCCCTCGATCGGGCCCGCGCCGCCGTGCCCCATGCCTTGCGCCAGGCCGGATTTCTTCCGATCACCGCCAGCGTGGGTTTCGCCTGGGCCGAAGAAGGCTCGGCTTTCCCCGATCCGCCGTCCTTTTTCAACGCCGCCGACGCGGCCCTCCACCAGGCTAAGCGGGAAGGAAAGAACCGGACGGTGGAGTTTAAGTAATGTGGAGTGTGGAATGCGGAGTGCGGAATGATTTGATTCTTGACATTCCGCACTCTATATTACTTCCCGCTGACCCGCCAGCGAGCGTTGAACAGTTCGGCGATGCTCAGCAGCAGGCCGAGGTTCAGCACGCCGTAGAACGCCAGGTAGCCGAAAAACAGGGGCCAACTGTCGGGAAAGACGGCATCGGCAAGCACGGCGCCCGGCTGCTGGCCCAGGCTCAGCGGCAGGCTGAACGCCGCCGCAAACGGGCTGGTAAACGTCAAGCGGCCGACTAATTCCGCCGCCGCCTGCTGCCCGGGCAAGATCTTGAAGATCCAGTACGCCGCCAGCGGCAAAGCGTAGAACAGCAAGAGAAACAGGTAGCTGGTGATCATGGCGGTCACTGTGCGGCGGAAGAGCACGGAGCAGAACATGGCCAACGTGGTGGTCGTCAGGCTGCTTAAGGCGATGATCGCCAGGAAACCGAGCATGGTGAGCATGTCGTTGCGGTAAGTCCACGGAGGCAACACGCAGGCCAACAGCAGCGGCCAGGCGACGAAGGCCGTCAGCACCAACGACACGCGGAGGCTGGAGAACATCTTCCCCCAGAGTATCTGCCAGGGCGAGAGGGTGGTGGTCAGCAGCAGTTCCAGGGTCTGCCGCTCGCGCTCGTTGGTGACGCTTCCCGCGGAAAACACCGGGCCGACGAGGATGTTGAACAGCACCACGTAGCAGACGTACAACGGAATCCACTGCACGTAGATGTAGCAGAAGAACATCATCAGCGGCAAGGCCAGGATAATGCTCAGTTGGATCACTAGCCGGAGCATTAGGGTTCCCTGTCCGAACAGTTCGCTCCGCATCTCCTTATCGTACACCGGATTCAGCCCGTCCGCCATGAAGGAGGTGCGTTTTGCAGGGGCGAAGAGCCGGTCGGGAAACTGGTCGCTGCGGATCACCAGGCCCACGGCGTTTTCCTGCTCCTGGTCGGGATCGACCACTTCCTTGGCCTCGGCGCCCACGTCGGGCGGGTACAGCAGCCGTCGGCTGACGGTCTGCAACAACAGGAAACAGACGACCAGGCAGCCGGCGGGATAAAAACCCGTCAGCAAGATCAGCCGGAATGCCGCCGCCGTCGTGAGTCCCTGGTAAAACAAGATCCCCAACAGCACCAGCGGCAGGATGATCAGGTACGAAACGACCAGCGAGGCCAACGTCCGGGTAAAGAAGGCGCTCAGCGCGATGCTGATCATGCCGAAGGCCATAGCCGAGGCGGCCATGGCGATATACGTGGCGGCCACCTCGTAAAGCGAGATCCCCCCCAGCGGCAGGCAGAGCATCACGATCGGCAGCGAGGCGAAGACCATAATCCCCAAGTGGCAGAGCGCCGCCAGGAGTTTGCCCATCACGATCGCCTGGGGGCGCATCGGACTGGCCAGCAGCATCTCGTAGGTCTGTCGTTCCTTTTCTCCCGTGATCGCCCCGGCCGCGAAACTGGGCGCCATCAGCGACATCAGCGCGTACTGCCCGAGGAAAAACAAACCCACCAGCCGCTCCGCTTCGACCGAAGGCCCCCCCGATAAATCCAACCGGCCGGCCGGCCAGGCGATCAGCACCACCGCTCCCAACAGGGCCACGTACGCGAACAGCAGCACGAACGCCCGGGGACGCCGGAGGTTGACGAGCAGTTCGCGTTGCAGGACGGGGTTTTCGAGAAGGTACATGGGGGGATTAAATGACGAATGACGAATGACGAATGACGAAAGAAATCCGAAGGACGAAGGACGAAAGGAACGGTTGAAAAAATCCAAATAGAAGATTTTTCGGATTTAAAACATTCGTGATTCTTTCGTCATTCGTCATTCGGACTTCGTCATTCTTACCTAAGGTGTTTCCAGTGGGTTTACGCTACGGCTCCTTTCGTCACCAACATAAACACGTCTTCCAGCGTCGGCTCCTTCTGGGCAAAAGAACTCAATCGCACTCCTGCGGCCAGCAGTTTTTCCAGCAACGCGGCGACGTGCTCGTCCTCGCCGGCCAGCTCGACGGTCACGTGGTTGTTTTCGATCTGGACGTCGCGGACCTCGGGCTGGGAGCGGATCAGCGATATGCCTGCGTCCATGCCGGAGAGGAAGCGGATGCGGATGATCCGGTTGCGGTGGATGTGGTTGTACACCTCGTCGATCGGCCCGGCCATCAGCAGCCGGCCGCGTTCGATGATCCCGATCGAGGTGCAGCAGTCGGCCAGTTCGGTCAGGATGTGGCTGGAAATGAGGATCGTCTTGCCCATCTTGCGGAGTTCCTTGAAGAGGGCCTTGATTTCGATCCTCGCCCGGGGGTCCAGACCGCTGGTCGGCTCGTCGAGGATCAGCACGGGGGGATCGTGCACCAGGGTCTTAGCCAGGCAGAGCCGCTGCTTCATGCCGCGGGAAAGGCTGTTGACGAAGGCGTCGGACTTGCCGCCCAGGTCGAGCAGGTCGAGCACGTCGCGGATGACCTGTTTCCGCTTCGTGCGGGGGATCTGATAGGCCACGGCAAAAAAGTCGAGGAATTCCCAAACCTTCATGCCGTCGTAGACGCCGAAGTTATCGGGCATATAGCCGATGCTGCGGCGGACGGCCAGCGGATCCTGGCTGACGCGATGCCCGGCCACCAGCCCGTCGCCGCCGGTGGCCTTCAGCAAGGTGGCCAGAAAGCGGATCGTCGTGCTCTTGCCGGCGCCGTTGGGACCGATAAAGCCGAACATCTCTCCCGAGGCGATCTTCAGGTTCAAACGATCGACCGCCGTCAGTTCGCCGTACACTTTCGTAAAGTCGATTAATTCAATCATGGAAGGGATCTTAGGGGCGAGGGATCAGGGACGATGGGCAAAAGCGAGCCGGACCGTCCTCGGCCCCGGCAACATTGCCGTCCATCGGACGTTCGTCATGTAACATTCGTCATTCTTTCGTCATTCGGATTTCGTCATTCGTCATTGCACTACCGGCTCTTCCTCTCGGATCATGACGGCACTCTGCGGGATATTCACGTCCGGCTGCGGCGCCGGGGGATCGCCGTAGGCCAAATGGGCGACCACCAGCGTGGCGAAGCGTCCTTGCGACGAGTGCGGCGTGATTTCTAAGCCCGGCAGTTCCCGATCGGTCCAGGCTACCAGCCGCCGGTCGCCGGGACGCATGTCGCCGGTCCGTTGGGCGAGATCCAGCAGGGGGCGGAGGTTCAATTCCCCTTGGACATCCGCGGTTTTTGGGACGGCGGAGAGGGGATGTTCGTCACGGCGATCCGCCCACAACTTGCCGCCGTCCTCGGCGGACGATTCCCGGCTCCAGGACAGATTGCGGATCGCCCCCGGCTCCAGGTTTCCCACCCAGGCGATTTTCAGATTCCCCGACGCCGTTTTTTCGATGATTCCCGCCCCTTGCAGCGCGAGCTTGGTGTGATTGGTAATCTGCGTTACGCCGCTAGGCCCGGGGGACAACGCCAGCTTTCCGTCCAGCGTGAAGACCTCTTCGCTGTGCAGCAGGCCGGTGGAATTGGAAGAGACCGGCAAGCCGCTGAGCAGGGCCTGATCGCCGGGCCGATAGCGGAGCTGTTCCAAATCGGGCGACATCTGCTTGGTTTGGGTGTACTTCGGAAACGGCAGCGCCGTGGCGTAGCCGTCGTCGAAGCGGAAATCGTAGCTGGTCGTCAGCGAGGTGTACAGGGCGTTGTACCGCGTCAGGTGCGCCCGGGGATAATCGCCTTGAATTTCCAGCACGGCGAGTTCCGTCCGCGCGCGGACGAAGCCGATGTCCAACTGCGCAAGTTTAATCACCAGTCCCGTGCAGACCAGTGCGATCACCGGGGCGGCGAACCAGGCCCATTCCACCCGGCCCAGTGTTTTGAAAATGCTCCAGTTCAACGGCACCAGCACCATCAGGTAGATTGTCAATACGCAGATGACGAACGAAAGGTCCGGCACTTTCACTCGGGCGGCGAGAAGCAGGTTCTTCCGGGCGGCGTCGGCGACGGGACTGAAATCGTTCCAGGCGGCCAACCCCGGCCCGGAGGGAGGCTCCTCTTCGGTCATCGTCATGGCAGAGGTATCCCAAGCATCAACGTCCATCGGGCGCGGCGTTATCAGGTCGGGAGCATAATCCTTCCGTTGCAATCCTTCATCGCGGGCGAAGTAGCGCAACGAAGTGACCCAGGCCGCGTCGCGGAGTTCCGACTTTGACGGATCGGCCCACCAGGCGGTGGTCTCCTGGACGGAATCGACCGTAAACCGCCGGGCCGGGCGCCGCAGCAGAAAAGCGTTGAAAAACTGATCCCGACCCGGCCATTTGTGGAACTCCCCTTCAGTCAGCCGGAAAGCACTGACGACGATTCGCCCCCGGCCCAACCGGCGCTCGGCCAGCAACCCGCCGCATCGCGGGGTCCAGGACGCCCGGGGATCCTTCTCCAACTTGACGCCCGACCAGGGTTTGATCGGCTTAATCGGCGGGATCCCCTCCGGGCCGAAGGTGCCGAGCGCCGCCAGGCTGTCGGCGCCCAGCTCCCGGGTTTGGGTCGCCGTGGCCGGCAGATACGGTTCCAGAAAACTGCCCCGCAGGCCGTCCAGGGAGGTCGGGCCGCTGATGATCAGCACCCCGCCCCAATGCAGCCAATCGAGCAGCGCATTTTTCAAGTCCTCGTCGAAGATCGTGGGTCGGGCGTCGTCCCAAAGGACGCAGGCGATGCTGCTCCACTCGGCGGCATGTGCCGGCAGCGGCGGCGGCTTCTCTCCGGAGATCAGCGAAACCAGGTAAAACGGCTGGATCTTGTTCTTTTCGTTCAGGATGAGAGCGTCCTTCGGCCAAACACAGGGACGGATCGAATATGAATGATCGAGGTATTTATAGCGTTCGTAAAACCGGGCCAGAACCACGAAATGATACTGATACGACGGCATCCGCGTCAGCAGCAGGGAGCTTTCCAGGACGGGAGAACCGCCGGAACTGTTGATCCGCGAATCGAGCTTCGTCGGACCGATGTCCCGGGGCACGTAAAAGACCGAGGAGAGGTTCTTCTCCTGCCCCTTGGGCAAGACCGCCTGCCGGTCGGTCGTAAGCGTAAACGGCGTGGCGGCGGAAAGCCGCACCGGCTGATTCGTTTTATTGTCCGTCAGCGATAACTCCATCTCCCCCACGAAGTCGAAATGATTGGCTTTGACCTGTTCGTGGTAGTAGCCGGCCCAATGGCCCGGTTTGCAGGGCAGACCGGCCTGACGGCGGTTGGTCGGTTCGGTAAACTCTTTCCCCCACTGGAAAGGCGGCTTGGGCTTTTCCTTTTTCTTCTTTTCCGCCTCTTCTTTCTTCTGTTTTTCGGCGTCGGAATCGTCGCTGTTGCACCCCCGGCAGCCCGGCAGCGCCAGCAGCACGCCGAGGAGGATCCCGCCCAGCAGCAAGGTTCCCCCACGAAGACGGAACACCGAGAATTTGCCATCACGCCCCGGCGGATGTTTCATGGTTCAACGACCTTCTCCCTCAGCCAGTTCGATGGCCTTCAACAGTCCCCGGGTCTTGTTGAGGGTTTCGTGCCATTCGTTTTCGGGGACGCTGTCGGCGACGACGCCGGCGCCGGCCTGGACGTAGGCGACGTTGTCGTGGATGACGATCGTCCGCAGCGCGATGCAGGTGTCCATGTTGCCGTTGAAATCGACGTAGCCGACGGCGCCGGCGTAGGGTCCGCGGCGGCACGGCTCGATCTCGTCGATGATCTCCATCGCCCGGACTTTCGGCGCCCCGGAGACCGTGCCCGCCGGCAGGCAGGCCTGCAGGGCGTCGAAGGCGCTTTGGCCCTCGGCCAGCCGGCCGCTGACGTTGGTGGTAATATGCATCACGTGGCTGTACCGCTCGATGGTCATCACGTCGCTCAATTGCACGGTGCGGTACTCGGCCACGCGGCCGACGTCGTTGCGGCCCAGGTCGACCAGCATCACGTGCTCCGCCCGCTCCTTCGGGTCGACCAGCAGCTCCTCGGCCAGCTTCCGGTCTTCCTCCTCGGTCAGTCCGCGGCGGCGGGTGCCGGCCAACGGCCGGGTGATGACCTCTCCGTCCACCACCCGCACCATCACCTCCGGCGAGCTGCCCACCAGCGTCACGCTCGGCGTGCGGAGGTAGAACATGAACGGACTGGGATTGACGACCCGCAGCGTGCGGTAAATCTCGAAGGGATGGGCGCGGATCGGCACTTTCAGCCGCTGACTGGGCACGACTTGAAAGATGTCGCCGGCGCGGATGTATTCCACGCACTTGCGGACTGCCCCCTCGAAATTCTCTTTCGTGAAGTTCGATTCGTAAGGCACGATCGCTTCGCCGGAGGTGCGGACGTCGAACGGCTTCAGATCGCAGGGACGGTTGGTCAATTCATCCACCAGCCGGTCCACGCGGCGGCAGGCGTCCTGATACGCCCGGGCCGGATCAGCGTCGAACTTGTCGAGCCGGGCCATGGCCACCACGTCGATCGTCTTGGTGACGTTGTCGAAGACGACCATCTGATCGTAAAAGGCAAAGGCGAGGTCGGGAATGTGGCGGTCGTCGGGGGGGGCGTGGGGAAGGTGCTCGAAATAACGGACCACGTCGTAGCCGGCATAGCCGATCGCCCCGCTGCAAAAGGGGGGGAGCTCGGGCAGGTGCACCGCCCGGATCGCTTCGACCCGGCGGCGAAGCTCCGCCAGGGGATTAGCACACTCGAACTGCCGAGTGACCAGCGTGGGGCTGCCGCCGGCCGAGCTCCCCGTGGTGGCGTGGGTGGTTACGCGGTTTCCGCCGGCTTCGATCTCGAAAAACGGCTCCGTGGCCAGGAAGTTGTACCGCCCGACTTTCTCGCCGCCCACCACGCTCTCGAACAAACACGCACACCGGCCGGCGTCGATCCGGTGAAAGGCGGAAACCGGCGTCAGCGAGTCGCTGACCAATTGCCGGTACACCGGCGCCAAGTGTACGCCCCGGGCAAGTTTGCAAAAGGACTCAAAATCGGGATAATAAGGAGAGGAGGGATCGCTCATGCCGAGGCCGGTTGATTGCCAAGGGTTGATTGCCAAGGGAACAAATCCTCTTTAGCTTATCAACCGGAGGGACCTCCCGCAACCAAATCCGAGGGACGGCCTATTCCGACAACCGACCCTCGACTTGACAGAGGGGGGGGTGCTGCTAGAATCCAACTAGAAAACTGTCCCCTGACCATGAATTCTGTATGAAATGCCAACAATGTGACAAACCGGCTACCTTCCACATTACGGAATTGGCGGGCGGCAAGCCGACGGAACTGCACCTCTGCGAGGACCACGCCCGGCAGTATCTGACGTCCTCGTCGCAGGAGGGTACGGCGGTGGGGAACATGGCGGCGATGCTGGCCCAACAGATTACCGTTGGCCAAACGGCCGAGGAACTGGCCCAACTCGACCAACAGGCCTGCCCGGTCTGCGGCATTACGTTTTACGAATTCCGCAGCCAGGGCCGGCTGGGCTGCCCCCACGATTACATCAGTTTCCAGGCCCAGTTGGAGCCGTTGATCCTGAACATCCACGGCGAACTCGAACACGTCGGCAAACGGCCGGGCCGCTCCGCCTCCGGCAGCGAGAAACGCACCCAACTGATCCGCCTCCGCCGGGCCCTGAAAGAGGCCGTGGAAACGGAAAATTACGAGCTGGCCTCGAAACTCCGCGATCAAATTAAAAATACTGAAACAGATAATACCTAGCGGTGGCAATGACGAATGACGAAGCTCGAATGACAAAAGAAATCCGAATGACGAATGTCAAAACATGAAACCGCATGAATAGAACTTTCGGATTTCGTCATTCTTTCGTCATTCGAGCTTCGTCATTCCTCCTTTCCGATCTTTCTATGCCAATAAGGTGAGTCTCCGTGGAACTGAATGACCTGACTAAATGCACCGGCGAGTGGCTTCGCGGCGTCGGGCCGGAGGCGGATATCGTCATCAGCAGCCGCATCCGCCTGGCGCGGAATCTGGCGGAGTACGCCTTCATCAACCGGGCCACCCCCCAGGACCGGCAGCGCATCGTCGACCTCTTGCGCGAAAAATTCGGCCAGTCGCAGACCGGTCGGGATTTGATCAACCTCGACATCGAACCGCTGGAAAAAATCGACCGCCAACTCCTCGTCGAACGGCATCTGATCAGCCGCGAACTGGCCGAGATGCAAGGCCCCCGGGCCGTGATCATCGACGCTGAGGAAAAATTCAGCGTGATGATTAACGAGGAGGATCACCTGCGGATCCAGGCCATGCAGAGTGGGCTGAGCCTCTTGGCCGTCTGGGAGCAGATCAACCGCATCGACGACCAGATCGAGGAAAAAATCCCCTACGCCTTCCACGAGAAGCTGGGCTACCTGACGGCCTGCCCCACCAACGTCGGCACCGGCCTGCGCGTCAGCGTGATGCTCCACCTGCCGGCCCTGGTCATCACCCGGCAGATCGAAAAGGTCTTCCGCAGCCTGCAAAAGATCAACCTCGCCGTCCGCGGCCTCTACGGCGAAGGCTCGCAGGCCCAGGGCGATTTCTACCAGATCAGCAACCAGATCACGCTCGGCCGCTCCGAAATGGACCTGATCAAACAGGTCGGCGACATCGTGCCGGTGATCATCGACTACGAGCGGCAGGCCCGGGAATTCCTGATGAAGGAAAGCCACGAAAATCTCCACGACCGCGTCAGCCGCGCCTACGGCATCCTGCGGACCGCCCAGACGATCAACTCCGAAGAGACGATGCACCTGCTTTCCAGCGTCCGGATGGGCGTGAACCTGGAGCTGATCCGCGACGTCGGCGTCCCCAAGATCAACCTCCTCTTTCTCCACACCCAGCCCGCCCATCTGCAAAAACTCATCGGCGGCGAAATGGACTCCTCCGACCGCAACATCGAACGCGCCCGCTACCTCCGCCGCCACCTAAGCAAGGAAAAAGAAAACGGCCCCGGCGCCGAAGCGAATTGACCCGTGGTCCCCTCTCCGGGCACCGACCGCAGGTTGGTCGGGGAGAGGGCTAGGGTGAGGGCGGAGAAGTGCAAATCGACAATTGGAAATTGAACAAGTATCCCACTGATAGAAAGCAAAAATGCCCGATGCCCAATTACTCAAACGCATTACTGCCAATCCGGCGATCTTCGGCGGTAAACCGATCATCCGCGGCATGAGGATCTCCGTGGAGATAATCCTCAGCCTGCTCGCCCAAGGCGAAAGTTGGGAAAACATTCTGGAGGATTATCCCGACCTCCAAGCCGACGACATCCGTGCCTGCCTTGCATACGCTCATGCGGTCATCGCCCAGGATTCTCTAGACTTTGTTGAGGTGGCAAAACCATGAGGTTCCTTGTGGACCGCTGCGCCGGCAAGCGATTGGCCGACTGGCTCCGCCAACAGGGCCACGATGCTCTCGAATCTGCTGCCCTCGGTCCAGATCCCGGCGATCTCGCTCTTCTGGAAATCGCAGCGAGTGACAAACGCATTCTTGTCACCATTGACACGGACTTCGGTGAACTAATCTTTCGAGAAAAGGCTTCCCACGCCGGAATGGTACGTCTCCCCGATTTGCCCGCAGAAGAACGGATTCTTATCTTCGAGACCCTACTGAAAGAACATTCAAATGAGATGGAAACCGGCGCCGTCATTACCGTGCGAGGCAATCGCGTTCGCATCTCACACCATCCACCAAAGGATTAAGAGGTCCTCTGAATTCGTACCCATCACTTCGGGGAGTCAAAATAGACTGCCACCCAAATACTCCCCGGATTTGCAGAGGAATCTTATGGAAACCAATCCCTATCAATCCCCGCAAACCGAGTCTCCGCCGCCGGAAGTGGCTCCTTCCCGGCAATCCGATGCACCGATTATCGCCGCGATCATCTTTGGCGGCGGCGTCCAGCTTGTGCTCTTTGTGTTGACTGCCCTGATCCTGGACGGCGGGCAGATCAATCAATTGTGCATCCTCGCGATCATCGGCTATTGGATCGCCTACGTGGCGATCCGCATCCGCCGCGGCTCGCACCCGACGCGGGGAGATCTTCTTTTCCTCCGCTATGGCGTCGCGGTGCTCTTTTTCCTCGCCTTGATCGTCGCCAAACTGGTCTACAGCATCATCGGCGAGAGCACTCTCTGCGGTTGGCAGCGCTGGTTTCGATGAATAAGCAGAGATGCCGCGGCCATTTTCCGGACAACCACTTCTTCACACGTCACCGCCTCAAGTCTTTGCACCATAAGTATAGCGTGGGTGGTCGTGAAACTTCTTGGCGAACCAGTCAGTTTTAGCCGGCCATCCGGCTTCCACCGTAACGCTGATCGTCTTCTATCCCCTGCGTTCTCTTCAAAGTGGCCCAAAAAGATCCCTTGCAACCTCGCCAAACTCTAGTATACTATACAAACGTATAATACTCGCTCATTGACAATTCAGTTTGCCAAATTCCCCCACTGCGTGGAAAATATGCGCACTCCGCGTTCCGGAACTCCAGTTCCGAAACGAAAAGGAGACAACCCCATGAAAAAACGCGGAAAACTGCATTGTTGTTCCTCAACGCCCTCCCCAAAAGAATCAAGATGCCGCCTTTCCAGGGGGTTAAATCCTCAAGAAATTGCCCGTTCGCAACTCGCGTTGACCAAATCCATTCAGCAGTCCTTCAATCAGTGTAGATCAGTGGAGATTAGTGTTCCCTTACACTCCGGAGATAGGAACGCTGATTACCGCTAATCCCCACTAATCGGAACCGTTCCCGCCGTAAATTGCCCGTTTGACTCTTCCGTTACCCAAAAAGATGCTCGAAAATGAAAGGCAACCCCTGGTTATGTAATGAGATATGGTAAGACCGCGAACATCGAAATCGCAAAGTGCCTTCCACCCATCAAGGTGTTTTTTTCAATCCTTAGCGAACGGATTCATAGTCCGAAAAGTGAATCAGTTCAATCTCCACGTACATCGTCGGCCAAAAATCACTCGCCATTCTTTTTTCTTTGCTACAATTTCTGTTACACTTGACAAGGTTACTGGTTTTTTTTCAACCACTGAGGAGTAGCTGTCGTGATGATTAATCGCCCAGGGATCTTGGCGTTGTTCTGTGTGCTTGGGGGAGTTCTCAGCACCGATCGCGGCGAGGCGGCCGAGCCGAAAATGAGTTATCTGGACAACGGCGTCATCCGTCTGGGAGTGAACCTCGACGCCGGCGGGGCGATCGCGTATCTCTCGAAGTCGGGCGACGACCATAATCTGGTGAACAACTGGGATTGGGGGCGGCAGATCCAGATGTCGCATTATTCCGGTCCCGTCCCCTTCCGCGTGCCCGGCAAAGAACCGTTTCCCCATTGGCAGGGCCTGGGATGGAATCCGGTTCAGGCGGGCGACCACTTCAGGAATCCATCGAAGGTCGTCGCCCATCGGAACGACGGCCAATCTCTCTATGTCAAAAGCATTCCGATGCAATACGCCCTCGACAACGTTCCAGCCGAGTGCACGTTCGAGTCCTGGATCAGCCTCGATGGAAAAACGGCCAAAATCCACAGCCGGATGGTCGTCGACCGCCCCGATAAAACGCAGTATCCGGCCAGGAACCAGGAACTGCCGGCGATCTACACGGTCGGCACGTTGTACCGGCTGATGAGTTACACCGGAGAAAAGCCCTTCAGCGGCGAGAGGATCAGCCGCATCGTTTTAAGCGAGGAGGAAAAGCGGAAAGGCGCCGTCTGGACAGGATCCTTTTTGGCCACCGAGGGCTGGGCGGCGCTGGTCGATGACCGCGACTGGGGGATTGGAATCGTCAAACCCCGCTGCTTCATGTTCTGCGGCGGCTTTGCCGGGGAGCCGGGCCAAGGAGGCGCCTTCGACGGACCGACGGGCTATCTCGGTCCCCTGGAGTTGGAAACCATCGATCACAACATCACCTATGCCTACGACTACATGCTCGTCGTCGGCACGCTCCAGGAAATCCGCCGTCTCGCTTACGATCGCGTCCAGCGTTTCTCGCCGCCGAATTATCGGTTTGCCGCGGATCGGCAACATGGATACTTACTTCATGCAACGGACGCCGGTTGGCCGATCCGCGGAGCGCTGCACGTGCTCTTTGGGGGCGTGGATCCGCAATGGATCGGTCCTGCAGAATTTTGGCTCGCGAAAGACGCTCCCCTGCTCCGGATCGAAGCCGCGTGCCAAATGAAACAGCCGCAGGCCGAATGCTTCTGGAAACGCTACGACGACGACCGTTTCACTCCCGACAAATCCCTGAGCTTTCCCTTGGAACCGGACGGCGCGTACCACGTTTACACCATCGACCTTTCCGCGTCGAAGCAGTACCGCGGCGCGATCACCGGCCTCCGCGTCGATCCCACCCCCCAAGGTGCGAAAGGCGAATGGATCAAGATCAAATCGATCGCGCTGTGC
This sequence comes from Pirellulales bacterium, assembly GCA_016936015.1. GTDB lineage: Bacteria > Planctomycetota > Planctomycetia > Pirellulales > Thermoguttaceae > JAFGPV01. Next base: position 53,556 of record JAFGPV010000067.1, read on the forward strand.
CAGAAGACCGCATCGGGGACCAGCCCTGCGGAAAATCGCTAAATCTCAACGTACTTGGCCTTGGGGGCGATGGTGCCGAAGTTGGCATGGGTCTGCCCTTGCATCTGCCCGAGGGCGGCCGTCATGGGCTTGCCGTTCAGGTAGAGTATCAAAAAACCTCGATCGGCGGCAGGGGCTTTCTCGACAGTAAAGACCGTATCTCCTTACTGCTATTAGTTTTCTTTCTCTCCCCTCCGTTGGGCGATAGTTCTGCTACAAACGATATTATCGCGCTATTTTGTGCAAATTTCGCATCTTCATCAAGCAACAAGGTTTTTGAATTTTTTTGGATTGTCGATCAAGTTTACAAGCTATGTTTTTATGAGATTTTTTATTCGATGAAATCCTGATTTTCCCCCCTATCATGATCGACTCAGCGTTGGATGATCGCGTGTTCCACGCCTTGGAGCGAAACCCTTATATCTCCGATCGGAATCTTCGCTTCGAGACCCGTGCCGGTCGGGTCACGCTCCGCGGCCAAGTCGGCAGCTATTTCCAAAAGCAGATGGCCCAAGAGGCGCTCCGTTACGTCGACGGCGTCAGCGAAATCGCCAACGAATTGGAAGTGACCTGGCACAGCAATCCGCGAGAATCCAAATCCTCCGTCGGCCTTGAAGCCATTGCTTAAAGACGGTCGCCGAGGGCCTTTTACCCAAACGGGACAAGGTCCTGGCCACCTGCCGATCCTCGCCGATAGCTCATCACATGTTTGGTCTTCAAGTTTTCTCATTGGCCGGCTCACCTCCAATTGGTGCAGATTTAGTGTCATAGATTTGGGGATCTGTTTACGGCTTTCAGGTAATATTTTTCGATTCCTTGGCAGATTTTTTCGCATCTGCCGATTCCGGCTATACCTAAGATTGTCCATGATCACGAGGTCGTCGTTCCGTGCCTGTTTTTTGAATTGTTGCACAATGTGGGGTCTGATGAGCCGTGTTTTTCCGTGTATTCCGCGAGTTGTCAAACGCAAAAATTCGTGAGGTGCGCAAGGGGTGTGCTGAAACGGGTGTGTGGTACGGTGCAAAAAATAAAAACCATGACCTCTGGCGGCATGGCCGCCCCGA